>JAPLOL010000158.1 GCA_026400735.1 Alphaproteobacteria bacterium | reverse complement strand
CTCCCCGACCGACGATCCGCTGCAGCGCGTGCGGGCCATGATCCAGTTCACGCCGCAGGCCAAGGCGCTGGGCATGGAGGTGACGAAGATCGAGCCGGCGCGGGTTTGGGGGTTGGTGCCTTATCGCGAAGAGCTGATCGGTGATCCGGAGACGGGCGTCATCGCCGGCGGGGTGATCACGACGTTTCTCGATACTTTGTGCGGCACGGCGGCTGTGGCGGCGATGGAGCATCCGACGACAGTGGCGACCATCGACTTGCGGATCGACTACATGCGGCCGGCGACGCCGAAGCGCGACGTGCTGGCGGAAGCGCATTGCTACAAGTTGGGCAAGAGCGTCGCGTTCGTGCGCGCGGTTGCTTACGACGACACGCCGGACAATCCGATCGCACATGTGGCGGCGGCGTTCATGGTCAACTCGAACAACGGCCGGAAATTTGGCGCGAACTTGCGGACGAAGAAGTCATGAGCGAGACGCCGCAACAACGCGTGGCTTCCGCGATCGAGCGCGTGCCGTATGCGCGGTTCTTGGGTATCCGCGCGGAGCTTAAGGGCGATGAGCTGACGCTGGTGATGCGGTTTAGCCAGCACTTGGTCGGCAATCCGTTGTTGCCGGCGTTGCATGGCGGCGTGGTTGGCGCGCTACTGGAAGTGACGGCGCTGACGCAGCTGGCGATTGCTTCGAAGAGCGAGCGGTTTCCGAAGACGGTCGATATTGGGATCGATTATCTGCGCTCAGGCAAGCCGGTTGATACGTTTGCGCGCGCCAAGATCGTGAAGGTCGGGCGACGGATTGCGAATGTGCAGGCGGAGGCCTGGCAAGGCGAGAAGACGCAGCCGATCAATCAGGTTGAAAACCCGCCCCTGTCGAACTTCGACTTCTTAATGCCGCACGCTTTGAGCGCGAATGCAACGTGCTGGGGGTTCATCGGCGCTTCTAGCACTCGCTCAAGGACCACCCTCGTTCGCTTCGGCAGGTCGGGAAAGCCGAGCATTGATTTCGGATCGCGCCATTTCGCGAACCAAGGCTCCGCAAACTCAGTCACGAAGCGCGTCAGGTCCTCGACGCAAAGATCATACGTACTCCACGTCTCGGAGTTGAATCGGTCGTGATATGGCGTCCCATCTGGTTTGCGGATGTGATCGCTCATCACGCCAACGGTTGCGCCAGGCCGTGGTGCGCTCAGCACATGGACGCCAAGCATCACGCGAATTGAGATAGAGGGATTAACTGGGGCGCCGCCGTAAGAGCTTCCGCCCCGATGCAGGTAGATCGACTCGACCACCTCACGGTGCTCGCGCACATAAAGCCGACGTTTCGTGCGCAGAAATCCAAGCGGCGCAACGCGCTCAGCCAAGTCCGTCGTCAGACGCGCCATCCCTGCGGCAACTTCTTTGGAATAGTCGCGAACGGGCTTAGTCACCTGCCAGAATGGCGGCGTGTACCGTTTGGCCTCGTACTCGGTTTTGTCGACGACGATGTACCGCTCTGGCCCAATCCAAACGCGGGCCCACCACGTGACTTGATCTCCGACCGTGGTGGACCATCTTTCCACGCCCCGCGCCATATCCCGCCTCCTGCGGGACAATAGCGCGGTTTTGTCAGTGCAGCACTCCGAACATGAAGAGCAGAATGATGATCGGCAACGGGATGCCGACGGCCCAGAGAATGCAACCTTTGCCAAGTTCACCCATGATGCATTCTCCTCAAACTTTAGGCGCTGATTGGTACGGCATGGAATCGTCGAGACGCGGACGCGTGTCCCACTTCGGGTGATGCGAGCCGAGCCAGCCGCCGGCGATAGCGCCAGCCAAGCCGAGCGAAAGCGAACCGACCGTCCACCATGAGATCGCAGCGAGCGCATCAGCTGTATCTTCAGCGGTTGCGAGGTCAGCGGCGTTTGCGCCCCGCCCGTCAGTCGCGTCGCTTAGTTCGCCAATCGTTTCGGCGACTCCAGAAGGCAGAGCATCGCCGCCAACTGCTTGTCCGGCTGCAAACGTTGCAATCGCCACAGCAACAGCGACCGCGAAGGCCCACACCATAAAGCCGGTGAGCAGGCCGCCGAAGTGATCAGGGTATCTTGAGCCGCGCGAGGCGATGTAAGCGCCGACTTGAAACGCAACGAGCTGCGCGAACATCACATAGAGGCCGCCGCCGATGGACAGCGTCTCGTCCTGGCTGTTGATCTCATAGGGATTGAACGCTGACGCGCCAATTGCGAGTCCGAGCACGTTGAGCAGAAAGCCAATGGCAATCGCTGCCGCTGCGCCGGCAAAAATGGTTGGCCACTGAATTAGCGGATGCGCGTAGTGGCGCCCTGCGACGGTGTAATCGGGATCAAAACGGTAAGCGACCATGGCTCATCTCCGGCCGAGAATTTCTCAAGCCGGTAACGAGACGCCGCGCGCTTAGTTCCCCTTGGCGTACGCGATTGCGCGCCAAACCAACGCATCAGTCGAGTTGATCAACGGAACAGCGAGCGCATCGGCTTCGAGCACGAGTGGAACTTCGGTGCAGGCGGCGATAATGGCTTTCGCGCCACGCGCGTAAAGGCTCTGCGCGAGCGATGCCATGCGCCGTTGCACGTCGGCGCCGAGATGGCCGGCCTTCACGCGGAAGATGAGCTTCATGAACTCGGCTTGCGTGGTGTCCTCTAGAAACAGCGGCGTGACACCGCGCTGTTCAAAGGCGCGTTGGTAGAGATGGGCGCCGCGGCAGCCGTCTGCTGCAAGAACGCCGACGCGGTCGACGTTGCCGGCGGCGTCGGCTGTGGCTTCGATCATGCTGATGAGCGGGATTGTAACTGCTGCTTCGATGTCGGCTTGGAAGGCGTGGGCGGTGTTGCAGGCGATGACGAGGAAGTCTGCACCGGCTTGTTGGAGACCGCGTGCCGAGGCTGCGAGATGCGGCGCGGGCGATGGGCCGTTGCCGGCGATGGCGTCGTTGCGGTTTGGGATGCGGGGATTGTTGTCGATGAGGATGCGCAGGTGATCCTGATCGGTTTCTGCGCCTGTCGCTTCGACAAGCTTGTTGAAGAGATCGACGGTGGCGGCCGGGCCCATGCCGCCGATGATGCCGATGGTCTTGGGTTCGCTCACGATTGCAGGACGCTTTGATAGGCGTAGAGCGCGGGCGCGCCGCCGGTGTGAACGAAGAGCACGCGCTCGCCGCGCTTGAGTTCGCCGCGCCGTGCGAGGCCGATGAGACCGGCCATGGCTTTGCCGGAATAGACGGGATCGAGGAGCACGCCTTCGAGACGCGCGAGCATCTGCACGGCTTCGATCATTTCGTCGGTTGGGATCGAGTAACCGCCGCCGACCCACTCATCGAGCGCGGTGACGTCTTTGGCTTCGGGTGACTCGATCTTCAGGAGCGCCGCCGTTTCGCGCGCGAGCTTCAAGAGATTGCCCTCCTGCTCCGCACGCGGGCGGCGGACGTTGATGCCAGTGATGGGCGCGTCGAAGTTTACGCTTTTGGCGCCAACGAGTAGGCCGGAGTGCGTGCCGCATGAGCCGCTGGCGACGATGATGCGATCGAAGCTGATGCTCTGCTCGAAACTTTGCATTGCGATCTCGTGTGCGCAGGCGACGTAGCCTAGGGCACCGAGTGGGTTCGAGCCGCCACCGGGGATGATGTAGCCCTTGCGGCCAGCGGCTTCGAGTTCTGCGGCGTGCGCTTGCATCGCAGCGTTGAGATCTTCGCCGCCGTTGACGACGGTGATCTTTTCAGCGCCCAGGAGATTGTAGAGGAAGTTGTTGCCGGTGGCGTTGGGATTGTAGGAGCCGGCGACGCGTTGCTCGAGCACGAGGCGGCACTTCAGCCCCTCTTTCGCGGCGGCGGCGAGCGTCAAGCGGCAATGGTTTGATTGCGGCGCGCCGACGGTGATGAGCGTGTCGGCGCCTTGCGCGAGCGCGTCAGCGACGAGGAATTCGAGCTTGCGGGTTTTGTTGCCGCCAGCAGCGAGACCGAGAAGATCGTCGCGCTTGATCCAAATCTCGGGACCGCCGAGCGCAGCCGCCAGGTTCGGCAGCTTTTCGAGCGGCGTGAAATGCGGCGTGTAACGCCGGCGCGGGAAACGGGCGAGTTGCATGCGGGATGGCGTAGCGCATCCCGCATGGCTCTGAAAGCGTTAGGCCGCGTTCTTGCGACGCGTGAGCGCGGCGAAGTCGTTGAGCAGCATTTCGGTCATGCCGGCGGGCTTGAACTGAAGTCCGGCGATCTCGCGCACGGGTGTGATTTCAGCGGCGGAGCCGGTGAGGAAGACTTCGCTGAAGCCAGCCAGCTCGTTCGGCCAGATGGCGCGCTCAACGACTTCGATGCCACGGGCTTTGGCGAGACCGATCACGGTTTGGCGCGTGATGCCGTTCAGGAAGCAATCCGGGTAAGGCGTGTGCAGGACACCATCTTTGACGAAGAAGATGTTGGCGCCGGTGCCTTCGGCGATCTGACCGCGCCAATCCATCATGATGGCGTCATCGAAGCCGGCATCAGTCGCGGCGTGGCGCGAGAGCGTGCAGATCATGTAGAGGCCGGCGGCTTTTGAATTGCACGGCGCAGTGTCCGGCGCGGGGCGGCGCCACGGCGCAACCATCAAGCGCACGCCCTTCATCTTGTCGGCGAAGTAATCGCCCCAGACCCAAGACGCGATGGCGACGTGGACGTCGTCGCGCTTGGCGGAGACGCCCATCTGCTCGGAGCCGCGCCAAGCGATGGCGCGCATGTAGCAATTTGGTGTTTTTTGACGCGACACCAATTCGGCTTTGGCGCGGTCGATCTCTTCGGCGCTGTAGGGAAGTTGGAAGCCAAGCAGCTTGGCTGATGTATGAAGGCGCTCGCTGTGTTCGCGGCTCTTGAAGATCGCGCCGTCATAGGCGCGCTCGCCTTCGAACACGGCGGAGGCGTAGTGCATGGCGTGCGTGAGGACATGGACGCGGGCGTCGCGGTGCGGGATGAACTCGCCGTCCATCCAAATCCAACCATCGCGATCGTCGAAAGACTGCGCCGCCATCCATTCCTCCTCTATGATCGGGACTTGCCGATCCGCTGCGCCGGTGAAATTGTGCAGTGCAGCAGGGTTGGTTTTCCGGGGTATTGTGTGTCTCGCGGCATGAGTGTCAACGAACCAGCATCGGGTGTAGAATTATCTGCCTTTGAATTAGGCATGATGGGGTGGTTTGCACCCTTCGGCGCCCACGTTTGTCGGGGGCGCCGGAGATGAATGCCGCGCCAGCCTTCGACGCCCTCGACCGTCCGCCGCATCTCCTCTTGGTTGATGACGACGACCGCATTCGCGAACTGCTCAAAAAGTACCTCGCGCAAGCCGGTGCGCGGGTCTCGGCTGCCGCTGACGCGGCTGGCGCAAGGAAGCTTCTGGACGGGATGGATTTCGACCTCCTGATCCTGGACGTGATGATGCCGGTCGAAGACGGCTTCTCCTTGGCGGAGAGCGTTCGAAAAACATCCAAGGTGCCGATTGTGTTCATGACGGCGCGCGGGCTGGCAGAAGATCGCATTCGCGGGCTCTCGATTGGCGCTGATGATTACGTGCCGAAGCCGTTCGAGCCGGCCGAGCTCACGCTGCGGATCAACGCCATCCTGCGCCGGACATTGGCGACGCGTGGCGAGGCGCCGGAGATCGTCACGTTCGGACCGTTCAGTTTCAACAGCGCACGCGGCGAACTTTCGCGTGAAGGCACAACGGTGCGACTGACGGAGGCGGAGGTGGCGCTGCTGCGCATTCTGGCGACGCGGCCTGGCGAAGTTGTGAGCCGCGAAGAGCTTGCGAAGCGGACTGGCGCCGGACTTGAGCGCTCGGTCGATGTGCAGGTGACGCGGCTACGGCGCAAAGTTGAAGTCGATCCGCGTGCGCCTGTGTTTTTGCAAACGGTGCGCGGCGTTGGATACAGGCTGGCGGCTGATTGATGGACACGGCGCCAAAACCACGGATGCGCTTTCGCGACATTCTGCCGAAGGGTCTCTATTGGCGGACGCTGCTGATCATCGTGGCGCCGGCGGCGTTGCTGCAGCTCATCATCACGCTCGTGTTTTTGGACGATCACTGGCAGGCGACATCGAAGCGCATGAGCCAGGGCGTCGCGGCAGACGTGGCGCTGATCATTCAGCTCTATGAGCGCAATCCAACGCAGGAAAACTTCGAGCAATTGCGTGAGTACGCGATGCGTCCCTTGCGCTTGGAGATAGATCTCCAGCCTGGCGCTGAACTCGCCGTGCCGCGCTGTCGCGCGTGGGGCTCTACGCTCGATCGTTATCTGCTGCGCTCGCTACAGACGGACATCAATCGCGAAGTGTTCTACGATTCCACCTGCCCCGGCCCGCAGGTTGTCATCCGTGTGCCGATTGAGCACGGGGTGCTGCAGCTGAAAGCGTATCGCGACCGGGTGCAGGCTCGCTCAGGACCGCTCTTCGTTGCGTGGATTTCGGGGGCGACGATCTTTTTGATCGTTGTGTCGGTCATCTTCATTCGAAATCAGGTGCGGCCAATTGAAAATCTCGCCGACGCGATGGAGCGGTTCGGGCGCGGTGAGGATACGGGATACATACGTGCGCGTGGCGCGCGGGAAGTGCGCGGCGCAACGTTGGCGTTTCAGGACATGCGCCAGCGAATACGAAAGCACATAGACCAGCGATCGCAATTGCTCGCGGGCGTGAGCCACGATCTGCGCACGCCGCTAACGCGACTTAAGCTGCAGCTGGCGATGATGGAGCAATCGCCAGAGATTGATGACATCAAGCGCGACCTCGCGGAGATGGAGCAGACGCTCGACGAATATCTCGCATTCGCCAAAGGCATCTCGGATGAGGCGCCGGAACTCGTCGACATCACGCAGACCGTCAGCGAACTCGTGGCCGACGCCTCACGCGCAGGAACCGATGTTGCGACAGTTGGCGATCAAGTGTCCGTCTCGATGCCGGGACGCGCCCGCGCGTTGAAGCGCTGCTTGGCGAACCTCATCGACAACGCTGCCGCGCATGGTGACCGCGTACAGGTGGCCGTTTCGAGTACGGATCAGTTCATCACGGTCAGCGTCGATGATAACGGGCCGGGAATTCCCGAAGAACTTTACGAGGAAGCCTTCCGCCCCTTCTCGCGCTTGGATGAAACGCGATCGCGTAACCAGAAAGGCGTGGGCCTCGGGCTTGCGATCGCACGCGATGTGGCGCGCAGCCATGGCGGCGATATTCTGTTGAGCCGCAGTCCTTTAGGCGGCCTCCGCGCGTCGTTGCGGTTGCCCCGCCCGGCCTAAGCCTGTGGATAAAATCTTGTTCACGTGCGGGCGCTGCTGGCGCGGAACAGCGGGTTGGCGCTAAGCGCGCCGGCGTCGTATAGGGCATGTGATGGACGATACTGGCGAACGCGATTGGACCACCCGCGCAAGGATTTGCATCGACTTCGGCACAGCTCTGTCGAAGGCGGCGATTTGCCTTGACCCGATGCTGCCGCTCGAAGTTGGCGTTAAGCCGCTACCGATCGGGGCAATCTCAGGCGCCGAGCATCCGCTGCTGACGCCGTCAGTAATTTATGTCGATGACGGGCGCGTTTATTTTGGTCCGCAAGCGCTGCAGCACGCGCATCGGGGTGTCGATACCGCGCGCGATCCACTGATCTCATTCAAGACGGTGCTCGGCGCGACGAACGTACAGGAAGCGCTGCAAACGAAGCTGCGTCCGTCGATGGACCCCACAGGGACGTTCAAGCATCGCGACGCACTGGTGCTCTATATCGCGTATCTCGATCAGCTCATTCGTGAAGCGCTGGATCTCGCGCCGAACATGCCCCGCGGCATCATCAATGCGAAGCGCCGCTACACCAGTCCAGTTTGGCGCCCCGGCAGCGGCATCGATCTTTCGTTCGAGCAAATCTTCAACGAAGCCGCCGCTGTCTCTGAACGCCTTGGCCGACAATTCATGCTGCAAGGCGAAGGCATCTCGATCGCGCAGTGCAAGGACGCGCTGGATCGCGCTGCGCAAGCGCCGGGCAACGGCATGCTTGAGACGGGCATCTTCGAGCCACACGCGGCGGCCGCCGCTGCCCTCGCCTTTACCTCGCAGCCGACGCGCTTTGTGATCGTACTCGATATCGGCGCCGGCACCAACGACATGGCGGCATTCGATTTCGACGAAAGCGTCGAGCCACCATCGTTGAGTGAAGTCAAAGAGGCGCGTCAGTGCAGCGCGCTCGCTGGCGATGAAGTTGACCGCATCCTGATCGAGCTGATGCTGCGCAAGGCCGGCTTTGACCGCAACAATCCGGACGACATGCGCACGCTGCGCGCCGCACGGCTCACCGCACGCGAACTGAAGAAAGATATCTTCCGGCACGGCAAATGTACGATGCGCGTCGGTCGCAAGCAGATCACCGTCATCGCCAAGGAACTGGCCGACGATCCGAACTTCCGCACCTATCAACAAGCGCTAGCGCAGACGATTGCGGCGAGCCTTCGGGTTGTTGCGCAACGGGCGCAGGCCGTTGGTGCGCCGACGATTGATGTCGTACTTGCAGGCGGCGGATCGCACCTGCCGTTCTTGCCTGCTCTTGTGCAGCACGCCGGCGCTAGTGTTGCGCCTGGCATCCAATTGCGCATCGGCTCGCTCTCGCCATCCAACCCGCTCTACACCAGCATCGACGCTTCGCTTCGCGATGTGTTTCCGCAGATCGCCATGGCTGTCGGCGGCGCGCTGGTGGAGATGATGCCGGCGCGATGAGCGCTATCCTCAAGCTCGCGCGCAACGACCGGGGCGAGCCTGAAATCTTCCGCTCCATCCAAGGCGAAGGCCCGGCTATCGGCCAGCCACGCACATTTGTGCGTCTCTCCGGCTGCAATCTGCACTGCGTGTGGTGCGATACAGCTTACACGTGGAACTGGGTCGGTTCGCCGTTCGCACATGAGAGCGGCAAGAAGTTCGAGCCCGGCGCAGAGATGATCAAGCTGAGCGCCGTTGAAACAGCAGCGCGCCTTCGAGCGATCGAAAGCGAGGGCGTTGTCATCACTGGCGGCGAGCCGTTGCTGCAGGCAGATGCGTTGGTTGAGATGATCGACGCCTTGCGCGAACATGATCACAACACGCGGATCGAGATGGAAACGAACGGCTCCATCGAGCCGAGCGACGCCTTGATTGACCGCATCGACTATTTCGTAGTGTCGCCGAAGCTGGCGCATTCGGGCAATGATGCAGAATTGGCGCTGAAGCCTGACGTGTTGCGGCTCTACGCAAAACTACCGGGCGCGTTTCTTAAATTTGTCGCGAAGGATGTGCGCGACGTAGAGACGGCGGCGGAAATTGCGGAGCTTTACGGGATTCCGGCGCCGCGCATCTACATCATGCCGGAGGGCACGACGTCCGAAGGCGTCCGTGAGCGCGGCGGCTCACTGATCGACGCCGTGATCGCACACGGCTTCACCTACTCGGACCGATTGCACATTCATTTGTTTGGGCAAAAGCGCGGACTTTAGAAGCGTCCTCCTCCCTGTGGGAGGGATTAAGGTGCAACAACGTCGCGCGCCAAATCTGGAAATACCTTCGAGGCTTTGCTCATCAAGTAGTCGCCGTACGTGCCGCTGAAGGCGTGGACGTTGGCTTGATCCCAACGTTCGAGGCTATCGTCGTTAGCGTTGGCGTGGGCGGGCAGCGGCACGATCTCCGCGTTCCAGCCTGGATCGAAGAAGAACGGAAACGAGAGTCGGCTTTTGCCGCTGACATTGCGGACGCGATGCGGCGTTGAGCGATAGATTCCGCCGGTGAGACGATCGAGCATGTCGCCAATGTTGCAGACGAGCGCGCCTTCAACCGGCGGCGCTTCGATCCAACCGTTTGGAGTCTTCACCTGCAGGCCGCCGTTTTGATCCTGCGCAAGTAATGTCAGCAGGCCGTAATCGGTATGTTCGCCGACGCCCCATCCCTCTCCGTCGCCTGCGGGATATTCGAAGATGCGGAAAAGCAAAGTGGGATCGGCGGTGTAGGTGCGCCGAAAGTATTGCGCATCGAGGCCCAGGCTCAGTGCGACGCCTTCCATGATCGCATGCGCAGAGCGTGAAGCTTCATCCATGAAGCGCAGTACGGCTGACTTCAGCTCGGGCACGGCATCGGGAAATAGGTTCGCCCCATGCAGCGCGAGACCCGCGCGGACTCGCGCATCGTCCGCGCTGAGTTCTTCGCCAAAATAGAGCCCCTGCTTCAAGTCCGGCTTGCCGCTGGTGAGTTCGCCGCCGACGGGAAAGTAGCCGCGCCATGCACGACCGCCACGCGCCATGGCGATCTTCGTCTTTTCGGCTTCAGGCAGTGCAAAGAACTTGCGGCTCGCGGCATCAAGCGCGGTGAGCGTATCGGCGCTGATCGCGTGGCCGGTCACGTAGAAGAAGCCTAGGCTGCGGCACGCGTCGCCGATCTCCTGTGCAACACGCGCTGCATCAACGCCCGCGAGCAGCGGTGCGACATTGATAACCGGCAATGCATCCGCGTTCGGCATAATGACTCATAACAAACAAAGTGCGCGGCCCCACCCGAAAACGCGCCAACATGACCCTACATCATTCGAAGCCAGAGAGGGACAGGCTCGCGCGATAGCGGGCCGAGGGCCGGACCAGCGCGACGAATTACTACCCCGTCACACAAGCGTTGCGTCGGGCTCGTATATGCTGGCGTGGAGCAAGAGCAGACCCGTTGGGGAACAAAACCACGACCATCCGCGTAGTCGCTTAACGCGCTTGTATGGGGATCGCTGTGCGCTGCTGGCTGTTTTTCAATAGGGACTTGGGCCCTGGCGTTCCCGAAGCGGCGGAAGTTATCCGCTTCCAGGAAGCCGCGCGTGCGCTCGACATCGAGTTGCTGGTGCTAAAGCCGAGCGAATTCGATCTGGTCGTGGATTCAAAGCATGGCTGGTCGGCGATCTACCAGGGACGCGAGCTTTATAAGCCCGATTTGATCATTCCCCGCTGCGGCAGTGAGACGACCTATTTTACGCTCGCCGTGCTGCGCCACTTTGAGCGCCAAGGTGTGGCTATCGCCAATAGCCCGGCGGCGGTGGAGTCGGTCGCGGACAAGTTGCACACCCTGCAAGTGCTTGCTGGCGCCAAGCTGCCTATCCCGAAGACGATCCTTGGTAAATTCCCGGCCGACGTTGACTTGGTCGAACGAGAGCTTGGCTTTCCTGTCGTCGTGAAGAAGCTGCGCGGCACGCGTGGCGCGGGCGTTGTGCTTTGCAACAGCCGCGGCGACTTTGACGATCTCGCGAACTTATTGGACGGCGCGACGGCGGCTTCAGACTTTCTGTTTCAGCAATACATCAAAGCCAGCCATGGTCGCGACGTGCGTGTGCTGGTAATCGATGGACGCGTAGTTGCGGCTATGGAGCGCCAATCAAGTGATGGCGGCTTCAAGTCGAACATCTCTCTTGGCGGCAGTGGCAAGCCGTTCGTGCCGACGCCGGAGATGGCTGAACTTGCAGTGCAAGTCGCGCGCGAGTTGAAGTTGGACATCGCCGGCATCGATATTCTGTTCGACAAGGACGGCTATCGGATTTGCGAAGCGAATTCCGCGCCCGGCTTCCAAGGCTTGGAGAAGGCTTGCGCTATCGACGTGCCGGAATTGGTGTTTCTTGCGATGGGCCGCAAGTTCGGTTTGCCGGTGCGCCACTCGGAGCGCTGGGAGAAGGCGGTCGACAAGGCCGCGCGCGCGATGTTCAGCGCCATCAAGACGCCGACGGTTCAGGATCTCGTAGACGAACTGCCCGAGCCGATGGTGCCAACGCCGGCGCGCGCACGTAAGCGCCGCAAACCGCTCGGCTAGGCGCGCGCCGCTTTGTTAATGCGCTCGACGGCGAGCGCAGCCAATTCTTGCAGATCATGGACAGCTGAGGTCTCGCGCGCGGGCATGCGGTTGAACGCGTCGAGCGCAGCGATCTTGTAAGCTTCGGCTAGCGTTGGATAGTTGAAGGTGTTCTCGACGAAATAGTCGAGGCCGCCGTCGAGGTTCAGCACGGCCTGGCCGATGTGGATGAGTTCCGTCGCGCCCTCGCCGACGATATGCACGCCGAGCAAACGGCGCGTGTTGAGATCGAAGATCATTTTCATGAAGCCAGAGTTGAGCCCCATGATGTGGCCGCGCGAGGTTTCGCGGAAACGCGCGATGCCGGTCTCGTATGGGATGCGCTTCTCGCGGACCTGCTCTTCCGTCATGCCGATCGTGGAAATCTCCGGCACTGAGTAGATGCCATACGGGAAGAATTCCGGCGGCGCGTGCGCTTCGGCGCCGAAGGCGTGACACGCAGCGATGCGGCCCTGTTCCATCGAGGTGGAGGCGAGACTCGGGAAGCCGATGACATCGCCGACGGCGTAGATGTGCTGGACGATGGTGCGGAAATTGGCTTTGTCGGCAACGATGCGGCCGCGGTCGTCGGCAGCAAGCCCCGCAGCGTCGAGGTTGAGCGCATCGGTGGCGCCGACGCGGCCGGCGGCGAAGAGGACCATATCGGCGGATATCTGGCGCTGATCTTCAAGTTGCACGAGGCAGCTTTCGGGGCCGAGCTTTTCGACGCTGACGGCTTTGCTGTTGAAGCGCAGGATCACACCGCGGTCGCGAAGATCGTGGATGAATTCATCCACCAGTTCGCGGTCGACGAAGCCAAGCAGGTTTGGGCCTGGTTCGATCACCGTGACCTTCACGTCGAGCGCGGAGAAGATCGTCGCATATTCGATGCCGATGACACTGGCGCCGATCACGGCGAGCGAGCGCGGCAGGCGCTTCAGTTCGAGAATTTCGTCGGCGTCGACGACGCTCTCGCCGTCGAACGGAATGTGTGCGGGGCGATATGGTGCGGTGCCAACAGCGAGGATGACGCGGTCGCCGTGAAAATGGCGGACGTCGCCGGTCTCGCCAACGACTTCGATGGCGTTGGGACCACGGAAGCGCGCGGCGCCGGAGACCCAGGTGACGTTGTTGCGGGCGAATTGATGCTCGAGCACCTCGACTTCGTGATCGAGCGTGATGTGGAGGCGGCGGCGGAGATCTTCGGCGGTGATGTCGGCCTTGTTGCGATGGGCGCGGCCGTAGAAGCCACGTTCGCGCCAGCCGGACAGATTGAGAACGGTTTCGCGCAAAGTCTTCGATGGGATCGTTCCAGTGTGGACACAAACGCCGCCGACGCGACGCCCACGCTCGATGACGAGTACGGTCCTCTTGAGCTTGGCAGCCTGCACGGCAGCACGGCGGCCTGCTGGGCCGGAACCGATGACGATAAGGTCGAAGTGCTGCATGCGCCGATGCTTGAACCGCACCGCTCGCCAAGACGTTAAAGTTCCCGTCCTGACGTAATGTAGGGATGGGCGTCGAACGTTCGTCCTAGGATCAAACAAGGAGACTGCCATGCGGAAGGTGATCGTCGGCGCGTTTGTATCCATGGATGGCGTTATGCAGGCGCCGGGCGGGCCGGAAGAGGATCCGACGGGTGGGTTCAAGTACGGCGGCTGGGTCGCGCCGATGGCGGATACAGACCCGGTGTTTGGCGAAGAGATCGGCGCGCTGTTCGGCCAGCCCTATGATTTGCTGTTAGGGCGCAAGACCTATGAGATTTTCGCGGCGCACTGGCCCTATGCCGAAGGCGGGCCGGACGATGAAATCGCCAAGCAGTTCAACCGGATCACCAAATACGTGGCGACGCGCTCGGGCGATTTCGACACGAGTTGGGTGAACACTGTCGTGCTCGGGAACGTCGATGACGTCGCTAAGCTGAAGCAAGGCGATGGGCCGCCGCTCATTACCCAAGGCAGCACGGCGCTGGTGCATGCCCTGCTCGCGGCTGGGCTCGTTGATGAGATCCGCGTCTTCACGTTCCCAGTGCTGCTGGGCAAGGGCAAGCGCCTGTTCGACGCTTCGAGCCAAGCGGCCGCCTACACGCTCACGAGCAGCAAGGTTTCGCCGAACGGCCTGATCGCCGCGACTTATGTGCCGAATGGCGAGGTGCAACACACGACCATTCGTGGCGCAGAAAATCCGTCGAAGGCGGAACTGGCGCGGCGCGAGAAGCTGAAGCGCGAAGGCTAGAGCGTGAAGCTGGCCAGCTTGTTGGAGAAGTTGGTAGCGACGTGGGTGATGCCGTCGTTCAGACGGTTCAGTTCGGGAGCGAGGTGCTCGTCGTACTGGATCGACATCATGGCCAAAACCATGAAAGCCAGGCCCGCCAAACCGCGCCAGTGCGCATCAAACGCGGAGCGGAAGTTCTGCTTCAGTTCAATCGCAGCAATCTTGAACATGACGCGCGCCTTCTTGGCTAATGCGCGTCAATGTTTGCGCGCTAAGCGTAAACAAGTGCTAACCGAGGGGTTAACACAAGCGCTGCACGCATATGTTTTGCAGTGAAACCTGTGAGTCAGTCGTAGCGCACGACGTAGCGCTTCTTCATTGGCTCGATGACACGCCACACGCCGCTGAAACCGGGTTCGATGATGAAGCTATCACCTTCGGCATAGCGCACGGCTTTGCCGCCATCCGGAACAAGTTCGCACACGCCTTCGAGCACGTGGCAAAATTCCCATTCTTCGTACTTCACGCGCCACGCGCCGACGCTTGCGCTCCATTCGCCGGCGAAAATTTTGTCGTCGCGCGCGTAGTCGAGCGTTGAAAGCGTGCGCGGCGAACCTTCGACGAGACGATCTGCGTCGACCGCCTTCTCCTCACGCTCTCCGCTACCTGTGATCGCAATGAGTTTGCTCACGGCGGCGTCGCGTCGTCTGATTTCGGTTTTGCTTCGAAGCCGGCCCAGCGGCCGAACATTTCCTCGGCGCGGCGGAGGTTGCGGTCGAGTGAGGCCATGGTCTTGGCGAAGTCACCGGCGCTATCGCCGCGCCAGGCGGCGCGGGCTTGCCCGATGATGACGCCGAGACCCTGCGCGCGCGCTTGGCCGGTCATGCCATCAGCTTCGAGGCCGGCGATCGCCAGCACCCAACGTGCGCAGCGCACATGGCGTTGGTGCGCTGCGGCGAGCAGAGTTGGATCGCGATCGGCGCCCTGCTCCATGGCGGTGACTGCCGCGCGGTGCGGCTCCATCGCTTCGAAGCGGCGCATGATGAGCTCGAACAGACGGTCGCGCACGCTCTGCGCGGGATCGAGCTTATCGAGATTGTCACCGATGGCGCGGTCGAACGCCTCTTCGACACAATCGAGCGCCTCACCAACGCTTGCGCCGTAATATTCCGAGACGGGCCGGTTCGCCGCATCGGCGAGCTTTGTCAGCGTCACCTCCCGCCATGGTGTGGACACCGCCAGCGACAATGCTGCGCGGGCTAAATCACGGCGAAGGGCGGGGTCGAGCGGAACGGACATGAAACCTTCGAACTGGAATTGAGTTGCGTTCTGATCAAGGCCCGGCTGGACTTGGCCGTCAAGCTGCCGCGCCCCACCTCTGGTGCGGACGCTAGGAGGCATGGATGCCGGATGGGACATTAGTTGGGCGATTGCGACCGCACCCCCATCACGATCAGGCGCTACAAGCGAAATTGGCGCACTGGAATCGCGCGCGCCTCGCGCCGCAAATTCCACAAGCTGACTGGCGCGATGCGTTTGAAGAAGACCGCGCGATGCTGGCGGTGGAGCGTGAGTTTGTTGAACTGACGCGTTCGGCTCAGATTGAGCGCGCCGCGACAGCACCGCGAGATTCGCAAGCGTTTGTCGCTTGGTTTGAAGCGCTGAAGGACAACGGACCCGGTCAAGGCGATGCGCTGTTTCCGTGGCTGGCGGAGCGCGCGACGTTGGAGGAGATGCGCTGGTTCGTTGAACAGGAAGCTGCTGGCGAAGCCGGGTTCGATGATCTTGTCGCAATGGCGCAAGTGAAGATGCCTACTCAGGCGAAGCTGGAACTGGCGCGGAATTATTGGGACGAGATGGGGCGCGGCAATGCCAAGGGCATGCACGGGCCGATGCTCGATGCGCTGGTGCAGGCGCTGAGAGTGACGCCGCATATTGAGACGACGCTCGCGCCGTCGTTGGCGCTTGGCAATACGATGGCGGCGCTCGCGACCAATCGTGCTTATGCGTATCACGCGATTGGCGCCCTGGGCGTGATTGAGCTGACGGCGCCTGGACGCGCAACGCTGGTGAGTGAGGCGCTACGGCGACTGAAGGTGTCGGCGAAGGCGCGGCACTATTTCGATCTGCATGCGGTGCTCGATATCAAGCACTCGGAAGCCTGGAACCGCGAGGTGTTTGCGCCGATCGTGGCTGAGACGCCGGAGGCGGCACGGTATATTGCTGAAGGGGCGCTGATGCGGCTGCAATGCGGCGCGGATTGCTTTGACGCATATCGTTCGCACTTTTGGGGCGGTGACGGCGCGAGAGCGCCCGCTTGAAGCAAAAGAGTCGAGAAATTCGTGCACTGCTCGCCGCCTTGCGCGAGCGCCAGTATCATTTCGTCACGCCAACGCCTGCCACGCACGCGCGGGTGCTCGCTAAGCGCAGAACGCGTGATGCTATGGACTTGCGCGACGTGTTTGGCTGGAGCCTTTCATTTGCGCCGGAGGCCATTGACGCGGCGCTCTTCACAACGCTCCGCGACAACAATTTGCTCAATGAAGAAGGCGGCCGGTTTCGCAGTCGTGTGCGCGTGTCAACGCTAGACGGCGATCTCTTTGCACACTCGGCCTTTCCGACGACGCAAAACGACGCCGTCTTTTTCGGCCCGGATTCCTACCGCTTTGTTCGCTTCCTACAGCAAACGTTGCCCGCGCTCTTGCCCCGCAAGCGGCTCGTGGACATCGGCGCTGGGTCTGGTGTTGGCGCAATAGCCGCTACGCGTATCACACAAGCGCGCGCAATTCTTACAGACATTAACCCGCTCGCACTCAGCTTTGCGTACGCAAATTGGATCGAGGCAGCCGCGGGAGAAGCAGATTTCGTTGAGTGTAGCGGCTTGTCCGATGTGACTGGCGACGTCGACCTTATCATCGCCAACCCGCCTTACATCGCTGATCCAGATCACCGCGCTTATCGCGACGGCGGCGGCATGCATGGTGGCGAGCTTTCGTTCACCTGGGCGCACCAAGCCGCGCGTCGCCTCGAACGCGGCGGCGCGTTCCTGCTCTACACTGGAAGCGCCATCGTGAAAGGCGAGGATAAACTCAAAGCTGCCCTTTTCGATGCGCTAAGCGGATTCGACATCACCTATAGCGAACTCGATCCGGACGTTTTCGGCGAAGAGCTCGAGCGCGAGGACTATGCTGATGTGGATCGCATTGCTGTTGTCGGGCTCGTCGCGATCAAGCGCTGACCATTTTGCGTAGAGCATTCGAGAGTAGCGTCGTCGCTTTCGTGCGATCGCGCCAATTCAGCACGACGGCGGGGCCGGTGTCGGTTTTGTTGACGTCGACGACGTAGAGGCGGCCGGTTGAATGTTCGCGCAGGACGTCGAGGCCGCCCCAATCTAGCTTCATCGCGGTGAGGAAGCGTTTGAGTTGTGCGATTTCATCGGGTGAGAAGACTTCTTCCGGCGTTTTGACGACGACGCTGGTGTTCTGGATAGAGAAGCGCGCCGAGGCGGGCTTTTGCTTTACGAACACCACGACAGGTTCGCCGCCGACGCAGGCGGTGCGGAGATCGTGCGCCCAGCCGTCGGCGCCTTCGGTTTTGATGACGCGCTGGTAGGCTTGGCCCTGCTTAGGCGAGAGCGGGCACGTCACGAGGCGGCCGTCGTGCAGACCGTTGCCTTCGCCCTTCTCAACCGCTTCGCCGACAAACGTCGTTGGATCGATAGCGAGCGGATAGCCGAAGGCTTCTTCCATCACGCGCGCGACGTTGCTCTTTGAGACATCGCCAACGCCAAAGTTGAACGCCTTCGCGTGGCGCGGCGGCGGTGGCTTGGCGATGGTTTGATCTTCGAAGTAGAACGCAGCGTCTGCGCGCTCAGGCGTTGGCGCAAACTCGAAGCCGCCCCACACCATAGCGGCCCAGATGATGTACCAAGGACGCGGGCGATACGGTGCGAACCAAATGCGTGGGCCGCGTGGTTTCGTTAGGTGCGCCCAGAAGCCGTGCAGGCGCACGAACGCGTAGTATGTGAACCAGCGCCAGATATCGGCCCAGAGTTGCCAATCGTTTTTGAAGCGCGTGCCCGTCGATTTGACGTGCACGTAGCCATCGACGAGTTGGAAATCTGTCCCCCAAAAGCCGCGCTGCGTGTTCTTGCCGGGTGCGAGATCAAAGGGGGGCATGCGCTGCTGTCATGCCAAATCGCGGCGGCGCTGAGAAGCTAGCCTTTGCCGAGTTGCCGCGATCGTGCGGCGGCCGCACTGACGGCGCGGCGCAGCAAGGGGCCGAGGCCGTCGCCGGCGCCCAGGACGTCGAGCGCGGCTTCGGTGGTGCCGCCGGGCGATGTCACTTGCTTGCGCAGTGTGCCGGGCGGCTCGCCGGTTTCGAGCATCAATGCGCCGGCGCCGGCCACGGTTTGACTGGCGATGCGCATGGCGGTGTCGCGGTCGAGGCCTTCTTGTTCGGCGGCGGCAGCGAGCACCTCCGCGAGCAGAAACACGTACGCCGGACCGGAGCCGGAGACGGCGGTGACAACATCCATCAGTCGTTCAGCTGCGATCGGCTCGACGGTGCCGAGCGGCAGCAGCAATTGTTCAACGAGTTGGCGATCTTCGTCGGTGCAGGCGGGCGATGTGACGTAGGCAGTGACCCCGCGCCCAATGCGCGCCGGCGTGTTGGGCACGCAGCGAATGACGCGTTGGGCGCCGAGTTCGCGTGTGAGCGTTTCCATAGGGATGCCGGCCATGACCGAAAGCACGCGCGTGTCTTCGCCCACGAAGAGCTTCACGCTTTCGATGACGGAGGGAAAAATCTGCGGCTTCACCGCGAGCACAACGATGTCGACCGGGCCGGGATTGGGCGGGTTGATCACCGCGCCTACGGAATCCAGCTCGCGCTCAAGTTCCGGATCGAAGTTAGGATCGACGATACTCAGCGTGAGCGCGCCGCCTTTGCGCACGGCTTCGATCCAGCCGCGCACGAGCGCGCCGCCCATTGCGCCCGCGCCGACTAAAGCGATCGAGGGCGCGTCTAGGCTCACGCTTCTCCGACGGTCTCGAACAATGCGGCAGCCGATGAATCTTCGGCCGTCATGCCGCCGAGGATCACATATTGGAACGCCGGGCTGAAGCGCTCCGCCGCATCCATTGCCGCTGCGAGCATGGCTTGCACTTCGCCGATGGAGATTTCGTCGCGGCCGATCATCGGCATGGCGTGCCGGAAGATGATCGTACCGTCGTCCGACCACACGTCGAAATGGCCGAGCCAGAGATTTTCGTTGATCAGCGCCGCGAGCTTCAGCGTTTCAGTGCGGCGCGATACTGGCGCTTGGATTTCGAAGCCGAGCGTGAAGAGCAAAGCTGGGAGTTCGTGGCGATACGAGAAGTAGCCTACGCTCTCGCCCCAACTGGTCTTGAAAGAGAAGTGCAAGTCGCCATCCTCGGCGCGTTCGCACTGGAAGCGATCGTCAGACCCGATCACGGACTCCACGGTGTCCATCGGATCGGAAACAGTTTCGGCTTCATCGTCGAGCCAGAGATCCATCAGCGTCCCCTCTTCGCGAGCGCTAGCTGCCCCTCAGCAGCCGAATTTCGATCTCTTCCACTTGGATTGCGCGCCTTAAGTGGGCGCGTCGAATCGATCCCCTGTATGACTAGGAAGCGCCACGAGTATTGAGCGAAACTTAACGTCGCCGTTTCTTCACGTTACGTGGAATTATGCTCTGTCTTTAAGCAGGGCCTCGAGCGCGGCGACCCGTACCTTTAGCTCATCGGCTTCGGCGCGCGCATCGGCGGCTTGTTGTTTCACGACTTCGAACTCGTCGCGGCTGATAAGGTCCATTTCCGCGACGAAACGGTCGGCGTGGGCGCGCATGAAGCTTTTCGCCTCAAGTTGCGCTCCTTGAGCCATGCCCATGGCCCCAGTCATCAAACGGGCCAGATCATCGAACACCGAGCTTGTCGTTTGCATGTGGACCGATCCTTTCGGCCTACTTATTAAGCGCCGCGGGGCCGGACAATGCGGCCAATCAGCTAAAGGTGGATGCGGGTGATTTTAGAAGCGATCCAATTCCCCAATATCAACCCGGCGGCGCTTACCATCCCCGGCTTCGATCTATTTGGCGCGCATTTGGGGCCCTTTCCGCTGCGCTGGTACGCGCTTGCCTACATTGTGGGCTTGGTGCTGGGCTGGCGCTGGATGGTTTGGCTCATCCGGCGCGACAAGCTTTGGGCGCCTAACAAGCCGGCCCTGAGTGTGCCGCAAGCTGACGACTTCCTGTTTTGGGCGACGCTCGGCGTCATCCTCGGCGGCCGCATTGGCTACGTGGTCTTCTACAAGCCGGACATGATCTGGCGGAACTTCATGGAAGTCTTCCAGATCTGGCAGGGCGGCATGAGCTTCCATGGCGGCTTGATCGGCGTTGCTGTCGCGGCTTGGTGGTTCACGCGTCAGACGCACGTCAACGAAGAGCAATACGCAAAGCTCGCGGCCAAGCATGCTGCTGCAAAGGCGCCGGAGGGCAAGGAGCGCGAGTACACGCGCTTCGGTGACGACAAATGGATTTTGAAAACCGAAGCTGAAGCGGCGCGCGTGAAAGCGAAGACCGACAAAGTCGATCTCTTGCGTCTCGGCGACATCGCTGCGGCCGCTGCGCCAATCGGTCTTTTCTTTGGCCGCATCGCCAACTTCATCAACGGCGAACTCTGGGGCCGTCACACCGACGCGCCGTGGGGGATGATCTTCTGCAACGAGCGCTTGCTGATGCAAAATGGCGGCGTCACCTGCGCGGCAGGCATGGAGCCGCGCCACCCGAGCCAGCTCTATGAGGCCGCGCTCGAAGGCGTGGCGCTGTTCACGATCATCAACGTCCTGACGCTGCGCTTCGACACGCTGCGCCGCCCAGGCATGAACACCGGCGTGTTCTTGGTGTGCTACGGCCTCTTCCGTGCGCTGCTGGAAACCGTGCGTGAGCCAGATGCGCATATGCCCGAGGCGCTGCGCGGCTTTATCACTATGGGCATGCTGCTCTCGATCCCGATGATTGGCCTCGGCGCCTGGCTCATCCGCCGCGCGCTGAAGCAACCGAAACTGGCGTCGGCGTGAGCGCTGGCGAAAACCGTGCTTGGCAGGCGTTGAGAAGCTTGCGCGCAGAGGGCATTCACGTCGTGCGACAACATGAGATCGGCCGTTACACGGTGGATTTTGCGATCCGTCGCGCGCGCATCGCAATTGAAATCGACGGCGCGGTTCACGACTTCCCCGGCCGCCCCGAATACGACGCACAGCGCCAAGCGCACATCGAAAGCAAAGGCTGGAAGTTTGTCCGCCTCCGCAGGGAAGTCACGCACGATAGCAAAACTATCATCGACGCGGTGAAAGCCGTACTCCCCCTCCCCTTCAGGGGAGGGGGCAGGGGGCGGGGTGATGCTCCGGCCTCAAGCAATGTGTGCGGCGCCGACGCGGCGCCGAATTCAAACGACGTCACCTCACCCCACCCCCTACCCCCCTCCTCTCAAGAGGAGGGGGAATTGCCCGCGCATCTTCGCCGCCGTACGGGCGCGAACCGCAAACTTCCTTCGCGGCGCAAACCATGAGCCTTTCAGAGAAACTCATCGAACACATCCGCGACAACGGCCCACTCACCGTTGCGGAGTTCATGGGCGCGTGCCTCTACGATCCGGACGAGGGCTATTACGCCACGCGTCCAAACATCGGTGGCGCGAGTGCGGATTTTCTGACGGCGCCTGAAGCCAGTCAGATGTTTGGCGAATTGATCGGGCTTTGGTGCGCGCATGAGTGGGATGCGCTGGGTAAGCCGGCGTTTAATTGGATCGAGCTTGGGCCAGGCCGCGGCGTGCTGATGGAAGATGCCATCCGCGCGACCAAGCGCATCGAGGGCATGCATGAGGCGGCAACCGTTGTGCTGGTCGAGACAAGCGCGCCGTTGAAGGACGAGCAGAGCGAGCGCGTGCCGGATGCGGAGTGGGAAGCGCGCATCGAGGACGTGTCACCTGGGTCCTGCCTCATCGTCGCGAATGAGTTCTTTGATTGCTTGCCGATCCGGCAGTTCTTTCTGGGCGAGGACGGCTGGCACGAGAAGCTCGTGGGCCTCGACGACGCCGAGAAGCTGACGTTTGGTCTGAGCGCCCCGATCCCGGCGCCCGAAAGCGAAGACGAGATCGGCACGGTGCGCGAGATCGCGCCCGGTCTTGAGAGCATCATCTACGACATCGAACGCCGCTTGCATGATGCCCCCGGGCGCGTGCTGATCATCGATTACGGCTACGCCAAGCCCGAGGGCGCAGACACGCTGCAGGCATTGAAGCGCCACAAGAAGGTCGATCCGATCGAAACCCCGGGTGAAGCCGATCTCACCGCGCACGTCGACTTCGCGCGCATTGCGCAGCTGGCGGACGCAGCAAACCTCGATGTGCACGGCCCGATCACGCAAGGCGCATTTCTGCGCGCGCTTGGCATCGAGTTCCGCGCCGAAGCCTTGGCGCGCGCCAATCCCTCGCACGCTGAGCGTTTGAAGCGCGAGATCCATCGCTTGACCCATGTGGACGAGATGGGCGCGTTGTTCAAAGTGATATGCCTGTCGAGCCCCAATCTGCCGCCGCCGGCGGGCTTCTGAGCGCGCCGCCATCCTCCCGCGCGAGCGTGCTCGCTGGTGTGAAGCATGGCTTCTTCGGACGTGAAGGTGGCGTTTCGACTGGCATCTATGCGTCGCTCAATGCGGGCACCGGCTCGAACGACGATCCCGCCAACGTGCTGGAAAACCGCAGCCGCATTGCGGAAACGTTTGGCATTGAGCGCGATCACTTGACTGGGGTGCACCAGGTCCACTCGCCTACCGCCGTTTTCATCGATGCGCCGTGGGTGGGCGAACGGCCACGCGCGGATGCGCTGGTCACCACCGCGCCGAACCTCGCGATCTCTATTCTCACGGCCGATTGCACGCCGATCTTGTTTGTAGATCGCAAAGCGAAGGTCGTTGGCGCGGCGCATGCCGGCTGGCGCGGCGCACTTGGTGGCGTCATCGAAGCGACCGTTGCGCTGATGGAAAAGCACGGGGCGCAGCGTGAGCGGATCGCGGCCGCGATCGGGCCGTGTATCCATCAATCATCCTATGAGGTCGGCCCCGAGTTCGAGACTGAGTTCATTGCCGTCGATCCCGCTTATGCGCGCTTCTTTGTTCCGGGCGCCGGCGATCGCTTGCATTTCGATCTGCCGAACTTCTGCGCGTCACGGCTCACTGTAGCTGGCGTACGCGAGATCGAAACGCTACCGCTCGATACTTACGCGGAATCCAAGCGCCTACATTCGCATCGCCGCTCGGTGCATGAGAAAGCGGGCGATTATGGCCGCAATTGCAGCGTCATCATGCTGGGCAGTGACGATTGAGGGGGCAACCTTGAGCATCGGCGAAATCGCTACAATTGTCGCTGGCATTGCCGGCGGGCTGTCGGCGATCATCGCCGCCGTCGCTCTGGTTGGCATTCAGCGACAGACCGAGGCTGCACTGTTCGTGACCATCAACGACGAGTGGAGCAAGATCTACTTCACCTATCGCGAAGTTCTGCTCGCCGATGTGCCGATGGAGGATTTGGAAAAGCTTGGCGACGCCGACCTGTTCATAAACTCGGAACCTTACAGAAAGCTCCATACCGTCTTTTCGTTCTATGAGTTCCTGGGCTCGTGTGTGAGCTCAAAGCTGGTGAGCCCCACACTATTGTTTAAGCTGGTAAGCGTGAATCCGAAGCTGTGGCTGAAGTATAAGCCCCTCATCGAGAGAATGCGCGAGATGGGCGCATCGGCGGACTTCTGCATTGAATGGCAGAGACTGACTGAGCTTCGGATGAGAACGGTGGTCTAGGAGACCAAGGTTGGAATGAGCGTCTTCGGTTCTCTCAGCGCGGTGCGCGACAAGGCCATTCCGCCGCCGCCTGAACACCGCGCGCGCGGCTATCGCGAATTGCCGATCGCGTTCAACGGCGCAGCCAACAAAGAAAGGCTCGTCACCCTCAGCGACTATGGCGTACGCGGCGAGAACTTCTACGCGCAGCCGCGCAATCCACCCTACTACGCCGTGATACCCGGTTCGATCGCGACGCTCTCACTCCGGCAAGGCGCGGCTGAACGCTTGCGCGCTGTGAATGCAAAGCTGGCGGAAGCGCAGCTTGAGCTCTTCGTCTTTGACGCTTGGCGTCCGCAGGCCGTGCAAGCGTACTTCCATGATCGCTGGCTTCCGGCGGAGCTGCGCAAGCGCAATCCGCATCTGAGCGAAGCTGAGCTGGCGGCCGAAGTGACAAACTATTGGGCCGCGCCGAGCACCGGTGTTGATGCGCCGTCGCCGCATTCCACCGGCGGCGCGGTTGATCTTACGATACGGTGGCAAAACGGCGATCCGCTTTGGATGGGCTCGCTCTTCGACGACGCTTCGCCGCTCGCGCACACGGATCGCTTCGAAACCGAGACGGACGACGCAGCTTTTTCGTTCTCCAACGAGGAAGCCCGCGCCAACCGGCGGTTGCTGTATTGGCTCATGGTCGAGGCTGGTTTCGCTTCCAATCCGTCCGAGTGGTGGCATTTCTCGTTTGGCGACCAGATGTGGGCCAAGCTCCGAAACGAACCTGAAGCCCTCTATGCCGGTGCGGAAGCGTCGCAATAACACCGATTCCGTGGCGCCCAGGCCACGTCACACATTGCTGTCACTAAAGTGCAGCAAAAGCTTTCGACTCCGCCGAGTCGGCGCTTAAAGGAGCGTCGATCAAGCGACGGGGCCGCTCCGATGAAATTGTTGTCCGCCAATTCCAACCCGCTGCTCGCCAAAGCGATTGCGGATCACCTTGATACGCCGCTCGCGCAGGCGGAGTTCAAGCGGTTCAAAGACAACGAAATCTTCGTTGAGATTCAGGAGAACGTGCGCGGTGAGGATGTTTTCATCCTGCAATCGACGTCCTACCCCGCGAACGACCATCTGATGGAATTGCTCATCGGCATCGACGCGCTTCGCCGCGCTTCCGCACGCCGCATCACCGCAGTGATCCCCTATTACGGCTATGGCCGGCAGGATCGCAAAGTCGGCGGGCGCACGCCGATTTCGGCAAAGCTGGTCGCGAACCTCATCACCACCGCCGGCGCCAATCGCGTGCTAACGATGGAACTGCACGCGGGGCAGATCCAAGGGTTCTTCGACATCCCGACGGATAACCTCTTCTCGACGCCGGTGCTCGAGCGCGACATCCGCGAGAACTGCAAAGACACGACCAAGCTGATGATCGTCTCGCCGGACGTGGGCGGTGTCGTGCGCGCACGCGCCTTGGCGAACAAGCTCGGCGCCGACCTCGCCATCGTCGACAAGCGCCGCGAGAAAGCCGGCGTCAGTGAAGTCATGCACATCATCGGCGACGTCGAAGGCCGCGAGTGCATTCTGATCGACGACATCGTCGATAGCGGCGGCACGCTTTGCAACGCTGCCGAGGCGCTGCTGAAGGAAGGCGCGAAGTCCGTCTCCGCTTACATCACGCACGGCGTGCTCTCGAACGGCGCCGTGAAGCGCGTTGACGACAGCATGCTGAAGGAGCTGGTGGTTACCGACTCTATCGACCCGACCACGCGGAAGTATAAGAGCGCCAAGATCCGCGAAATCTCGGTTGCGGCGCTGATGGGCGACGCCATCTGGCGCATCGCCAACGAGCAGAGCGTTAGCTCTCTGTTTGAATAACGCGCGTTAAGACGCGCGTCGAAAACTTGGCAAACGGCCGCTAAGCGTGCGCGAAAGCCACGTTTTTCGCATGTAGTACAAACTACATGCGCCTAAACATACGTCATTGAACCGATCCTTAAGCGCGTTTGGCGTTTACTGGCGCGCAAAGGACCTCAGGCTTGCTCGGGCTCACGATCGACTTCACGCGCGCCGTTATGGTGAAGACGGAGTTGCAGAGCGCCGCCGACGCCGCCGTGCTGGCTGCCGCGCGCCAACCCGCAAACGTTACGATGACCGAGCGCACGGCAAGCGCGCGCGCATTCTTTGATTCAGAAGCGCCCTCCTACGCCACCACGGCGTCGGTGACGCTGACCGACATCGGCAATAACGGCTATCGCATTCGCGCCACCGCGCCGATGCCAACCAGCCTCGCGCAATTGATCACCAATCGCGATTGGACGATCGGTGTGAATTCCGAAGCCGTACGCGGGGGCATGAACCTCGAAGTTGCGCTCGTGCTCGACACCACGGGTTCGATGTCTGGCCAACGCATCACTGACTTGCGCAACTCCGCAGGCGACCTCGTCGACCTCATCGTGCAAACGCAACAGACGCCCTATTATTCCAAGATGGC
>JAPLOL010000006.1 GCA_026400735.1 Alphaproteobacteria bacterium | reverse complement strand
GACGAGAAACGCGAAGGCAATGACGAACAGGAAGAGCGGAAACGTCCACGCTTCCACTTCGCTGTATCTGAATTCCCACCACCACCAGAAGATGGCCTGAATGAAGGCCCAGGCCACCCAGACCAGATGCACCCAATAAGCGCGCGTCCGCTCCTGAACGATGTCGAGCACGCCTTGCAACAAGTGCGTCATGCCGAGGCCAACAATAATCGACGCCAGCACCATGACGTATTCGAACATGGTCATGTGGAAGCCCCCGCTTTGCGTTTGCCTATGACGCCCATTCGAGCGGCGGAGGCAAGGGTTCGGCAGAATAATCAATCCGAAGGGCACGACGTCCGACGTTCGTGCGCGATGGTGAGGAGCGGTGAAGGATGAGCGCCTTGGCAAAGAGAACGTCGCCGCGTTCGGCAATACAGTCCTCGTTCGGCGAGGCACTGGCCATGACTTCGGCATCTGCGGCGGCGATCTTGCCGCGTGCGTGCGTTCCGAGTGCGAGTTGGAGGCAGCCGTTCTCGGTGTCCGCTGGATCGAGATGGATACGCGCGAAGATCATGCGCTCCAGCAGCTCAATGGGTGGCTCAGCGTGCCAGATGCCAGCTTTGTTGGTCCAGTTTGAGAAACCGGGCGTTTCGATGCGCTCCCGCAACGCGACGACGCGGTCCTGGTGCCAAGGCAGCGTCCAGTTATTGGCTTCGGTTTTGTTGAAAGCGATGACTCGGACTGGCCGTGCGCCGGGGAGCAATGTCGCCGCAATCGCGTCCAGCTCAACACTAGCGGCGAGCGATGGAATCCGTCCCCCAGGCTTGCTGTCTAGGCGCGTAGCGTCGTCGAGCGCTGCCAAACTGGCGGCAGAAAGGGCGCGCCTGAGCCAGACACGCCCTTCTTGTTCGAGCAACGCGCTCAAATGATCACCGCATCGTTGGAATGACGAAGCTTGAGTCTTCTTGCGCACCTTCCGGCCAGCGGGCGGTGACGGTTTTCACTTTGGTGTAAAACTTCACGCCTTCCATGCCGTGCTGGTTGGTGTCGCCGAAGGCGCTGCGCTTCCAGCCGCCGAAGGTGTGATACGCGACCGGCACCGGGATCGGCACGTTGATGCCGACCATGCCGACGTTCACGCGCGCCGCGAACTCGCGAGCGGCGCGGCCGTTGCGGGTGAAGATGGCGACGCCGTTGCCGTATTGGTGATTGCTCGGCAGCGCGAGCGCTTCTTCGAAGGTTTCGGCGCGCACGATCTGCAGCACCGGGCCGAAGATTTCTTCTTGGTAGGTGCGCATGTCGGTTTTGACGTTGTCGAACAGCGTCGGGCCGATGAAGAAGCCCTCTTCGTAGCCTTGCAGCTTGAAGCCGCGACCGTCGCGCACGAGCTCTGCGCCCTCTTTCGCGCCAAGGCCGATATAATCCTCGACCTTCTGCTTGTGCGCGGAGCTGACAACGGGGCCGTATTGCGCGTCGGCATCCGTTGAGATGCCAACTTTCAGTTTTTCCATTTCAGGAATGAGGCGCGCGCGGAGTTCGTCGGCGGTGCCTTTGCCCACCGGCACGACAACCGGCAGGGCCATGCAGCGTTCGCCAGCGGAGCCGAACGCGGCGCCGACGAGATCTTTCACAACTTGATCCATGTCGGCGTCGGGCAGAACGACGCCGTGGTTCTTGGCGCCACCCATGGCTTGCACGCGCTTATTGTTCGCGGTGCCGTGGCTGTAGATGTAATGCGCAATGTCGGACGAGCCGACGAAGCTGATGGCTTTGATGTCCGGATGCTCGATGATCGCATCGACGGCTTCCTTGTCGCCGTGAACGACGTTGAGCACGCCGGCTGGGGCGCCAGCTTCCATCATCAATTCGGCGAGGCGAACCGGAACGCTCGGGTCCTTCTCCGAGGGTTTCAGGATGAAGGTATTGCCGGTCGCGATGGCGACGCCGAACATCCACATCGGGATCATGGCCGGGAAGTTGAACGGCGTGATGCCGGCGACGACGCCGAGCGGTTGACGCATCGAATAGACGTCGATGCCGGGACCGGCGCCTTCGGTGTATTCGCCCTTCAAAGCGTGCGGGATGCCGCAGGCAAATTCGATGACTTCGAGGCCGCGTTGAATGTCGCCCTTAGAATCGGCGATGACTTTACCGTGCTCGGACGAGAGCATATGCGCGAGCTCGTCCATGTTCTTTTCGACGAGTTGCTTAAACGCGAACAACACGCGCGCGCGCCGCTGCGGATTGGTGCTGCTCCACTCCGGGAGCACCTTGAGCGCGGCTTGAACGGCGGCATCGATATCGCGCGCGTTCGAGAATGCGACTTCGGCTTGTTGAGCGCCCGTGTTGGGGTTGAAAACGCGACCAGCGCGCCCGCCAGAATCGGACGCGCTCGCGCCATTTACGAAATTACGGATCGCGCGCATCGGCGGGTGCTCCTGAGGTCGGAATTTGCGGCCCTTATGGCCTCAAACTGGAACTCAGTAAATGCCGCCGTACGTAGCGACCTGCGACCCGCTAGCCCCTTCGCGCCATGCCCATAATGAGCGAGACGACGAACAGGACGAGGAAGAGGAAGAACAGAATTTGCGCGATGCCAGCCGAGGCTGACGCGATGCCGCCGAAGCCGAAAACGGCCGCGATGATCGCCACAACGAAGAAGATAAGAGCCCAACTGAGCATGGTACGCGTCCTCCAGATTAGAACTGGAATGAAAACGCCGAGTTGGGCTCCGAGTTCCGCGTCAAACAGGAAAGCGCCACGCGCCCGAACCGGTGCGTGCTGCTTGGTACTGCGCTTCGGCAAAGCGCCAATTCACAAGCTTTGAGACGAACGCATCAAGGAATTTCGGGCGTTCGTTCTTGTAATCGAGATAGTACGCGTGCTCCCACACATCGCAAACCAAAAGCGGTGTCACTGAACTATCTGTGATCGCCGTGTCTGCGTCGTGCGTGTCGATCAGTTTCACCGCGCCGCTCTTGTCGGCAACGAGCCAGAGCCAGCCAGATGCGAAGTGACCGACGCCTTTGGTTTTCGCTTCGTCTTTGAAAGCATCGAGAGAGCTGAACGCCTTTTCGATCGCAGCTTTCAGATCGCCGCTCGGGCCGTCTTGCACGCTGGGTGACAGCGATTCCCAGAAGAAGGCGTGATTCCAGGATTGGGCGGCGTTGTTGAAGAGCTTCTTGTTGCCCTCCTTCTGCGCCAACAGCACTACCTCTTCCAAAGTGTTCGGAGCATCAGCGCGTTCGGCCATAATCGCGTTCATGTTCTTGATGTAAGCCGCATGGTGCTTGCCGTGATGGGTTTCCATAGTTGTTCGCGAGATGTGCGGCTCCAACGCGCCGACATCGTATGGAAGTTCGGGAAGTTTGAATTGAACGGTCACGGGTGAGCCTCCTTACGCGGGCTCGTATTTCTCCCGCGCCTTCTCTGGTGAAACTGGCCACAACTCGCCTTTGACGCCCTGCATGATCCAGTCGCCGGGCATAGCGGGTTGGGGTCCCTCCAAAGTTTGCACGACGACACGCCGCTTCAAGGTGAAGTAGCGGAAAATGATGTCGGTGCGCTCGCGAAAAAGGCCACCGCCGAGCGGCTCGTACATCGCTTCGAAGATGTCCTTGCGAATAACACTATGCTCACCAGGGCCATGTGCGAGCACATAATCTTTACCGCCGCGCGCTTGTAGAACACCATGCTCGGTATCGACGCGGGCATCGGATTCGGCGAGCCATGCGCGCTTTGCCGGTGCGTCTTTGGCGCGCACTTCGCGCATGCGGACACCTAATGGCGGTTCGCTCAGGGAGTTTGGCCGCGGCGTCGGCCGTGCGCCGAAAAGAACATGAACCAGATTCATGTCACATCACCGACCGGCCGCGCAGGGCGCGCATAATAAAGCTGACGACAAGCAACACGAGAAAGATGAGGAACAGAACTTTGGCCATGGTCGCCGCGATACCGGCAAGTCCAAAGAAGCCGAGATAGCCCGCCACTACTGCAAGCACGAAGAAAATTAGGGCCCAGCCAAGCAAGATGTAAGTCTCCGATCTCAGTCTTGGCCGCAACGCCGTAGCGCGCTGCGATGTTCCAGCACACGGCGGAACTCACGCGCGCACTTTGTGTTGTCATGCTGCGGTGGCGAAGCCGCCCGATTTCAATGCTTTAATGGAGATGGTCATGGCTCAATTGGATACCAGCGTCCGCGGCAAGAAGAATGGTCACGCACGTGGCGCACTCAAAGCGCGTGCGAACGACGTGCTCGATGATTTCGTCGAACTGCGCAAAGACATGAATCGCCTCGCCGATGCGGCGAACAAGGCAGCGCGCGATGAAGTGAAGCACGCTGGCAGCCGCCTGACGTCACTCGGTAAGGACCTCCGCACGCGCGCGGACGGCAGCGCCGAATACGCGGTCGAGCAAGTGCGGTCGCACCCCGCCGCGGCTGTCGGCCTGTCACTCGGCGCAGGCTTGATCGTCGGCCTGCTGCTCGCGCGCCGCTAATCGGCTTCCTTCGGCTCTGGGGGAACGATTGCCCAGAGCATGTAAGGGCGAGCGGTATCTCGACCGATCGTAGCGCCCAGTTGGCGCGCAAATGCATCGATAAGACGCGCGCCCGAGCCAGCCGCTCGGGCGCGCTCTGCGTCTATGTCCGCGTCAATGGCAAAGCGCGTTGTGCCATCCTCATCCTGGCGGAGCATGAGGTTCAACGAGACGGGGCCGGCGTCCGACAGGGCATCGAGCGCCGAAGATATCCCCTCGCCGATCAGGAATGAGAGCGGGACGGCGCGGTCTACGCCGGCGCGGGAGCTGCCCAAATCCATCACTAGATTAATCTCTTTCGCCGCTTGGCCACGCGATTGCAGCAACTGACGCGCCACCTCAGCCGCGATATCGTCGACACGAACGTGACGCAGCTCGCCTGACGAATAGATTCGCTGGTGCGCTACGGCAAGCAACTGCACCCGGTCGTGGGCGCGAGCCAGACCCCACGCTTCGCTCTCGTCGCGGGCGGCGCGCGCCTGAATATTTAGAAGGCTCGCGACCATTTGGAGGTTGTTCTTCACGCGGTGGTGCACCTCGCGAAGCAGCGCGCGCTCCTCTGCAAGCGCCTCAACCAAGCGCAGTTCACGGCCGCGAAGCGTCTTCGCCATGGCAGCCAGCGTGCGCCGCAGAGATCGAATCTCGGATGGCGCACTCAGTAGAGCCGGGGGATCTCCAACATCCTCCCCTCGCGCAAAGCCGCGCGCCGCGCTTTCAAGGCTAGACAGCGGCCGCGCGACAAAGACTTCGACAGCAAACCATCCTGCGCCGATCGCGAGCAACCAGATTAGAAGCGGCGCCGCGACAGAGAAAACAATCGCGCCGACACGGCTCCATACCGGTTGATCCGGCGTCCAAGCCATCACCGCGTAGAGGTCAGGGCCATAGAGCGGCACGACAACCGCATCCCCGCCTGGCACTTCCAGAAACGCCGGTTCGCCGCCGAAACGCCGGACGATCAATTGAGAATCCGGAAGGGGTGGCGCGCCCTCGGCGGGGGTCGACTCCGCGATCACACGTCCGCGCCCGTCGACGATTGCCGCACGCGCGTTGCGAAGTGCGTTATTCGACGTGCGGCTGCGCTCCAGCAGAGCCGCCAGTTGTGTTGTCGGGATCGACGCGCCGACGAAGCCCACGCGACGACTGCCATCGCGAATAGGCTCAAGCGCGCCGAGCACAGGGATGCCGGAGAGCGTTCCGTGCTCGGTGTAGCCCATTGTGAACGCATCGCGGGCCCGCGCACGACGGCGAAGATCTGAGTCAGGAAGCCGCAAATTCGGTGCTGCCGCAGGAACGCTACACAGCAGAACGCCATCGTCCGTGCTCACCGAGATAGAGGCGATGTAGGGATAGCGGGTGCTGATTTCGCTAAGCCAATCACGACAATCGCCTGCCGCGATCTGCTGCAAGGCTGGCGTGGTCGCCAGAACCCGCAGCATTTCGCGGAGCTCGTCAATCGTACGCCGCTCGGTGGCAATAGATTCCAGAGCCCGGCGGCTCAACCCCTCTTCGTACGCGCTCTGGCGCGCCGCAGCGGCATTGAACCCAACTTGCATGGCGATTGCGCCCGCAGGAAGCATTGCAAGCCCCAGCAGTAAGGCTATGCGCCCTCGCATTGAGCGCAACGACCAGGCCGCCGGCCAGACTTGAAATGGGCGATCCTCGCGCGTTTTCACACGCTCGCTGTATCCTCAATCCTGCGGGCTTCGCTAGGGACTGATTGATCTTCCTCGTCCAATCCCAGCAGATCCGCGAGCTTTTTGCGCGCACGATTTACGCGGCTCTTGATAGTGCCAACGGCGCACCCGCAGATTTGCGCGGCTTCTTCATATGAACAGCCCGAGGCGCCGACGAGCGTGAGCACTTCACGGTGATCCGGAGCCAATTGCTGGAACGCGACTTTGAAGTCTTCAAGGTCGACGGAGCCATCTTGCTCAGGACGTGATGCCATGCGCGCAGCGAACTTGCCGTCCGCATCTTCAACTTCGCGTTTCGATTTACGAAGCTGCGAGTAGTAATGATTGCGCAGGATGGTGAACAGCCAAGCGCGGAGGTTAGTCCCCGGCTCGAAGCGTTCCACGTTTGCCAGCGCCTTGACCAAAGTGTCTTGCACCAAGTCGTCGGCGAGTGCGGGATTGTGCGCGAGCGAACGCGCAAACGCGCGCAGGCTGGGCAGAAGCTCGATCAGGTCGGCTTTGAATGAAGCGAGATTGCTCACGACTTCTTGACCTCGATCTCGCCCAGTTGCTCCAACAGATCTTTGAAGCGGTCGGGCACGCCTTCACCGGTCACTTCGCCATAAGCCAGGCGGAGGTTTCGAGTGATCAGGCTCTTATTGGCAGCGCCTTTTCCTTTGCGCTTGCCGGCGTCGTCTGGGGTTTTGTTCAACACGGCGTCCATATCGTCGTCGTCTTTCCCGTCATCCATGCGCCTGCCCCGCATCGGCCAAACCTGCCCGCAACGGCAGATCTCTAGTCCGTCTCAACGCCGTGTGCCCTGACCTGTTCCGCAGCGCCGGAACTTTTTTCAGCAACCGGCGTTTCTTTGGTCTCGCCGCATGGGAGAATGACATGCACAGCGTGGCTGCGGAAGACAAAAATTCTAGCACGAACAAGGGGTTATATATGTCGCTTGCCAGGGAAATCGCGCCTCATTTGCCGCTGCTGCGCCGTTATGCGCGGGCTTTGACGGGCGCCCAGGCCAGCGGTGACGCCTTTGTGGCCGCCAGCCTAGAGGCGATCGTTGCGAATCCAGCGGAATTTCCGAGCGATCTGGAGCCGCGCGCCGGCCTCTACAAGGTTTTCCATCGGATTTGGCAAAGCGCGAATATCGAGATCGATGCCGAAGAAGAGGACAGCGCAAACGTCCGGAAGGCTCAAGAGCGCTTGCGCCAACTCGCGCCTCTGACCCGTCAAGTTCTGCTGCTCACCACGCTCGAGAATTTCACGCCGCAAGAGACAAGCGAAATTTTGGGCCGTGACGCCGATGAAGTGAACGCATTGTTGGACGAAGCAATCGAGGAGCTCGATGCCCAGACCAAAGCGCGCGTGCTCATCATCGAAGACGAAGCCGTGATCGCGATGGATCTCAGCGACCTCATCACCGGCGCCGGGCATGAAGTGTGCGCCATGGAGACGACGGCTTCGGGTGCTGTCGCTGCGGCTAAGCGCGAGCGACCCGATTTGGTGCTCGCCGACATTCAACTCGCAGACAATTCGTCCGGCATTGATGCGGTGAAAGAAATTCTGGCGTCGTTCAGCGTGCCCGTGATCTTCATCACCGCATTCCCGGCCCGCTTGCTGACCGGCGAACGTCCAGAGCCGACTTTCCTTATCACGAAGCCGTATTCTCCAGACATGGTGCGTGCCGCAGTCAGCCAAGCGCTGTTTTTCGAAAGCACAGGAAACCTCAACTAGTCGTCTTCGCGGAACACCAGAGCGCGCGCGGCGTTTTACCGTCGCGCGCCGCTAGGGGCGGCGCGGCGCTACTAGATGGAGTTTTCTATGCGTAAGATTACGTCGCCCTTGATCGCGCTCGCGCTGCTCGGTGCTTCTGTTGTGTCGGCCTGCAATACAGTTGAAGGCGTTGGCCAAGACGTCACAGCGGCCGGCCAAGCGGTTGAGCAAACCGCTCAAGAAACCAACGACGGCAACCCGAATACGCCGTAACGCGATTGCGCTATTCGTCCCGCGCGCGAATTTCGCGCGGGACGAAGGCGATTGGCGTCAAGCGGCTGATGACGCGGCCCCGCAGGCGCCATAAGATCGAGACATGAAAACCTTGCTGCCGCTCATGCTCGCCTTCGTCGCAATTGCCGCTGCGTGCGGCGCGCCGGCGAACCAATCTTCCGCTCACGAAATGCACACCACTGCCGCTCTTACGGTGCATGATGCGTGGGCCGCGCCAACGCCGGCGGGTGTCGATGTTGCAGCAGGCTATCTCACCATCAGCAACCATACTGGCGCAACAGATCGTTTGCTCAACGCAACGAGCCCGCGCGCAGCTCGCGTTGAAGTTCATGAGATGACGATGAACGGCGCGGTGATGCAAATGCGCGCGGTTGAGCATTTAGAGATTGCGGCTGGCCACGATGTGCAACTCGGGCCGGGCGGCATGCACCTGATGTTTTTCGGCGTGACGCAGCCATTTGCTGAGGGGCAAACCATTCCAGTTCATCTCGTCTTCGAGACCGCCGGCGCGGTGGACGTCAACTTGCCTGTGAATAGGCGCGGCGCGCCTTCGCACGGTCACGGCGGTTAACGCTGGCTTTAACTGCTGGCGCTACTAAACCTAGCGAATGAGCACGCTGGGACGGTTCGATTGATGTTTCGCCGGCTGCGCGTCAAGCTGACCTTCATGTACGCGGGGTTGTTCAGCCTCGCGTTGTTATTGATCGGCGCGGTCGCCTATTTTGTCATTGCCGGCAACACGCAAAAACTCGCTGAGCAACAACTCGCCAATACGACGCAAGTGTTCGCGAACGCTTGGGCGATCCGCCTTGAACATTTGGAAGATGCGGCAGTGCGCACGGCGCAAGCGGCGGGTCTTGCCGAGGCCGTCTCCGACCGCAACGACGCTGCTATTCGCGCGCAGCTTGCAAACTTACGCAGTCGCTCGCATGCCGACATTGCCTTTGTAGTCACGCGCGAGGGGCTCGTGATCACTGAGACTGGCGCAAGTTCGTCCGTCTCACCCGGTATGCAGCTCGCGCTCGCGCGTAACGCACCAACGCCTGGCATTTTGCAAGAGGATGGCGAAATCTATCAGGGCGCCGTGGCGCAAATTGGCGGCGACCGCGGCTGGGTCATCGCTGGCGCGCGTCTCGGCTCGCAACAGATGGATGATCTGCGATCGCTTTCGCCTATTCCCATTCAAGTATCGGTACTGGTCCGTAACGCGCGCGGATGGAGTGATGACACGCCGGACGGCGCCGCGCTCGGCGCGTTCGTAGATCAATCGCTGCGCGTGGAAGATGCAAGCGCCCACCGCCTTCGCACCGATGATGGCAATGCCATCGCGCTTGCAACCCGCCTACCGTCCTTGGATGGGACTGAGGCAGTGCTGCTGCTGCGTCATTCACTTTCAAACGGGCTTTCGCCTTACGGGGCACTTTTCAACACGCTGATCGCCATTGGCTTGGCGGGCGTTGTCCTGTTGATGGCGGGCACTTGGTTCTTGGCGCGAGGAATCACGCAGCCGTTGTCGACGCTTGAAGCGGCGGCGCGAAAGTTGCGGGAAGGAGTCTACGAAACGGTGGTCGTTGGGACGAAGGACGAGCTTTCCCGATTAGCGGAAAGCTTCAACGCCATGACCGCCGCAATTCGCGAACGTGAGCGCCGCATCACACAGCTCGCGTTTCATGACGGCGAGACACGGCTGCCAAACCGCGTCGCTTTGGAGCGCAAGCTGAACGCCGCGGCGCGACCGGAGCGCTTGTATTTGGCTGCCATCGGCGTCGATCGCTTCGCTCACGTGCGCGGAGCGATTGGCTATACTTTGGCTGGCGAACTGGTGCGCCAGCTAGGCGGTCGCCTGGCTCATCTGGCTCCAAACGCGCCAATGGCGAGGCTTTCAAGCGATGTGCTGGGCGTCGCATTCATTGCCACGAGTGAGGCGGACGCACTGAAGCGCGCGCATGCACTGATCGCCAATCTTGAGCAATCGGTCTCGCTCGGCGAACAGATAGTCGATGTGCACGTCACCATCGGCATTGCTCAGCCGGGCGGAAAAGAGGAGACGTCGTCTGCGATGATCGAGCGCGCGTCGATAGCACTCGATCAAACGCGTCAACGCGGCCAGAAAGCCGGCATGTATGACGAAGCGGCGTACGGCGATCCGGCGCGCAATCTTTCGCTGATGGGCGAAATGCGTCGTGCGCTGGAGAGCGGCGCCATCTATTTAGCGCACCAGCCCAAGTACAATTATCGCACAGGGCGCATCGATAGCGCTGAAAGCCTTGTGCGCTGGCGCCATCCGACACGCGGCAACATCGCGCCTGATCTGTTCGTGCCGATGGCAGAAGAGACGGGTCACATTCGCGCGCTGACGGAATGGGTGCTCGAGCGTGCGATCGTGGATCAAAAGGCGCTGAAAGAAGCTGGGCACACGATCAAGCTTGCAGTCAACATCTCCGCGCGCCTCTTGAGCGACACAGACTTCGCCAAGCGCGCGGCTGCCCTAGCCCGGCAAGCGCCGCATCAAATCTGCTTCGAGATCACCGAAACGGCGGTCATCGACAATCCGGTTGCCGCGCTTGAGAATATCGAGCTGTTCGCTTCAAGCGGAGTGCATGTCGCTATCGATGATTACGGCTCGGGCCTTTCGTCGCTGGCGTATTTGAAACAACTGCCTGCGCACGAGTTGAAGATCGATAAGCTGTTCGTGCAAAGCGTCACCTCCAGTCAGCGCGACGCCCTGCTGGTGCGTTCAACAATCGATTTGGCACATGGCCTCGGCATGAACGTCACGGCCGAAGGCGTCGAAACGCCAGCGGCCTTCGCGCTGCTCGCGAGCATGAATTGCGATCTGGCGCAGGGCTATCTGATCTCGCGCCCGGCTTCGCTTGAGGAGCTGATTGCGCTTTTGAGCGATGATCGGCGGCTGCAATTTTATAAGCAGACAGCGCTCGGCGCTTCGCCGCAGCTCGCGCCTGCGCCGCAGACGCCAAAGCAAGCCTAGTCGATCGGCAACGCCGTTGTGTCCTTGAGGTGCTCAAGGATGATCGAACTTTCCATGTGCGCAATGGCAGCGCAGCGCAACAGTTTCGATTGCACAATTTCTTGGAAATGCGGCAGGTCGCGCGCCACGACTTTGATGAGGTAGTCCGTTTCGCCTGTCGTCATCACGCATAGCGTCACTTCGTTCATGCGCTCCACGAGATCGCGGAAGGCTTTCACGTTTGCAGCCGCGTGATCGCGCAAACGCACGCGGATGATCGCGGAGCACGTGAGGCCGGCAAGCTTGGGATCGAGCACACCGACAATGCCGCGCAGCACCCCCTCCTCCTTCAACTTCGCGAGCCGGCGTGAGACTTGGCTGGCGGATACGCCCGCGTGGTCAGCGAGTTCGGTTTGCGAGACGGCGGCATCGCGCTGAATCGCAACTAAAAGCCGTTTATCCGCATCATCCATCCGAAAAACTCACGTTTCATGCGATAAATTGCTCTGTCCCGCATGTTTTGTGCATCTTGTGGCACATCGTCGGGCAGATTGCACGGTATTTGCGCGGAATTTGCCGTAAATTTCCAGTCCATGAGCGCCAAGCCGAAGCCCGCCCCTAAATCCGCATCTCAAACCGATTGGAAGCGCGTCGTCGAATACGTGCAGACCTCGCGCGCGATGGACGCGATTGAGGAGCGCGAGCTCGTTCCGGGGAAGAAGATTTTCTACCAATTCAGCGCGCGCGGCCACGACATGGCGCAAGTGCTGCTCGGCTTGCACCTCACGCACCCGAAGGACGCGATGTGCGGCTACTACCGCTCGCGGCCGATACTGCTTTCGCTCGGCGTCGCGCTTGAAGATGCGCTTGGCTCCGCGATGGGCCGCGCTGGTGGCTACAGCGACGGGCGCGATATTGGCGTCGTGTTCAACTACCCGAACAGCAACGGCGCATCGGCGCTCCCGATGTGCGGCGGTGTCGGCGCGCAGTACACACCGACCGCCGGTTACGCGCAGGCGATCGAGTACGCGAAGAACGTTCTCGGCGATCGCAGCTTCGACGGCGCGATCAGCGTTGTGCTTGGCGGCGACGCCTCGGTGGCGACCAACGGCTTCTGGTCGGCGCTGACTATGGCGACGACGCTGAAGCTGCCGATGTTGTTTTACATCGAAGACAATGGCTATGGCATTTCGACGCCAGGGTGGTTGCAAACGCCGGGTCAGAACATCGCGAAGAATCTGGCGAGCTTCTCCGGGCTGAAGATTTGCGACGGTGATGGGACCGATCCAGGGGAAGCGTCGGAGTTGATTGCGGATGCGGTGACGCATGTGCGCGGCGGCAACGGCCCTGCCCTCGTGCATCTAGTTGTGCCGCGCCTGCAGGGGCACTCATTTCAGGACACGCAGGCTTACAAGTCTAAGGACGTCGTCGACGCGGAGTGGTCTCGCGATCCGCTGCCGAAGCTGAAGGCGCATGTCGTTCCCTCGCTGATGAGTGAGAAGGATTGGGATGCGGCTGAGGTGAAGGCAGAAGAGAATGTGCGACGCGCAGTGCAGATCGCCGATCAGCGGCCTGTAAGCGAGCCGTCGCAAGTGACGCGCTTTGTGTTCAGCGAAGATGGCGCTGTGCAGGACGAAGGCGGCATGCTGAACGCCGGCTACACGGCGCCGCGCGTGAGCGATGAGCCGAAGCCGGAGGGCGCGCGCATCAACATGATCACCGCGATCCGTCGCGTGCTCGATAATGAGCTGGCGGTGAACCCGCGCGTGTTGGTGTTTGGCGAAGACGTCGGCCCGAAGGGTGGCGTCCACGGTGTGACGCTTGGTTTGCAAGAGAAGTATGGCGTCGGGCGTGTGTTCGACACTTCGCTTTCGGAAGAAGGCATTATCGGGCGCGCTGTCGGCATGGCGATCGCGGGACTGATGCCGGTGCCAGAGATTCAATTCCGCAAATACGCCGATCCCGCGTGCGAGCAGATCAACGATTGCGGAACGATGCGTTGGCGAACAGCCAATCGCTTTGCCGCACCGATGGTGGTTCGCATGCCGGTTGGTTTCTTCAAATGCGGCGACCCCTGGCACTCGCAGACGAATGAAGTGCAGTTCGTACACTCGCCGGGCTGGCGCGTTGCGTGTCCGTCGAACGCCGAAGATGCGGTTGGGTTGTTGCGCACAGCCTTGCGCGGCAACGATCCGGTCATGTTTCTTGAGCACCGCAACATGCTCGATGCAGCGAGCGCGCGGCGCCCCTATCCCGGCGATGATTTCGCGTTGCCGTTTGGTGTTGCTAAGCGCGTGCGTGAAGGCAGCGACATCACCGTCGTCGCATGGGGTGCAATGGTGGAGCGTTGCGAGGCAGCGGCTGAGAAAGCTGACGTCAGCGCGGACATTCTCGACCTCCGCACCCTCGCGCCGTGGGACAGCGAAGCGGTGCTGGCTTCCGTGAAGCGCACGCATCGCTGCTTTATCGTGCACGAAGATATCGGCACCGGCGGCTTTGGCGCCGAGATCGCGGCTGTCGTCGCGGATCAAGCGTTCCTTGATCTTGACGCGCCTGTCGCGCGCATGACGATGCCGGACATCCCATCGCCGCACCATCCCGACTTAATGGAATGGGCGCTGCCGTCGGTCGAGCGCATAGCGGCGAAAATGCAAGAGTTGGTGGGCTTCTGATGGCCGACACGACGAACATCGTGATGCCGCTGGAGCAAGAGGGCTCGAAGTCGGTTGTGCGGGCGTGGCTGAAGAAGGTCGGCGACGCGGTGAAGCGCGATGAGCCGATTGTTGAGCTTGAGACGGATAAGGTTGCAGTTGAAGTGCCGTCTCCGGGCGACGGTGTGCTGGCATCGATTGCACTGAATGAGGGCGACGAAGCTGCGCCGGGGGCCACGCTTGGGGTGCTAACGCTTGGTGTTGTAGCGGCGCAGGCACAAACGGCGTCGACGAACATGCAAACGCCGAGCGTGCGGGCTGCCAACGTGGCCGCGCGAAACGACGATGGGCGAGAGATGCGCCTTTCACCGCTGGTGAAGCGGTTGCTCTCGGATCATCGCCTCGATGCAGCGACGGTTGCTGGCACCGGACGCGATGGGCGCATCACGCACAAGGATGTGCAGGATCATGTCGCTCGCGGGCCCGCGAAGGCTGTCGCGAAAGCGCCCGCTGCGCCGGTCAAAGGCGGCAAGATTCCGCACGATGCGATGCGCAAATCGATCGCTGAGCACATGTCACGCTCCGTCGCTGTTGCGCCGCATGTGACTGCGGTGTTTGAGGCGGATTTCTCCGCCATTTTGGCGCACCGTAACAAGCACAAGGACGCGTACGCCAAAGCTGGCGCACCACTCACCTACTCCGCTTACATTATTCGCGCCGCGGCAGAGGCGATGAAGGAGTCGCCGAACGTTAATGCGCGTTGGCACGACGATTTTCTCGAAGTGTTCGAGGACGCCAATATCGGCATGGGCGTGGCGCTTGGGGACAAGGGCCTGATCGTCCCGGTGATCAAGCGCGCGCAGGCGCTGACGCTGAAGGAAACTGCAGCACAGCTTGGTGATGTCACCGAGCGCGCGCGCAAGAACCAATTGAAGCCAGCGGACGTGCAAGGCGGCACGTTCACGATTTCGAACCACGGCGTTTCGGGCTCGCTCGTTGCGACGCCGATCATCATCAACCAACCGCAATCGGCGATCCTTGGCGTCGGCAAGCTGGAGAAGCGTGTCGTTGTGCGCTCGATCGGCGGCGCCGACGCGATGGTGATCAAGCCGATGGCTTACGTTTCGCTCACCATCGACCACCGCGTGCTCGATGGACACCAAACCAATGCATGGCTCACGCGCTTCGTTGAAGTGCTTGAAACCTGGCCGCTGGAAGATTGAGGCAGACCAATGATTGAAACGCTCGCGCCGAAAGCGCCGGATCCGCTCCTGAAGATCATCAAGATGTTTCGCGAGGATCCGCGGACGGACAAGATCGATTTGGGTGTCGGCGTCTACAAAGACGCGACCGGCAACACGCCGGTGATGCGGGCGGTAAAGGATGCCGAAGCGCTGCTGCTCGCGAGCCAAAAGACGAAGACGTATGTTGGCCAGCAAGGCGATGTGGATTTTTTGAAGCTGGTAGGCCGGCTCGCATTTGGCGAGATGTCGCGTGAGTTTGTTTCGATCCAGGCTGTCGGCGGCACCGGAGCTTTGCGTTTAGGTTGCGATCTGCTGCGCGAGAGCGGCGCCAAGCGCGTGCTGCTACCTGCGCCCTGCTGGCCGAACCACCCGTCGATCGTACGTGCGGCGCGGCTTGAGCCCATTGATGTGCCGTTCTTCAATATTGCTGAGCAGCGCATCGATATGGACGCGCTGATTGCTGGCTTCGCGAAAGCCGAGCGCGGCGATGGCATTATCATTCAAGCGTGCTGCCACAATCCGCTGGGCGCGGATTTTTCGATTGAGCAGTGGAAAGAGATTGCCGATGCGTTGAACGCGCGCGGCATCATCGCGTTCGTCGATCTCGCCTATCAAGGCTTTGGTGATGGCATTGATGAGGACGTCGCCGGTGCGCGCGTATTGCTGGAGCGCGTGCCAGAGGCGGTGATCGCGGTTTCGGAAGCGAAGTCATTTGGCATTTATCGTGAGCGAGTTGGCGCGCTGTTTGCAAAAGCGGCGGAGAAGGCGCGGCCGGCGGTGATGAGCAATCTCGCGGCTATCGCGCGCGCAAATTATTCGATGCCGCCGGATCATGGCGCGGCGATTGTACGCGAAGTGTTGAGCGACGAAGCACTGCGCACTTCATGGCGCGCGGAGCTGGATCAGATCCGCTCGCACATTCAGCGCACGCGTCAGCAATTGGCCGCCTCGCGCGTCAATTCGCTGCCGATGCATCTGATCGCGGATCAGAAGGGCATGTTCTCGACGTTGCCGTTGAACGACGCGCAAGTCACGGCGCTGCGTGAGCAGCACGGGATTTACATGACGGACTCGGCACGGATTAACGTCGCCGGCCTGCGTGAGACGGACATTCCGCGCTTTGTGGAAGCATTGAAGGCTGTCGCTTAGGCCGCGTTCATCGTCAGCAGATCGTACGCGGCGACGGTTTCGCCGTCGCGATTGGTGATAACGACATCCCAACGCACTTCGCCTTGATCGGGCTTGCGCAAGGTTTTGTCTTTGACGGTCAGCGCGACTTGCACTGTGTCGCCCGGCTTCACGGGTTTGACGAAGCGCAGATTGTCGAGGCCGTAGTTCGCGAGCACCGGGCCTGGATCGGGATCGACGAAGAGACCGGCCGCGAACGCTAGGATTAAATAGCCGTGCGCGACGCGGCCGCCGAAGAGCGGGTTCGCTTTCGCGGCTTCTTCGTCCATGTGCGCGTAAAACGTATCGCCGGTGAAGTGTGCGAAGTGCTCGATGTCGTCGAGCGTGATTTCGCGCGCTTTGGTTTTGAGCTGATAGCCAATCGGCAGATCGTGGAATTTGCGACGGAACGGATGCTGTTCTGCGTTCTCCGTCGGCATGCCGGCGATGTAGCGCTTCACGATTGCGGCGAGCGTACGCGGATGGCCCTGCAGCGCGGTGCGTTGCATGTAGTGCGTGACGCCGCGAATGCCGCCCATCTCTTCGCCGCCGCCGGCGCGACCGGGGCCGCCATGAATCATCTGCGGCATCGGCGAACCGTGGCCGGTGGATTCTTTTGCGCTATCTCGATCGATAAAGGCGATGCGGCCGTGGAATGAACCGGAGCCAAGCACGAGCTCGCGCGCGAAATCGGTGTCGTAAGTGAAGGCGCTCATGACGAGCGAGCCTTTGCCGCGATTGGCGAGCGCAATGGCGTCGGCGGCGTCCTTGTACGGCATCAAAGTTGAGACGGGACCAAAGGCTTCGACATCGTGCACGGCGCGCGCTTGCCACGGATTTTCACAACGAAGCAGAACTGGCGATAGGAAAGCGCCCTTCTCGTTGAATGGGGATGCGTTTGGATCGCCGTAGACGATCTTTGCATCGGCGCTGATCTCTTTGATCTTGTCGCGCACATCGTTGCGCTGGCTGGCGCTGACGAGCGCGCCCATGCGTGTGGCTTCATCGCGCGGATCGCCGACGACAGTTTTTTCCAAGCGCGCCTTCAACGCGTCTTGCGCGGCATCGAGCAGCGCCGCGGGCACCATGGCGCGGCGGATGGCGGTGCACTTTTGGCCCGCCTTCACCGTCATTTCCTTGGCGACCTCTTTGATGAAGAGATCGAATTCGGGTGAGTCCGCCTTCGCATCCGGACCGAGGACGGAAGCGTTGAGCGAATCTTGCTCAGCCACAAACCGCACGCTTTCGCGAACGATCACGGGATGCGCTTTGAGCTTGCTCGCCGTGGCTGCGGAGCCGGTGAAGGAGACGACGTCTTGAGTTGTCAGGTGCTCGAAGAGATCGCCGGTTGAGCCGACGATGAGCTGCAACGCGCCCTTCGGCAGCACGTTGGCTTCGAGCATCACGCGGACGGCGGCTTCGGTAAGATAGCTCGTCGCGCTCGCTGGCTTCACGATCGCGGGGACGCCGGCGAGGAAGGTCGGCGCCAGCTTTTCGAGCATACCCCAGACGGGGAAGTTGAAGGCGTTGATGTGGACGGCGACGCCTTGAAGTGAAGTGAAGACGTGAAGACCTTGGAACGTGCCGTTGCGCGAGAGCGCTTCGATGTTGCCGTCGATCAGGATGCGCTCGTTCGGGAGCTCGCGGCGGCCCTTGCCTTGATAGACCGCGAAGGTGCCGATGCCGCCATCGATGTCGATCCAGCTGTCGGCTTTGGTGGCGCCGGTGTTGTAGCTGAGTTCGTATAGCGCTTCTTTCTTGGCGGTTAGCGCGTCGGCGAGCGCTTTCAGCATCAGTGCGCGTTGGTGGAAGGTGAGCGCGCGCAATGTTGGGCCGCCCTCTTCGCGCGCGTGCTTCAGCATCGCCGCGAAGTCGAGGCCTTGCGATGAGGTGAGCGAGACGACTTCGCCGTCGATGGCGGAGCGCAGTTCGGCAAGCCCACCGGCGCCGGCGACCCATTTGCCTTCGGCGTAGTTCTGCAGCGTGATCGGTTTCATGACTTAGTTTCCGGTGAACTTCGGCTGACGCTTTTCCATGAAAGCGCCGACGCCCTCTTTGTAATCGCTGGTGCGGCCGAGCATGCGTTGTGCGTCGCGTTCGACATCGAGCTGCTCGGTCAGCGTGCGCGTTGCGCCTTCGCGGAGGAGCTTCTTGGTGGTGGCGAGACCTTTGGTCGGCGCAGACGCGAACTTCGCGGCGAGCGCGTCGGTTTCTTCGCGCAGCTTATCGTCGTCAACGCACTTCCAGATCATGCCCCAGGCTTCGGCGCGTTCGGCGGTCAGCGGCTCGCCGGTGAGCGTGAGGCCCATGGCGCGCGCTTGGCCGGCAAGGCGCGGCAACGTCCAGGTGCCGCCGCTATCGGGCACGAGGCCGATATTGGCGAAGCTTTGAATGAATTTCGCGCTCTTGGCGGCGATGACGATATCGCAGGCGAGCGCGATATTGGCGCCGGCGCCAGCAGCGACGCCGTTCACCGCGCAGATCACTGGCATTTCGAGCGACGCCAGGCGCCGGATCAGCGGATTGTAGCGCTTCTCAAGTGACTCACCGAGATCGACGCCATCTCCGCCTGGCGCGACGGCACGATCGGACAAGTCCTGCCCTGCGCAAAAGCCGCGGCCAGCGCCGGTGAGGACGAGCACACGCGCGTCGCTCTTCGCTACTGCTTCGAGGCCGCGCGAGACTTCGTCGTGCATTTGCACTGTGAAGCTGTTCAAGCGATCGGGACGATTGAGCGTCAGGCGCGCGGCGCCGTTTGCGATCTCTAGCTGAATGGTCTCGTAGTCCATCGATCGCCTCCTCGCGGGTTGGCGTGGCGTATGATAGAACGCATGGTCGGTCAATTCACGAGAGATGCATGAACGAAGCGGACAAACTCGCGCGCCAAGTGGCCGACACGCTGTTGCAACGCGAAGGCACGGGACCCGCGTGGGGCGTCTCGATCGATGACACGCGCGAAGGCTACGCGCTGGTGCGCATGACATTGCGCGACGACATGTTAAACGGTCATCGCAGCGCGCATGGTGGGATGATCTTCGCGTTGGCCGATACGGCGTTCGCGTACGCGTGCAACTCGCGCAACGAAAACACCGTCGCGCAGCACGCCAGCATTTCGTTCCTCGCGCCGGCGCAGGCCGGAGACGTTTTGATCGCAGAGGCGCGCGAGGTTTCGCGTTCGGGCCGCAGCGGCGTCTATCAGGTGAGCGTCAAAACAGCGGCTGGCGCGGTGATCGCTGAATTTACGGGGCTTTCGCGGACAATTGGCGGTCCGGTGATTAATTGACCGATCGGTCGGCGAATGCTATGGTAGACAAGTTCCAAAGGTGCGCCCGTGTACACGACTGACATGACCGGCAAGACGAAGGCTGAAACCGTCGCCGAAGATCCTGCGCTGATCGCCGCGTTCGAAGCGCGCGTCGCCAACGATGAATTTATCGAGCCGAAGGATTGGATGCCTGAGGCGTATCGCAAGACGCTGGTGCGGCAGATGTCGCAACACGCGCACAGCGAGATCGTCGGCATGCTGCCGGAAGGCAATTGGATTTCGCGCGCGCCGAACTTGCGCCGTAAGGCGATCCTGCTGGCGAAGGTGCAGGATGAAGGCGGCCACGGGCTTTATCTCTATGCGGCGGCGGAGACGCTCGGCACGTCGCGCGATGAGATGACTGAAGCGCTGCTTAGCGGCAAAGCCAAGTACTCGACGATTTTCAACTACCCGACGCTGACATGGGCGGACATCGGCGCGATCGGCTGGCTTGTCGATGGCGCGGCGATCATGAACCAGGTGCCGCTGCAGCGCACATCGTATGGCCCCTACGCGCGCGCGATGGTGCGCATTTGCAAGGAAGAGAGCTTCCACCAGCGCCAGGGCTACGAGATCATGATGCATCTCGCCGCCGGCACGCCCGAACAGAAGCGCATGGCGCAAGATGCGCTGAACCGCTGGTGGTGGCCGTCGCTGATGATGTTCGGCCCGCCGGACGATAAGTCGCCGAACACGGCGCAGAGCATGCGTTGGCGTATTAAGCGCGATACCAACGATGATCTGCGTCAGAAGTTCGTCGATATTAGCGTGCCGCAGGCTGAAGCGATCGGCCTTACCGTGCCGGACGATAAGCTGAAGTGGAACGAAGAGCGCGGCGCTTACGATTTCGGCGAAGTCGATTGGGAAGAGTTCGCGGCGGTTGTGCGCGGCGAAGGGCCGGTTGCGAAGGAACGCTTGCAGGCCCGCAATAAGGCTTGGGACGAAGGCGCCTGGGTGCGCGAAGCGGCGCGCGTGCATGCTGAGAAGCGTGCGGCAGCGAAGCTGGCGGCGGAGTGAAACGATGAGCGACGCGAGCAAGGAATGGCCGCTGTGGGAAGTGTTCGTGCGCGGCAAGGGCGGGCTTTCGCATCGCCACGTTGGAAGCGTGCACGCGGTTGACGCGAAGATGGCGCTTGAGCACGCGCGCGATACATACACGCGGCGCATGGAGGGCATCAGCCTCTGGGTGCTGCCTTCGGCGCAGATCGTGGCGTCTGATCCGGGCGATGCGGGCGCGTTGTTCGAGCCGGCGGAAGACAAAGTCTATCGCCACCCGACGTTTTACAAAATTCCAGACGGCATCACGCACATCTAATGGATGCGATCGCCACATATGCGCTGCGCTTGGGCGATGACTCGCTCATTCTTGGTCAGCGGCTGAGTGAATGGTGCGGGCATGCGCCGGCGCTTGAGGTTGATCTCTCGCTGGCGAACGTGGCGCTAGATCAAGTTGGGCAAGCGACGCATTTTTTGAACTTGGCTGGCGAGCTTGAAGGCAAAGGTCGCGACGGCGATGTGCTCGCCTTTCGTCGCGACGTGATGGATTTCACGAATTGCCTGCTGGTCGAGCAGCCGAATGGCGACTTCGCGCAGACGATCGCGCGGCAAGTTCTGTTCTCGCACTACCAAGAGCTGCTGTTTACTGCGCTGACTGCCTCGAAGAATGCGACGATTGCCGCGATCGCAGCAAAGGCGGTGAAGGAAACCTCCTACCACGCCACGCTCGCAAGCGATTGGGTGATCCGCCTAGGTGACGGCACCGACGAGAGCAAAGCGCGCATGATCGCGGGGCTCGATTGGATGTGGCGCTTCGCTGACGAGCTCTTCGTGATGGATGAGGTCGATGCCGCTGCGATCAAGGCTGGCGTTGGCGTTGACAAGGCGGCGCTGCGCGCGGCTTGGGATGCGCGGATTGATGCGACGTTGGCCGAAGCGACGTTGGTGCGCCCTGCTCCGCGCCGCGCAACGACCGGCGGGCGCATCGGCCGTCACTCCGAACATCTCGGCCATCTGCTGAGCGACATGCAATTCCTCCAGCGCGCCTATCCGGGCGCGACGTGGTGAGCGCGGTGAGCGCGATCTCCGATACTGACCGCATCCGCGCTATTCTCGCGCGCGTGCCTGATCCAGAAATTCCGGCGGTGTCGGTCGTTGATCTGGGGATCGTGCGCGAGATCGCGGCGGATACGGTGACGATCACGCCGACGTACACTGGCTGCCCGGCGACGATCGCGATCGAGCAATCGATCCGCGAGGCGCTGGATGCGAACGGATTTGCGAACGTCGCGATCGAAACGACGCTCTCGCCGCCTTGGTCCACCGACTGGATCAGCGATAAAGGCCGTGAAGATTTGCGCGCTTACGGGATTGCGCCGCCGCCGAAGGGCGCAGCGACGGCTTCGCTGAAGAACCAGACCGCCGCCGAATGCCCGCAGTGTGGCTCAAGCGACACTGAAGAGCTTTCGCGTTTTGGCTCCACGCCGTGCAAGGCGCTGTGGCGCTGCAAGGCGTGCGCGGAGCCGTTTGACCGGTTTAAGTGTCACTGATGGCGAGCATCGATTTTCACAAACTGCGCGTGGCCGAAGTGAAGCGCGAGACGCCGGATGCGGTGTCGGTGCGCTTTGAGCTACCCCATGCGTTGCGTGAGGTGTTTGCGTTCAAAGCTGGCCAACACCTCACCTTTCGCCGTGAGTTTGGCGGCGAAGAGATGCGGCGCAATTATTCCGTGTGTGTTTCGCCGAGCGAAGGCGTGCTGAAGATTGGCGTCAAGAAGATTGCGGGCGGCGCGTTTTCGAGCTGGGTGAACGATGAGCTAAAGGCCGGCGACGAGCTTGAGGTGATGGCGCCGCACGGTTCGTTTTGCTGGAGCTTCGATCCGGAGGCGCGGCGCGAATATGTGGCGTTCGCGGGGGGGTCGGGGATTACGCCGATCCTGTCGCTGATGAAGACGGCGCTGGCGATGGAGCCGCACTCACGGTTCAAGCTCTTCTACGGCAACCGCAATTCTATGGGCGTGATGTTCCTGGAAGAGATTGCGGGGCTGAAGGATCGCTACATCGATCGGCTCAGCGTTTATCATTTCCTCGAAGACGAAGAAGAAGAGATCGAACTCTTCAACGGCCGCCTCGATCGCACAAAAGTCGAGACGCTGCTCTCCTCACTCGTAAAGCCTGAAAACGTCGACACCTTCTTCATTTGCGGTCCCGGCCCGATGATGGATGCGGCAGAAGAGGCGCTGCTTGCTAAGAACGTCGAAAAGCAGCGTATCCTGATCGAGCGCTTTACCACCGGACCGCTCTCCGCAGCCCAAGCCGCCGCGGCCCGCGCGCTGGAAGAGAAAGCCGCAGGCCTGAAGATGAGCGTCACGCTCAATGGCCGGCGCATGCAAGTCGCGTTCGATCCGAAGAACCATTCGATCTTGGACAACGTCCGCGCTGCGGGCCTGCCCGCGCCGTTCGCGTGCAAAGGCGGCGTTTGCGCGACGTGCCGCGCCAAGGTGACGGCGGGCGAAGTGAGCATGAAGGTGAATTACGGCCTCTCCGAGCAGGAGATCGCCGACGGCTACGTGCTAACCTGCCAAGCAACACCTCTTACCGAAGGCGTGGCGCTGACCTACGACGTCTAAGTCATGTCTGAAAATGGTTGGAACGAGTCCGCGGCCGCTTGGATCGCGGACATGGGTGAGCACGGCGATTTCGGCCGCCGCTATGTGCTTGATCCCGTGATGCTGCCGCGTGCGTTGGCGGCAAAGCCGAAGACGATGCTCGATGTCGGCTGCGGTGAAGGCCGGTTTTGCCGGATGCTGAGCGCCGAAGGTGTTTCATGCACAGGCGCTGATCCAACGCGCGCACTGCTTGAACGCGCGCGTGAGCTCGATCCGAGCGGCGTTTACATCGAAGCACCAGGCGATGCGCTTCCCGCGGAGGATGCGAGCTTTGATCTGGTCGTCAGTTATCTCAGCTTGCTCGACATGCCAGAGATCAGCGCGCCGATCGCGGAGATGGCGCGTGTACTGAAACCAAGCGGCACGCTGCTGATCGCCAATTGCAACAGCTTCAACACGGCGGGCGCGGAGACGGGTTGGGTGCGCGGGTTCGGAGGCGAGCTGAAGCATTATCCGGTCGATCACTATCTTGATGAACGCGGCTTCTGGACCGCGTGGCGCGGCATTCGCATCGTCAATCACCATCGGCCGCTCAGCACTTACATGCGCGAGTTCTTGCGGCATGGGCTTGAGCTGCGCTTCTTTGATGAGCCCGCACCGATCGCTGGCGCACCGGAACCAAAGGCAGAGCGCTATCGTCGCGTACCGTGGTTCGTAGTAATGGAGTGGCGGAAGCCGCTTTAGCCTTCGGCGGCGCGCGCGATGCCGCCAAGCGTTAGATCCACGGCCATGTTGGCGAGCGCATCGTGAGTGATTGCGCCTTTGGGGTCGTACCAAGTGTGGGTCCAGTTGATTGTGCCGAAGAAGAGCATGGCGGCGGTCAAACTGGTGCCGGTTTGCTTCTTCAGCGACGGCTCGATCTCAACCAGGAGCTTGCGGACGCTTTCGATCAGCCCGCGCTGCACTTCCACGATTTCGGCGCGGCGGGCTTTGGGCACGTAGTCGAGGTCGTTGAGCAGCACTTTGTGCCGATCGGCGGCGCCGACATAGAGCGCCATGAAGAGCTGCGTCAGGTCGCGGAGCTTTTGCTCAGGACCGCCGCTGCCGGCGAGCGCGTCTGCGGCGGCGGACTCCAGCGCGCGCACGTGGCTGATCATGACGTCGTAGAGGATGTCCTCTTTCGACTCGTAATAGTGATAGATCAGGCTCTTCGACGTTTTGCAGCGTTCGGCGATGTCGGACACCGACGCTCCGTTGAAGCCGCGCGCGGCAAAAAGTGCGGCCGCCTGTTCGACGATCGCTAACTTTCGCTCATCATAATCAGCCGCTTGCGTGCGCGCCATGCATCCCTCGCCCGCACGATACAGGCGAAGCAGCGGCAGACGCTAGCCTAATCCCGGCCAGCTACGCTGCGCGTTGCGTTGAACCGAGGTTGGCGAACGGGACGAACAAGGCGCAGGCGCCGTGTGCCGTAAGATCAGTCAGGATAGGCGCCAGCGCCAAGGCGCCCTCAATCTCTTCGCCGCGTTTGCTCAAAAGCGTGACGTTGACGGTACGGCCCAGTCCGTCGCGAAGAACGCGCTCGATGACTTCCGCGGCCTCGCGGCGTTGGCTTGCCGCGACGAGATCGATCACGCGGTGGCCAGCAAGGTCGCTCGAGACAAAGCCGGTCCAGGCAGTGAAGGTGTCGTCGATCGTTTCCACCCTGGCGCGAGCATCTAACTTGATCGCCGCTGCACGCGAGTGGAGGCGCACGGCTTGCTGGAGCGCTTCGCCATCCTCCAAGCGCTGCTGGAGCACATGCTGCTCAGTGATATTGCGCATAAGCGCGGCGGCGCCGACAGAAACTGGAAACACGGTTACCAAAAGGTAGCGCCCGTCAGGAGCGCCGATTTCAAAATGCTCGGACTGACGCGTACGCATGACGCGCTGTACGCGGTCGGACAGGATTGAAGCAAAAGGTTGAGGCAGCGCGTTAATGATAGATGTGCCGTACAAATCCTCGCGCGACATGCCGACAAAAGCCTCGGCAACTGAGTTGCTATGGCGAACAACCAACTGCGCATCAAAACTGAGGTAGCCGTCGCCGAGGTTCTCCTGCACTGCCGCGACGTCAGAGCGTAGCTTAGCTAGACCCTTCGCTACGTCGTCCGTACTTGCACTCGCCTCGAACGCATCCGGTGCGGCCAAGATCAATCGCTCTCGACCGTGGTGTGTGATCGAGATTGGTTGCCGCAGCGCTTTATTCTGCCAGTAGCCAATGTTGCGAATGAATTCTGCGGACGACACGCTGACGCGATTGGGCATGCTTGCCTCCGACTCAACTTCTACGAATAAGTGTGACATCACGAATTGCTTCCCACAACTTACAGGGGAGTATTCGGGGCTACATTCTCCAGTGCAGTTTCGCACAACAGAGCAATTCTTGATCGCGTCAAATGCGTGTTTTTCGAAGTGTTCGTAGAATTCGACTGCGTCATATCCCAACCGTTCTAGTTCATTCTCGTCGCCTCGAATGGGGAGCGAACGGCGATGGGTTTCGCGCTGAAGTTGTCACGCAGATTCAGAGCGTTCCGCTTGCCGGAGTTTTACGCGCCGCGTGTGCGCCGCCTCGATCGGGCGGGAAATGCCGCAGTGGAGTTCGCGATTGTCGGACCTGTCTTGCTGCTGATGCTGATGGGGATTTTCACTTACGGCGGCTATTTCCTGACCGCGCACACGGTTCAGCAGCTCACCAATGATGCTGCGCGCGCCTCCATCGCCGGCCTCGACGACGAAGAGCGTCTCTCTCTTGCGCGTGACGCAGTGCAAGCGGGCATTGCCAATCAGGATTTCATGCGCGGCGAGCTCTCGCAGATCACTCTCACTCGCAACGGGCAAACGGTATCCGTAGCAGTCACCTACGACGCCAGCGACGACGTGTACTGGGCATTCCAATCGCTTATCCCAGCTCCGCCCCACTCGATCTCGCGCCGCGCGAGCATCCGCGTCGGAGGCTTCTGATGCGTGTGAGAGCGTTCTTCCATGCTGAGGCAGGTGGCGTTTCCGTACTCACCGGCATGAGCTTCGTCTTGCTGATGGGATTTGCCGGTTTCGCCATCGATCTCGGCAGCGTCTACTTGGAATCTCGGCGGCTACAGGGGAGCGCCGACTTGGCCGCCCTCGCCGCCATGCAGAACCCGGCGCAGGCGGAAGCGCTCGCCGCCGCCACCGTCGCCGCCAACCGGTGGCCGCAGGGTACGCAACTGCGTATCTTGCGCGGAACCTACGCGCCGGATCGTTCCGTTCGGCCGGCTGAGCGCTTCCGTCCACTCCCCGCCGGCGGCAACGCCGTGCGCGTGGAGCTTACAACCAACGCACCGCTTTTCTTTGGCCGCTTATTCATACCCGATGGCCGCATGACCATTCGCCGCGAAGCGACGGCTGCGGAAACACAGCTCGCCAGCTTTCAAATCGGTACGCGGCTTCTCTCTTTGCAGGGCGGTGTGGCCAACCAAGTCCTGAGTGGATTGACCGGCAGTAGCGTCAACCTCTCGGTGATGGACTACAACTCGCTGCTGCGCGCCAACGTCAACGTTCTGGATTATGTGGACGCTTTGCGCACGCGGCTCGATCTAGAGGCAGCGAGCTACGACGAAACACTCGATGCGAACGCAAGCGCGCCCGTGGCGCTCGAAGCACTGGCCGATGTTGTAGCGGAAACAGACGAACGCGCGGAGCGCGCACTCCGCGCCATGGCGCGCGCTTCAGAGAGAAGCGGCCCATTGCGCGGCTTAAGCAATGTGCTCGATCTCGGACCCTACGGTGCGCAAGATCACGCTACCCATAGCGCCGACACTGGCATTCAGGTCGGCGCTATGGATTTGGCGACGGCAATCCTCCAAGTCGCCAATGGCAGTCGCCAAGTGCAACTTGATCTGGGCGCCGGCGTGCCCGGGCTTGCATCAACAAAAGTTTGGCTCGCCATCGGCGAACGGCCGAATAACTCGCCTTGGCTCACGGTCACCAACGACGATGAAATCGTCATCCGCACGGCGCAGACGCGCCTCTACGTTGAGACCAATGCTGGCGCGGGTTCGCTCGGCAACGTGCGAGTTCCTGTTCTGATCGAGTTGGCTTCGGGTCAGGCGCGGCTTGAGGACATCAATTGCGGCTGGGGCGGCAGCAACAATCGCTCAGTGAGCCTCGGCGTTTCACCGGGGATCGGATCGCTCATGCTTGGCGAAGTCGATACCGCGCGGCTCAACAATTTCCGCTCCAACATCTCACCCGCACCGGCGCAACTGGTGCGCGTTGGCCTAGCCCGCGTTGAGGGCGAAGCTCGCGTCGACGTCGGCGTCAGCAATGGAGTACGGTGCGGTTTAATAGCACCGAAATCGAGCGCGGCACTGTGAAGTCCGTGCACACACGAGATGCCGTGCGCGCGACGGTGTCCACTTTGCTCGGACAAACAAAGCTGACTGTGCGCGCGGCCGGGCTCGGCCTCAGCACGTCGGCGCTTACTTCAGCGGTCCGCGGCGTACTTACGACCGTCGCCGGACCGCTCGATACTTTGGTCAATGGGTTGTCGGATCTCCTTGGTGTGCGCCTGGGAGAGGCCGACGTCCGGGTGAACGGCGTGCGCTGCGGCGGCGCTGCATTGGTGGCGTGATGTCGAGTGCAAAGACGATCTCCGCCGCAGCGTGCGCCGTTCACTTCGCGCCTAGCACCAAAGACATAGGCCGCTCTCAGCCTGGGGGCTTAGCGCTTGAAGCAGAAGTTAGACTTAAGCGGTCCTTAGCCGGGATTACCGCATAAGCCGGATAACAAAACAAACATGGTGTGGTGATGTCGCGTAGTTTCATTCCTCTCTTTCTCGCAGCGGCGCTTGCACCGTGCGCAGCGCATGCGGCCGGAAGTGACACGGACACATTTGAAGTGCGCGCCACGGTGCTTGCGTCATGCGATATCATTGCCGACGACCTTGCGTTCGGCAATTACGACCCAGTCGTCGCATCGCCGCTCGATGCCGAAACGACGTTGAGTGTCACGTGCACGAACGGCACGCCCTACTACATCGGCATGAGCCTAGGCGACGGCTCGGGCGCCACGATGGCGACGCGCCGCATGACCAAATCTGGCGGCTCGCAGACACTGAACTACGTTCTATACCAAGACACGCAGCGCTCCGTGCTTTGGGGTAACACCGGCGTCGATCGCCTCTCCGGCACAGGCAACGGGACGGCCAACACGCTTCACCTCTACGGTCGTGTGCCGATGCAACAAACTGCGCCGGCCGGAGCGTACACTGACAATATCGTGGTGACTGTGTCGTGGTGACTTGGCGCGCCCTCCTCATCGCCGCTGCGCTTGTCGCGGCGCCGAGTGTCGCGGGCGCGCAGACGGGTGGCATCCAAGTGGCCCCAGTGATGGTGAACTTAAGCCCAGAGCACACGATCGACTCCATAAGGCTTCGCAATGGCCGCTCACGACCGGTAGCGTTTGAAGTTGAAGCCTACGCCTGGTCGCAAGTGAACGGGCAAGATCAGCTAATTCCGACGACCGAACTTATCGTCGCGCCAGGCGTATTCGAAGTCGCAGCAAACGGCGACCAAATCGTGCGCTTGGGCGTTCGCGGCGCCAGCAGCGGCGGTGAGCGCGCTTATCGCATTTTGCTGCGTGAACTGCCCAGTCAAGAACAGAGCGGCATAGCGCTCGGCTTCACACTGGAAATGTCGCTGCCGGTGTTCATTACGCCCCGCGGTGCGCAAGCCAACGTCACCACACGCGCCGAGAACGGCCGCCTGATCTTGACGAACACAGGCACAAGCTTCGCTCAGATCAGCCTGATGCAAGACGCTCAACAACGGGTGCCCTCGCCCCGCTATCTTCTGGCGGGCGCATCCGCCGACGTCGAGATTCCCGCCGACGCAAGCGCTTTGCAGCTCATCGCAACAACCGCCACCGGCCAACACAGCGAGCGCACGATCCATGTCGGCCCGACGGATCAGCACGCTTCTGTGCGCTAGCTTCGCGCTGGCCTCGAACGCAGCCGCTCAAGATGCCGCGCCGTTCGTTGTACAATTACGCCTACCTGCGCGCGGCGTCTCTCTCGACGCTTTCGCGTGGCGCACCGATCGCGGCATCGAGGTAGCTCCAGGCTCCTTGAGCGAGTTGGGCGTAGTCGCACCGGTTGACGGCGAACACGTTCCGCTCACAAGCGTCGCGGGCCTCAGCTACGAAGAAAAAGCCGACGAAGGTGCAATCGTGATCTCATGCACGATGGCCTGCTACCAACAACAGCGCATCGATCTGGGCCGTCAGGTGACCACTTCGCAAGTGGATGCGTCAACGTCGGGCGGCTACCTCAACTATGAAGTTGAAGCGCAGTGGATTGATCGCGATGGCGTTGGCGTTTCCGGCATTGCGGAAGCGGCGGCGTTTGGGCGCTTCGGCCTGGTCCAGAGCACATGGATCGGCCAAAGGACCCAGCACGAGACGCGCATCACGCGCCTCGACACAACTTGGACCGTGGATCGCGCGCGCGACGGCCTACGCGCGCGCTTTGGCGATTCGATTCACATCGGCGCAAACGGCGCGCCGGTACGCTTCGGCGGCATTCAGATCGGACGCTATTTCGGACTGACGCCCTCTATGATCACCTACCCGACGCCTGCAATCTCAGGAGACGCGCAATCAGCATCCACTGTAGAACTCTACGTCGATGGCGTGCTGCGTGCGCAGTCACGCGTTGCAGCTGGCCCGTTCGTGATCGACAACGCACCCATCGTCTCGGGCGCAGGCGAGACTCAACTCGTGATTACCGACGTGCTGGGCCGCCAGCAAATAGTCAGCCGACCATTCTTTGTCAGCACAACCATGCTTCGGCCGGGGCTAAGCGATTGGTCGTTTGCGGCCGGCGCGGAGCGCCTTCAGTTCGGCCGCAAAGACGCCGACTATGGCGACACGTTCATCGCTGGCCGCTATCGCTATGGTGTCAGCAACTCCATAACCGTTGAAGGCGCAATCGAAGCGACAGAGCAGCAAACGACGGCGCAGGCGGGCATCAGCGTGTCGAGCACGACGTTGGGGCAGGCCTCCGTCTCCCAAGCGGCCAACGACGCAGGCGGCTACACTTCCGCCGCATGGTACTACGATGGACGCGCACTCTCGATCGGCGCGCAGTTCGAGCAACGCCAAGGCGCATTCACCGCCCTTGGACGCGAAAACGATACATTTCGGCAAGGGCTTGCGGGCAATGCTGGTCTCGATATGGGAAACCTGGGCGCAGTGTCACTGACCGCGGCGGAAGTCAGGCTCGATGACGAGCCCCGCGCACGCACCTACACGCTTTCCTACACCCCGGACTTCGCCGACGGCGCGCTCTCGTTTCGTCTTGCCCAGATTGAACGTGAAGATCGCGAACTCATCGCCGGCGTCAGCTTGAGTTTCACGCTCGCAGATGATGTCTCTGCCCACGTAAGCGTGGACAGAGACGATCGCGGCGTCTCCTACCGCGCCAGCGCCCAGCGCGCGGTTGATGCTGAGCACCTTGGTTGGCGTGCGCGCGCCTCTCTTGGAAGCGTCGAACGCGCCGAAGCGGCCGTGATGTCGCGCAACGCATTGGGCGACACGATGGCGGAAGCGGCGGTGGTCGACGATACCGGCGGCCTGCGGCTTCGCCATGGCGGCAGCGTTGGCTGGATCGACAACACAGGCTTCGCGGGTAGACGCATCGATGGCGCCTTCGCCCTTGTCGATGCAGGCGCCTCCGATGTGTCCGTCGCTCGCAATCAGGTCGACGCGGGCGAAACCGGCAATAATGGCCGCCGCCTCGTCACCAATCTGCTCCCCTACGATAGCAATACGATCAGCATCAGCCCCGATGACCTTCCGCTCGATCGGGCGCCGCAATCACCTGCGCGCACGGTCGTGCCATCTGAAGGCGCCAGCGTCATGATCCGATTCAACGATGCACGCGAACGGATCATCGAGACGCGCGTCGTCTTCGCCAACGGCGAGGCGCCGCCACGCGGCAGCGTGCTTGTGCGCAATCGGGATGGCGAACGCTTTCCGATCGGCAGTGAAGGTCGCATCGTGTTGCAAGGCGCGCAGGATGGCGACGAGCTTCAATTGAACAATGGCGCCTGCAGCGCACATGCTAACGAAGCGGACGCCGAAGCGGGCCTCACGTTGCAATGCGCGGCACTATCATGATCCGCCTCTTGCTCTCTTGTTTTGTACTCTGCATCGCGTGGTTTGCTGCGCCACCGGCGAACGCGCTAATCTGTTCGCTCGGTGGATGCTCTTGCGACGTCAACGCGACGGCAATCCACTTCGACAACATCAATCCTTTGAATGGCGCTCAGTCGGCGCAGGGCGACGTGACGGTCGATTGCACCGGCGTGGCCGAACTCTTTCCGACTATGACCGTTCGCATTCAAAGCGGATTGTACGGCACGATCAGCTCTCGCCAGATGCGTTCCGCCGCAGGTGATCTGCTTGGTTACAATCTCTATACAACGAGCCAAGGCGGCATCATTTGGGGTAACGGAACGACAGGCACGACGGTCGTTGTGAGCGGTGGCCTGCTTGCCATCGGACACTGGTCCGTGAATCGTTCAGTCTATGCTGTCGTCTCCCCGACCATCGCAACAAAGCCCGGCACTTACACCGACACCGTGACCATACGCATCGACTGGTAGATCACGACGCTGGGATCACCTCAATGTCCAGCCCTAGGCCGCTGAGCTGTGGCCGAACGACGGATGCATCCCCCACGACGACCCAAATAAAGCGCGTCGGATCGATGACGGAGCGTGCAGCAGCGTCCATTTGTGCAGCGCTCATGGCGCGATAGCGAGACGCAACACTTTCCCAGTAATTGTCTGGGCGGTGGTAGAGCTGGTTCGACCGCAGCGCACCAAGCACTGCGCCCGCGGTCTCAAATGAACCTGGCAGCTGCCGTATGTTGCCATTCACAGTGCGCACATGCTCAGAATCCGAGACGCCATTCGACGAATTGAACGCATTGATCTGCTCGATCAGCACACGGATCGAATCGCCCGTACGGTCCGCCTGCACTGGCGCGTTGATAATGTACGGCACCTGATTTTCGCGCAGGCTGACATTGCCACTTAGGCCGTAGGACCAGCCGCGACGCTCACGGATTTCTGTGTTGATGCGCGAAAGGAAGTTGCTGCCCAGCACTTCGTTGGCCGCGTTGAGCGTCAAGGTATCGTCAGAGCCTCGGATGGGCAGCACAGCGCCGGCGTAGATTACCGATTGCGGCGACTGCGGACGATCAACGATCACGATACGCGGACGCGGCGTTGGGATCGGTGTATCGAAGTTCTTGTGGCCGACCGGCACAGCGGCGCCACGCCAAGCCCCGAAACGGGCGTCGAGCGCGCGCGTTATCTCATTCAATGGACGATCCGACACCACAAAAACACGCGCCGTTTCAGGGCGGATCCAGGTTTGATGAAACGCGATCAGATTTTCACGCGTCAAGGGCGAGAGCGAAGCTTCGCTGCCGAGGCCTGAAGACGGGCGTCCATATGGATGGTTCGGGCCAAACACGAGCGCCGGGAACGTACGCTGCGCCAAACCGTTCGGCTGGGTCCCTTCCGCCGCGATGGCGGCGAGTTGCTGATTGCGCTCTCGCGTCACTTCCGTTTCCGCAAACGTGGGGCGCAGCACCACATCGGCAAACAAATCGAGCGACAGACCAAGATTGGCGCTCATCGTCGTCAGCGTGAGTGAAGAGCGATCGAGTGTTCCGTTGGCGCCAATCGTCGCGCCAAGACGCTCTTGCTGCTCAGCGATTTGCATCGCGTCGCGATTACCAGCGCCCGACGTCAACGACGAGAGCATGAGCCGCTGTGTACCGAACCCACCTTGCGGGTCGGCGGCGACGCCGGCGTCAAAATCGAACGCCACATAGGTAATCGGCACGGCGGCTCGATGCGCGTAGACAACCTCAATGCCGTTACTCAGGTGCGCGCGTTGCACGTCCGGAAAATCAAGATCCGCGATTGTGCCGATATCCGGCATGGGATCGCGCGCTTGCGCCGTTGGCGGACGGTTGTCGGGCGCCGGGCGATTGGTGGCGCTCGCCTCTTGATAGGGCTCGCGGACGCCTGGATCGACGCGGAGCGCGTAGGTCGGGCGCGTGAGCCAACGACCCATGACTTCGCGTACCGCCGCCGGCGTCACTTCGCCGTAAGCGCGGAGATTGCGTTCGTAGAAATCCGGATCGCCGGCAATCACAGTGCTGTTAGCAAGGGCAACCGTTTTGCCGCCGAAGCCGCCAACTTGCTCGATCGCGAGCACGCTGCCGAACACTTGCTGCGTCGCAACGCGTTGGATTTCATCTTCCGTTGGACCTGTCGTGACAAAATCGCCAACGATCTGATCAAGCCGCGCCGAGACAGCGGCGGGATCAACACCGGGCTTCACGTCCACGGTAACGAAGAAAAAACTCAGGCGCTGGAATGGCAGCACGCTCGAACTTACAGACACAGCGCTCTGCTCATCACGCACCAGAATGCGATCGAGCCGCGAGCTATTCAGGCCGCCCAGCACCTGCGCCGCGACATCAAGTTCGAGCGTGTCGTCATCCGCCAAGCCGGGCACGACCCAGGTGCGATAGAGGCGCGTATTTGACACGCGGTCATGCATCGTATCGTCGATGCGCGCCGGCAGCGTCGGAATGTCGGCCTGTGCCGGAACGTTGGCGCGTCCGCGTGGGATTTGCCCGAAATAGCGCTGCATCAACGGGCGCGCCTCGGCAACGTTGATGTCGCCTGCGAGGACGATCACAGCGTTGTTCGGTCCGTAATTGTCGCGGAACCACTGACGCACTTCTTCGAGCGATGCGTCATCGAGGTCGGCCATCGAGCCAATCGTGGAGTGGCGATACGGGTGACCTTCGGGGAAGAGGCGTTCAAGCGTGCGATAGAACGTCATGCCGTACGGCTGGTTGTCGCCTTGGCGCTTTTCGTTCTGAACAATGCCGCGCTGCGCATCGAGGCGCTCTTGCGTCAGCGCGCCGAGCAAATAGCCCATGCGTTCGCTCTCAATGTAGAGGCCGCGATCTAGGGCCGGGGTCGGCACGGTTTGAAAATAGTTGGTGCGATCGAACCAGGTGGTGCCATTCCAATTGGTGGCGCCCATTTCGCGCAGCGGTTCGATCAAATTTGGAATGTGCTCGGTGCCGTTGAACAACATGATGTGTTCGAACAGGTGCGCGAAACCCGCCTGCCCCTGCGGCTCATCCTTAGAGCCGATATTGTACCAGGCGGCGATCGCGACGATCGGCGCCTTGCGATCTTCGTGCACCAGGACCGTTAGCCCATTATCGAGCGTGAAGCGCTCATACGGGATCTCGACGCCTTCAAGCAGCTGTGCCACCGAAGCAGGCTGGTCCTGGCCGCCGGTGGTCGAACTCGACGTTGCGCAGGCGCTCAAGGCCATCGCAAACATCAACGCACCCGCAAGCGCTCGCTTCATTTCCCGCTCCCCTGACCTGTCGGCCTAGGCAGCGCACGCACGCGCACGTGTCCAGCCTTTTCGCGGACGCGTGCGACGAATGACGTGGAATGATCGGCTAGCGGCGGCGAACGACTTCAGGCGCAACCGCCGGCCCACCGCCGAACGCGCGGTACGTGGCGATTGCGGCGGCGGCAGCTTGTTGCTCGGCCGTGATGCGCGTGAGGCTCGCATCGATGAGCTGTTGTTCCGAACGCAAGCGATCAGCCAAGCTCTGGATGCCAGCCTCATACGCGGCACGAGAGCCACGTGTAGCGGTGGTGGCGGCGTCTTCCGCAGCACGCGCAGAATTCAAGCGCAGACGGCCTTGATCGAGCGCGACCAGCGCATTGGATCCTTCAGCAATCGCTTGCGTCACCGTTTGGCGATACTGGATCAACGATTGATCAAACTGCGCGTCGCGCTGACGGGAGACAGCGAAGCGCTGACCCCAGTCGAACAACGGCATCGAAATCAGCGGCGTGCCCGTCGCCAGCGTGAGACCAGCGCCACTAGGGTTGCCGATCAATGCATCGGTCACGTTGATCGCGCCAGTAAGATTGATGCGCGGCAAAAGGTCAGCGCGCGCGGCGCCGAGCTGTGCAGCGGCGATGAGAGTCTGCGCTTCAGCGCGCGCTACGTCTGGCCGCAAACGAAGCAGATCCGCGGGCGCGGCTGGGGCTGAAGTCAGCTCAAGATGCGGCACCGGCGCATTTTCTGCGTTCAAAGCGGTTAGCGTTTGCGCATCTTCCGTGCCAGGGGCGCGCCCGCGCAGCACTGCAAGCACGTTTTCAGCGCGCCGCTCTTCAATGATCAAACCAGGAAGACGCGTACGCGTGCTCTCAGCGAGACGACGCGCATCCGCCGCGTCCGCTTCCGAAGCAATCCCGGCGCCCGCGCTTGTCGCCAAGATGCGCGCCAGTTCGTCTGATGTTTCTACTGAGCGCTGCAGCGCTGCGCGGCTTGCTTGAGCGGCGCGCAGATCGACGTAGGCCTGCGCGACATCAGCCGCGAGCGTCACACGCGCACCGCGCAAATCAGCCAAGGCGCTTTGAGAATTGGCGCGCGCGCCTACGCTGGTCGCGCCAATCGAAAACAGCGGCAATTCCCATGAGACTTGCGCGCCGTACGATCCGCTCATCGATTCACGATCGACGCCAACCGGCACTGGTCCCTCGACGAAGCGCTGGTACTGGCCACTGCCCGTCGCGGTGAGCTGGGGCAGGAATTGCGCGATGGTTGAGTATGAGAGAGCGCGCGCTTCGCGGACGCGCGAAACGGCCAGTTGAACGCTCGGTCCCTCCGATAGCGCCTCGGTGACCAATTGGTTCAGAGCCGGATCGTTGAAACCTTGCCACCAGTCGGTGACCGGCAGTTCCGCGCCCTGAGGGGCGTCGCGCCACACCGACGGCAGCGGCGGCGCTTCGGCGCGCTCGCTGGGCATGGTCACGCAGCCGGCGGCCGAGGTCAGCGCGCCAGCCAGCGCAACACCCCGGATGAGGTTTCCGACTGCAGTCATTCCCGATTGCTCCTCAAGCACTTAGGCGTCTGGAAAGCGTGGCCTGAGATACTCAGTCCGCGCGAGCCATTTGGGTTTTCAGCTTGACGCCGTCCAGGCTTAACATTTAAAGAACGAACATTCGTTTTATATGCGTCGCAGCAACGCGGCGCAAGCCGTTTCCGGCAACCAACGATCTGGGGACCCCTTTTTGGCCCGTCTAGCCGATCCCGAACTGGCCGAGCGCCGGCGGCGTCAGATTATGGACGCGGCCATCGCCTGCTTCCGCCGTCGGGGCTTCCACCAGGCGACGATGGCCGAGATCTGCGCCGAGGCCGGCATCAGCGCTGGCGCCCTCTACCGCTACTTCTCCAGCAAGGCCGACATCATTGGCGCCATCGCCGAGGATAAGCGCGGCGAGAACGATGAGGCGTTCAAACGCGCCGCCGACCAGCATGGCTTCATCGAGGCGATATGCCTTTCGGCCCGTGGCTTCTTCGACAAGTTTGCGGACGGCGACGGCGCTCTCATTGCAGACATCCTCTCGGAGGCCATTCGTGACGATGCTGTGTCGGCGTCGCTGCGCTGCACCGATCAATCAAGTGTCCAAATCTTCATGCAGGCGTTCAGACACGCGCAAACGCGCGGTGAGATCGACGCAACACTCGACCCCGAAATCGCCACCAACACCTTGTTTGGAGCCTTGGAAGGCATAGGTCTCAGGCGCGCGTTTTGCCGCGAAACCGATGCCGATGAGGCCATCAGTCAATTCCGTGCGCTCGCCGAGCGCTATCTTGAGCCACGCCCATGAACAAGCCAGACCTCCCCCAGCTCGAACGCCCCGAGGGCCTTTTCAAGCGCGCGAAGGACGCGAGCGGCAAAGCGCTTCGCACAGCGCGCGACGCCGGCAAGCGCGTGTGGGACCGCGCGACGGACGCACCGGATGAAGGCAAGCGCCGCACCAAGATTTTGTGGATGACCGGCGGCGCAATCGCCGCCGTGATCGCCGTGTTGTTCGTCACCAGCCGCATCGGCGGCGACGACAACATCCAAGCGCCGCCTTCAACGGCGCAAGCAATCAGCGTCATACCGGTGGCGACACACACGTTTCAAACGGAAGTTTCGCTGAACGGCGAAGCGCGCCCGGTGCGCGACATTCAAGTGACGGCGCAAGCAAGCGGTGTGCGTATCCTGCAGATCCTCGTCGACGAAGGCGACTTCGTGCGTCAAGGCCAGGCAATGGCGCGCCTCGACAACGCGCTGGCCAATGCGCAAACCCGCGCAGCGCAGGCGAACGTAGCTGAAGCGGAATCCTCAGCTGTCCGTGCGCGCGGCGAATACGAGCGCGCTGAATCGATCCGTGACTCTGGCGCCCTTTCCACTGAAGCAATCGAGCAGCGCCATGCAGCGGCCGTTGCAGCAGACGCGCGCTTGGCCGCCTCGCGCGCGCAGCTTGCGGAAGTGAATGCACGCCTAGGCGGCGGCTACGTTCGCGCGCCGGCATCGGGCCTCGTGATCGATCGCAACGCCCAGCTTGGCGCGGCCGTCGAGGGCCAGGTGCTGTTCCGGATCGCGGCGGACAATCGCCTTGAAGTTTCAGCGCAAGTTGCTGAAGCCGACGCGCTCGCATTGCAGAACGGCCAACGCGCAACGTTCTCGCTTGTCGACGGCTCGACCGTGGAAGGCTCGCTTCGCCGCCCGCCCGCATCGATCGACAGCCGCACGCGTACGGGTGAAGCATTGTTTTCGCTGCCGTCAGGCTCGCGCGTACGCGCCGGCATGTATCTGCGCGGTCAGGCCAATCTGCCGCCACGTGACGTGATCGCCGTGCCGCAGAGTTCGGTGCTCTACGAGAGCGGTCAAGCTTATGTCTACGTCGTTTCGCCGAACGCGGCGCCCGTCACGGCCGACGAGCGCAACAACCGTCGTCAACGCGGCGCTGAAGAAGTCGCGCCCGAGCCAACCTATCCGGTCAACCGTCAGAACGTGCAGCTTGGCGGACGCGACGGCGACAACGTTGAAGTCGTCTCCGGCCTGCAGATCGGGCAGCGCATCGTCGGCTCCGGCGCAGCGTTCCTGCAGGAAGGCGAAACGGTTCGAATCCTGCAGACACGAGCGCCCGCGCCTCAACAGCCTGCGGCCACACAGAACGCGCCTTCCGAAGGCATTCGCGGACGAGAAGGCTAGTCGCTCATGGCATGGAATATTTCAGCCGGCGCGATCCGCAATCCGATCCCGCCGATCCTTCTCATTCTTGCATTGTTGTTCGCCGGCTGGACCGCCTACGGACGCCTGCCGATCAACCAGCTGCCGAACGTTGACTTCGGCGGCTTCACCGTCGTCGTCGCACAACCCGGCGCCGCGCCTGCGGAGATGGAAACACAGATCACGCAGCGCATTGAAGCTGCGCTGACATCTGTTGAAGGCGTGAAACGGATCACGTCGACGATCTCGCCGGGCGTTTCGCAAACGATGGTCGAGATGGAGAGCGACGGCGATCTCGGCCGCGCTGTCGATGACGCGCGCGACGCGATCCAACGTATTCGTGCCGACCTTCCAGCCGACATCACTGAACCTGTCGTCCAACGCATCGATGCTGCTAGCCAGCCGATTGGCTATTACGCCGTCGAAGGCGAAGGCATGACGCCTCAGGATATTTCCTGGTTCATCGACAACGACCTGCAGCGCGAATTGCTCGCCGTGTCGGGCGTTAGCGCCGTCACGCGCCTGGGCGGGGTTAGCCGTGAAATCCGCGTTGAGCTCGATCCCGCGCGCATGCTCGCATACGGCGTCTCCGCCGACCGCGTGAGTGCGCAATTGCGTTCGATAAACGCCGACCTTCCAGGCGGCCAAGCTCAGGTCGCAGGCCAAGCGCAATCGATCCGCACGCTCGGCGGCGCGCAATCGGTTCAAGAGCTCGAAAACCTCCGCGTCACGGCGGCCAACGGTGAAACGGTGCGCCTTGCCGACCTGGGCACCGTCACCGATAGCTCCAGCGATCTGAACTCGATCTCGCGCTACAACGGCCAGCCGGTCGTGGGCTTCATGGTGCAGCGCTCGCGCGGCGCTTCTGAGGTGCAAGTGTTCGACCGCATGGACGCGCGGATCCGTCAGATCGAAGAAGCTCGCCCGCAGATCCACATCACCGAGATCGCGTCGACCGTCCAATTCATCCGCGGCATGCACGAGAGTTCGATTGAAGCGCTGATCGAAGGCGCCCTGCTTGCGTGCTTGGTCGTATTCCTGATCCTCCGCGACTGGCGCGCGACGCTCATCGCCGCTGCCGCCATCCCGCTTTCGATCTTCCCAACCTTCGCCGGCATCGAACTTCTCGGCTTCACCCTCAACATGGTGACCTTGATCGCGCTGGCGCTCGTTACCGGCGTCCTTGTCGATGACGCCATCGTCGAAATCGAGAACATCATCCGGCACATGCGCATGGGAAAAAGCGCCTATGCGGCGGCGCTTGAAGCGGCGGACGAAATCGGTCTCGCCGTCGTCGCCACGACCGGCTCGATCATCGCTGTGTTCTTGCCCGTCAGCTTCATGGAAGGCGGGATGGGCGTCTTCTTCAAGGAGTTCGGACTTACCGTTGCTCTCGCGGCGTTCTTCTCGCTCGTGGTTGCACGCCTGATTACGCCGATGATGGCGGCGTTCTTCTTGAAGAACGAAGGCCACGAAGCTGAGGCCAAGCCCGGCGTGTTCACCGACGCGTACCACGACGCTCTAAGCTGGGCGATCCGCAGCCCATGGAAGACAGTTGGCATCGGCGTTGCTGTGTTTGTCGCATCGATCATGCTGGCCAGCACCGTGCCATCGGTCGTTATCCCGCGCTTTGACAACGGCATGATCCAAGCGCGCGTGGAAATCCCGCCAGGCACGCCAGTGATTGAGGCTGACCGCGTGCTGCAGCGAATGAGCGCGCGAATTCGCGAAAATCCGGAAGTCATCGGCGTATTCACATCAATGAACGGCGCCGACGGCTCCGCGCCGGACGCAAATATGTACATCCAGCTCACGCAACGCGATGAACGCAATCGCTCGGCGTACGCAATCCAGCAAGAGATGCGACCGATCCTTTCGGAGTTTCCAAACTATCGCGCCGCGTTTGTGCAGGACCAAGGCGGCTCGTCCGGCTCTGACATCACCGTGCAGTTCGTCGGCTCCGATCCGGCTGCCGTGAACGCGGCCGCGGACCGGCTCGCCGTCGCGATGGGCAATCTCGACTCACTCGCGGACGTGCGCTCCACATCCGCGCTGCGGCGTCCCGAAATTCAGGTGCGTCCGCGTCAGGAAGACATGGCGCGCCTCGGCGTGACGTCTGCTTCCCTCGCCTCGGCCATTCGGATCGCGACGAGCGGCGACGCCGAACAGAACCTGCCGAAGTTCGATCTCGCGGACCGCCAAATCCCGATCCGGGTCACGCTTCGCCCTGACCAGCGCAGCGACCTCGACGCTTTGCGCTCACTGCCGGTGCAATCATCGCTGGGCTCGCCCGTCCGTATCGACGCAGTGGCGGACGTGCAGTTCTCACTCGGCGAAGCCACAATCGAACGCCGCGACCGTGAGCGCGCGGTGACGGTCGGCGCCAACGTACGCCCCGGCACGCAGCTCAGCGTGGCCCAGCAAGAGGTGTTCGGTCTTGAAGAAGCCAAAGGCGGCCCCGGCGCGCGCCTCGCGGCTGGCGGCCAAACCGAAGACTTCGCGGAAATGACCGCGAGCTTCGGCAGCGCGATGCTGTGGGGGATCATCCTTATTTATATCGTGCTGGTGCTGCTGTTCCGCGACTTCTTCCAGCCGATCACGATCATGACCGCCCTGCCGCTTTCGCTCGGCGGCGCGTTCCTCGGCCTCATCATCGCAAATCAACCGCTCTCTCTCTTCGCTTTCATCGGCTTGCTCATGCTGATGGGACTAGTGACCAAGAACTCGATCCTCCTGGTCGACTTCGCGGTTGAGCGCATGCACGCCGGCATGAGCCGCAACGCGGCGTTGATGGAAGCCGGCATGAAGCGCGCACGCCCAATCATCATGACGACGTTTGCAATGTCGGGCGGGATGATCCCAGCGGCCGCGGGCTGGGGCGTTGACGGCACGTTGCGTCAAGGCATGGGTGCGGCTGTTATCGGCGGCCTGATGCTCTCGACACTATTGTCGCTTGTGTTTGTGCCTGCGATGTTCGTGCTGATCGATCGGCTTGAGCGCTGGGTACAGGGCTTTCTACCGAAGCCGACATCGCATACCGACGAAGTGACGGCGCGGACGCCCGCTGAATAATCAGCGCGAGCGGCCGCGCGCGCTCACCGGCCATATATCGATCAATGCGCCATCGCGCACGACGTGGTATGCCTCGTAGAGGTTCACTGTGGGGTCGCAATGCGGCACCGCGAGACTCACGTGATCGCCAATGCGGAATGCGTGATCCGGCGCGATCAACGCGCCGTGCTCATCGCCCATAAACACGAACATCGCGCCCGCGGGCGCGCCATCCATCACGACAGGCAAGCCGCCATCGGTTGAAAGCGCTTTGAAGCCGGCATCGATCGTCGCCATCGAAGCGGAGTTGGCCGAGATCACATGCGCGTCCACGAACAGCGAAGTTTCAAACACAGCGCGCCCTTCGCCGTCGATGTCGCAATCGTTGTATTGCTTGTCCATAAACACATACGAACCTGCTTGCAGCTCAGTGAGCACACCAAGCTCGGCGTCGATACGATGCGTGCCGGTGCCGCCGCCGGTGACGACTTCTGGCGCGTAGCCGGCGCGCGATAGCGCCTCGATGACGCCGCGCAAATATTCAGTGCGATCGGCAATGGCCGCGCGGCGATCGGCGTAAGACTCGATATGCTGTTGCGCGCCGCAATAATACTGCACGCCTGCAAAGCGTAGCGTTTCGGCCGCCGCGATGCGTTGCGCCAACGACACCGCCGCTTCAGCCGATGGGACACCGGTGCGGCGGATGCCGGGATCTATGTCCACCAGCACATCGAGCGCTTTTCCGGCTGCCTTCGCGGCGGCAGCGAGGGCATCGACATTGTCCGGATTGTCAGCAACCGCGCGCAGTTGGTTGATCTTGCCATTGAGCGTAATCAGACGCGCGATCGCCTGCGGTGTGACCACCGGCGACGTGATCAGGATGTTCTGCACGCCGCCTTCGGCGAGCGCTTCCGCTTCACCAAGTTTCGCGCAGCAGACGCCAACGGCGCCCGCCGATAGCTGGAGCTTGGCGATGTCGGCGCTCTTGTGGGTCTTCGCGTGCGGGCGCAGCGCCATGCCTTTCTCGCGCGCGAATTTGGCCATTGCTTCGATGTTGCGCTGAAGCGTGTCGCGATCGATCACCAGCACGGGTGTATTGAGCGCGAGGCGCGAGCCTTGCTGGCCGATCAAGTGCTTGTGTAGATCGATATCGCTCACGCTGGTTCTTCCTCGATAGCAAACACGTCCATCAGATGCGCATTCGCGAACTTTGCGCCGGGATCGACGCTATTGCGCACGGCTTTGAACTTGGCCGCGTCTGGATAAAGCGCATCCACGTCGCGCGCAGTCAGGGTGTGCCGCTTGGCCCAGTGTGGGCGCCCGCCGTGCGCGCGAAAGATCGGCTCAGCCTGCGCGAATAGATCGCGCCACGGCATCTTTGCATATTGGTGCATGGAGATCGAAGCACCGGGCGTCGCGTTGAACGGCGAAAGCCAAATGTCATCAGCAGCGGTGAGGCGAAACTCAAAGGGAAACGTCACCGGCAGCTTGCGCTTTTGGATCCACGCAATCGCTTCCTTTAGTGCGGCCCACCCGTTCGCACGCGGCAGCTCGTATTCCATTTCCTCGAACCGAACCGTGCGATCCGACGGGAAGATTTGATACGCCGGCCCCACACGCCGCTGGCGCACACCCGCGCCGACGATCACCGGCTGCAAGCGCCGCGTCAGCCACGGCGCGACAGAACAAATATCGCAGACCATGCGAAAGGCGCGATCGTCGATGTCATTCATGTGCTTCAGCGGCCCTTCCGCAGGCGCCGGATTCAGCGTTTTGAGAACGACGTACTTTCCGTACGGAAACACGAAGAACTCAACGTGCCGGTTCTTCGCCGCGAGTTCATCCCAGCGTGCCTCAACATCCTCAAGCGTGTAAGTCTCGACCTTCTCTTCGAGATGATAGGCCGGCAGCACATCGATCTCGATCTGCGTCGCAACACCAACCAGACCAAGTGAAAGCCGCGCTGCTTGAAAGAGATCTGCCCGCTCCGTTTCGCTGCACGTAACGATCGACCCATCCGGCATCATCAGCCGAAAGCCCCGCGCCGCCGTTGAAATCGAACCCAGCTCCGCACCCGTACCATGCGTGCCGGTGCCGATCGCACCAGCCAACGCCTGCGGGTTCACGTCGCCTTGGTTGATCATCGAGACGCCCTCTTTCCAGAGGACATCCGTGAGCTTTGCCAAGCTCCAGCCGGCAGGCGCCCAGACGCGTGACTTGTCGGCGTTGAAACTAATCTCGCCCTCAAGCGCATCGAGCGCGAGTAGCGTGCCGTCGGTTTCACAGAGCGGCATAAAGGAATGGCCGGCGCCGACGACGCGCACCTTGCGTGCTTGCGCCACCAGCCCGGCCAGTTCGGTTTCGGTCTTCGGCCGCGCAATCTGCTGCGGCGTGGCGCTAACGCTGCCTGACCAATTCTTCCACTGCATCAACGCAACATCCCTGCACGCACATGCGCGCAGGGATGCTTAAGCGTCAACAGTGCAGACGTTTAGATGCTCTCAAGGCGTGAGGACACGACGCCCGCGATGATC
>JAPLOL010000050.1 GCA_026400735.1 Alphaproteobacteria bacterium | reverse complement strand
TCCATGCCCAGCGCCTTGGCCTGCGGCGTGAACTGGATCATGGCCCGCACGCGCTGCAGCGGATCGTCGGTCGGGGAGGCGTAGGAGGTGGGCTTGTCGCTCATAAAGCGGTGCTACCAGGGCCGGACCCGCCCCGCCATTGTCGCAAATTGACGTTTCGTCACTTTTGTGACGTTGTAGGTGACGAGAGAGTCATCCGGGGAAGAAGATGAGCGAAACGGCGGCCAACGTCGAGCCGATCGGCAAGCGCGAAAAGACCAAGGTCGCCAACCGGCAGGCGATCCTCATCGCCGCGCGCGCCGTGTTCGCTGAGCTTGGCTACGAAGCCGCGACCGTGCGTGACATCATTCGCGGCACTGATCTCGCGAGCGGCACCTTCTACAATTACTTCAAGTCGAAAGAAGAAGTGTTCGACGCGCTCGCCGACGATGGCGCGCGCCGTTTCCGCCCGATCCTCAGGATGGCGCGCGAGAACGCCAAGAGCTTCGAAGATTATCTGCACTCAGCCTTCGTCGCGTACTTCCACTTCATCGTTCAAGACAATCAGCTCGAGGGCAAACCCATCGAGGAGCGGCGCCCGCACATCTTGCGCATGGACACGCCTGAGATGACAGCTGTGTACCAAGAAGTGCGCCAAAGCCTCGAAGATGCGATCGCCCATGGCGACGCACCGCATGTGGATGCTGATTATCTGGCTTGCGCCTGCATCGGCATCGCGCAAGAGGTTGGTTCGGCCATGTTGCGCCGTTCGCCGCACGATATTGACGCTGCGGCAGACTTCGTAACCGGCCTTCTGTTGAAGGGCCTGCTGGGCGCCGCCCGCAAGAGCTGATCTTAGGAGCTAAAGTTTGTCCTGGTTGCGCAAAGCGCTTGTGCATCTTGCTTTGTCGCGTTCCGACGAAGCTCTGATCAAAGCATCCGGCGGCGAACCGCGTACCGTGCGCGGCATGACGCTCGATCCGCGCATGCAGTTTCTGGAAGCGCAAGCGCGCCAGCGCGCGATTCCGTGGGACAAGATGAACGTGCAAATCCTGCGCGCGCAGACTGAAGCGGGCGCAGAACTCTTCGGCGGCGGCAAAGTGCCCGGCGTGCGGATCGAGAAGCTCTACGTCACCGGCCGGTCTCACTCAGTGCCTTGCCGGCTCTATCTGCCGACCGTGCGCGACAACACCGCCGCGCTCATGGTCTATCTGCACTTCGGCGGCGGCGTGATCGGATCGCTCGAAAGCTGCAACCGCCTCTGCGCGCTGATCGCCAAGGAAGCCGGCGCGCCCGTTTTGTCGGTGGACTACCGCCTTGCGCCCGAATTCAAATACCCAACCGGCCTCGACGATTGCATCGCCGCTTACAATTGGGCCGTCGACAACGCCGCCCGCTACGGCGCGCCAGTCGGCAAAGCCGCCATCGGCGGCGATTCCATGGGCGGGCTCTTCTCGGCGATCATCGCGCAGGAAATGCGCAAGTCGAAACCGCCCGTGATGCAGCTCTTGATCTATCCCGGCATCGATTTCGTATCGGACTCACCATCCATGCACGAGTTCGCCGACGCCTGGCCGCTCACTGCCGAGACGTTGGATTTCTTCGTGAAGCAATATTTGCCCGAGAACGCCGACCCCAGCGATCCGCGCATCTCGCCCGGCCGCGCGCAAGATCTGCGCGGCCTCGCGCCCGCGCTCATCTACGGCGCTGGCTTCGACATGCTGCTCGATCAAGGCGCGGCCTACGGCGAGCGTCTGCAAGAGGCGGGCGTCAAAGTCGCCTACACGCGCTTCGATTCTCTGCCGCACGGCTTCGTCGCGTTCCCGTCAGCGGCGCCGGCCGCCGAAGCCGCGATCAAACAGATCGCGCGCGACACCGCCGCCGCGCTCAAAGGCAATCGCTAACATGACCAACTCCTCCGGCGCTGCGTCTTCGAAGTCAGTGCAGGGGAGCGGGAGCAAGATAAGCAAGGGCGCCTGGAGCTGGGCGCTCTTCGAATGGGCCCGCAATCCGTGGGTCATTCTCGGGACGATTTACGTCTTCGCCCCATACGTCTCCAACGTCGTCATCGGCGACCCAGTCCGTGGTCAAGCCATGATCGCAGGCTGGCATGCGACAGCCGGCATCATCATCGCGATTACCTCGCCTTTTCTCGGCGCTGCTTCCGATCGCATGGGCCGTCGCAAGCCGTTGCTCGCCGTATGCGTGTCGGCATTGGCGCTTTGCGTTGCTGCGATGTGGTGGGCGCTGCCAAATGGCGCGGGCCTGCCGATCTGGCTCCTCGGCGCGATCACCACCGCCTCGGGTGTCGCCTTCGTCTATACCGAAGTGCTCCATAACTCGATGCTCACCCGCGCTGCGCCGCCGGGAATATTATCGCGCGTCTCCGGTATGGGCCTGGCGCTCGGCAACGCCGCCTCCGTGTTGCTCTTGCTCTTTGTGCTGGTGACGATGGCGCTTCCTGGCCAAGTGGCGCTGCCATTTTTGCCAGACGCGCCAATGTTCGGCCTCGACCGGGCAGCGCACGAACCCGATCGCGCCGTGACAATCCTCTCGGCGGTATGGCTCATCGTGTTCGCGATTCCGCTTTTTCTTTACACGCCCGATCTCGTCACCACGGGCGAGCGCTTCGGCGATGCGATGCGTCACGGCGTCGGCAATGTCGTCCGCACGATCGGCAAGCTGAGTGACTACCGCAACGTCGCGCTCTTCCTCATCGCGCGCATGCTCTATGCCGATGGCAAAACCGCGATCCTAATTTTCAGCGGCGTATACGCCTCCGGCGTGATGGGTTGGGACCTTTTGGAGATGCTTTCGTACGGCATCTTGCTCAGCATTTTCGCCGTGTTCGGAGGCTTCCTCAGCGGTTGGCTAGATCATACCGTTGGATTGAAGCGCGCTGTCGTGCTTGAGATCGGTGTGACGCTGGCGTGCTTGGTGTTCATGGTGTCGATGTCGCCGACGACGATGTTTTTCGCGCCAGTCGAACCCAACGTTGTGATTTGGGATAGCCCACTATTCGCGACCGCACCTGAAGTGGCTTACCTCGGCTTCGCGATCGTCATCGCGATTTCGATCACCGCAGCCTACGGATCGAGCCGCGCACTTATGGCGCGCTTGGCGCCGAGCGGCATGGAGGGCGAGGTGTTCGGCCTTTATGCGCTCTCCGGCTCCGCCACCGCGTTTCTAGCGCCGGGCTTGGTCGCCTTTTTCACAACGACTTATCACAGCCTTCGCGCCGGCTTTGCGTCGATCGCGCTGCTTCTGTTCGTAGGTCTGGGGTTGCTCCTGTTCGTGAAGCCGCCGCCTCAGCTGAACCGCGATGAAACCGCGTAAGCAATCCCTGCCGCAGCAGCCGTTGCAAACGTGCCCCACGCCATATCCACCAGCGTGAGCTTTAGATCCCAAAACTTCAGCGTCGACTGATTGCTGAGATCGTATGTGGCGTAGGCGACAAATCCCAGCAGCGCGCCATTGATCAGCGCTTTGCTCAGGCTTGCCTTCTCCAACCCAGGCGCGACAGCGAAGAACACGATCGCGCTGACATAGATCACATAGAACACGCCAGCCGCGCCAAAGTCCGGGCTAGGGCGCATCATCTCGCCCATGACCGGCTTGTAGATGCGCGACGACATGTTCGAGAGCCACACAGCATCAAGCCCTAAAAAGGCGACGGCCGCAGCGATCCACGCGATAACGTAAGTGAGCATGCCTCAATCCTCGGCGTGACAACGCACCAATGGGTTCGAGGGTTCGTACGCGCGTGCATTGCGCGCGGATCAGCTTACGCGGCGTCGGCCTGCTGTAGCTTCTTGTCGACCATGCGCTTCAGGCTCGCAGCGACACGCTGGCGCTCTTCACAAAGCGCGTGGGGCAGGTGCACCATCTGGTGCAGCGCCGCGACGTGCGTGCGCACAACCTCCGGATCGAGCCGGTCGGTTGCGCCCTGCGCTTGCAGATAGCGCGCCATCTCACCGGCCCCGAGAGTCAGGCTCTGGTCGCCGATCTGCTCCGCGACTTCGACGAGGTTCTGCACTGCGCGATAGACGACACGCGCTTGTTTTGCGTCGCCGGGAGAAAGCTTCTTGGCTTCCGTCTCAAGCGCCGCGACCCGAGCCCGCGCCAACTCAGCTTTCAGATCGAGATCCTCGGCTTCGCCGCGGACCAATTGTTCCGGCGCAGCGTCATCGAGACGGCGGAGCGGTCCAAGATAGTTGAGGTCAGGACGGCGCCGGCGGCGGCAGGGGCCAACATAGCTCGCGGTGACCACAAATTTCTGCGGGTTGGTAATCACGGTCTTAACGCGCTGCTGGAGCACCAGCGCCGAGATCGGCTTGCGCAGATACCCATCGACACCAGACCGCCGGGCAAGCTCCACGTCAGCCGCTGAGCCGCGCGTCGTGAGCATGAACATCGGCACCGAGCGGTTCGGTGATTCCTCACTCTTTCGCACACGGCGCGCGAATTCGAGTCCGTCGCCGCCGGCGCCGTCGACCCAATCCATGAGAATAACGCTCGGATTGGAGATTCGAACCGCTTCCCAGGCCTCCATCGTGTTGGCTGCGCCGATCGCGCGGCCAAAGCCCATGGCGCGCAGCTGATCGAGTGAAATGCCGCGCTCGTAGTGATTATCGTCCAGGATAAGCGCCGTCAGCATGGACGGATCAAACTGATCTACCCCCTGCATACGTGACCCTAGCTCCCAAAACAGCCTGAGAGCCTAACGCAGACTATTTGATTTTCGCTGAAGGCCGACGCCGCGTGAGGTTAACGTCAGTTAGTGAGTTGACGTCAGCTGCGCTCCTCGAGCGCACCGATAATGGTGATCTTTTGCCAGATCTTGCGGCCCAAACCCGCCGTCAGGTTTTCAACGTCATTCACCGACGCGATAACGACGCTGTCGCGCACGCGGTCGGCATAAAGCGCGGCCAGCTTGCCGATAAGCGCCAGCATTTCCGCGCAATAGTCCAAATACCGAGTCAACTCGAACTGCGTCATCGTCCGCTCAGGCGAAGCCGACGTCTTGTGCTGATCGAGCACGATGGTCGGGTCTTTCGTCAGCTGGTGCATGTCGATGACGTGCGCCAGCTGCCGCAATCGATGCAGAGAATCCAGCGCCCGCTGGCGCTTTTCGCGCTCTTCCAACGTCAGGATAAACCAGATCGCGCCGCCAAACAGGATGAGCAGGTTCACCGCCGCTTCCAGGCCCTGTACCAATTCCGGCGCGGTCAGCGTCTCAGCCCGGATGTTCAAAAACCGGAACGCCGCGACCTGCGCTGCGATACCAATCGCAATCACGGATGTCGCCGCGATGCGCCAAAAGAAGTGCGGCCGCGCCAAATCCGCCGCGTCCCGCGCGCTAAACCGCGCCGTCTCGATAACGTCCGCACAAACGCTCGAAAGGCCCGCCTTCGGGAAACGCGCGTTGATGCGTTCTTGCAGCTTGTCGAGCGTCGCCAAGATGCGATCGGCGCGCAGGTGCGGAGCAGGTGGCTTCATGATGCGCTCAAATTGCGCGCGCGCTGTACTGAACGTTCGTCAAACGCCTGCCCCAAAGCGCTGCCGCGCATCGCCGTGACGGTTTCGGCGGCATAGCGCCGTCCGTTCGGGGCGGTCTGGCAGGTGATAACAATATTGAGCGAGTCCAATCGCACCAGCGGCGCCGGACTAAAGCTCTCAGGCACGAACAGGCGCACGCGCGTGATATCCGGCGTCGCCTTCAACACGGTAACTTCGCCGCGCAACCGATCCGCGAAACGCCGCGCCTGCTCGCCACGCACGCTCTCGCGTGTCGGTTGGAACGAGTAAGTCGCGCTCGCCTCATCCTCACGCAACAGGCGAACGTTTGCGACCCGCCCCATGCCCTCACTCGCGCACCAAGAGACGCCTTCAAAGTCCTCAGCCATCCGGTCGAACGCGCGACGCTGATCGTTGTCGAGTTCGCCGTGCGTTGGCTCGACCATGCGCAGGTGCGGCGTCGCCGCCGGATCAAACCGCGCACGCCAATTCGCCTTCGACGTGTTCAACTCATAGTCAAACGCATAGTCCGCCTTCGCCGCTTGTGTAGCGGCTACTGCTTGCGTGAGGAGGGCCGGTCCAGCGCTTTGCGCCGCCGCTGCCGCTGCGAACGCCATCACGCCAACACAGGCTAAAAGTCGAACGACATGGAACATGTCCCGACCATGCCACGCCGATTGCGGCCACTCAACGGCGGTCGAACCGGCCTGGGGCTTCGATCCGGGCGCCTTTGCGCTACATATCTGTCATGGACGCCCGCGTGCCTCTATTGCCATCGCCATTCGAAGAATGGTTCGTCTCGCGCGGCTGGGCGCCGCGGCCGCACCAGCTCGAACTCGTTTCCCGCGCGCAAGCCGGGCTCTCCACATTGCTGATCGCGCCAACAGGCGCCGGCAAAACCCTAGCGGGCTTTCTCCCCAGCCTGATCGAACTCGCGCCACTCAAAGACGAAGGCCCGCGCCGCCCACATAAACTTCACACGCTCTACATCTCGCCGCTCAAAGCGCTGACCACCGACGTCGCGCGCAATCTCAACACGCCGGCAACCGAGATGCAGCTCGGCGTCCGCATCGAAACCCGCACCGGCGACACTCCGCCGTCACGCCGCCAGCGCCAGCGCGCCCATCCGCCCGACATCCTCCTCACCACGCCAGAACAACTCTGCCTGCTCATCGCGTCCGAGCACGCACGCGTCTTCTTCGAAGACCTGCAAGCCATCGTCATCGACGAAATCCACGCCATCGCCCCGACCAAACGCGGCGATCTCCTGGCGATCGCCCTCGCACGCCTAAAACGCTGGGCCCCAAACCACCGCCGCATCGGCCTAAGCGCAACGGTCGCGGACGAGCCAGGTCTGGTACGTTGGCTGCTCGGCACCGAAAGCGAAGGCGCCGACATCATCGTCAAGGCCCCACCTGGCGCAGCCCCGATCATCGATGTCCTAGACTCCGACGCCAACATTCCGTGGTCCGGCCACACCGCGCGCCACGCCATCCCCGAACTCTACGAAACCATCAAGCGCACCAAGCTCGCACTCGTTTTCGTCAACACCCGCGCCCAAGCGGAGATGACGTTCCAAGAACTCTGGCGCGTCAACGAAGACTCACTTCCCATCGCGCTCCACCACGGCTCGCTCGACGTCGCCCAACGCCGCAAAGTCGAAGCCGCCATGGCCGCCGGCAAACTCCGCGCCGTCGTCTGCACCTCTACGCTTGATCTCGGGATCGACTGGAGCGACGTCGATCTGGTCATTCAGATCGGCGCACCAAAAGGCTGCGCGCGCCTCGTCCAACGCATTGGCCGCGCCAACCACCGCTACAACGAACCCTCACGCGCGTTGCTCGCGCCAAGCAATCGCTTCGAAGTGCTCGAATGCCGCTCCGCCCAAGAAGCCGTGCAAGAGGGCGCACTCGACGGCGAGTCACTTCGTATCGGCGGCCTCGATTGCCTCGCGCAGCACATCATGGGCTGCGCCTGCGGCGAACCGTTCGATGAAGACGAACTCTACGCCGAAGTGATCAGCACAGCCGCGTACGCCGATCTCCCGCGCTCCACATTCGATCGCACCATCGATCTTGTCGCCACCGGCGGCTATGCACTCCGCAGCTACGATCGCTACCGTCGCATCGTGCAAGATCCGCACACCAATCTCTGGCGCGCGCGTAACCCATCCGTTGCGCAGCAACACCGCATGAATGTCGGCGCGATCGTCGAGTCCGAAATGCTCGACGTGCGCCTAGCGCATCGCACCGGCGCGCGCCCGCGCCCAGGCACGCCAAAAACCCAAGGCCCAACGCCGCTCGTCGCCGGGCGCCGCCTCGGTCAAATCGAAGAATACTTCATCGAGGGTCTCGCACCTGGCGATACCTTCCTCTTCGCCGGCGAAATCTTGCGTCTCCTCGGCGTCCGCGAAACCGACGCGCTCGTCGTCCGCGCCAACGATCAGCAAAGCCCGAAAATTCCATCCTACGCCGGCGGCAAATTCCCGCTCTCGACCTTCCTCGCCGATCGCGTGCGCCACATGCTGCATGACGTGAAGCGCCAGAAGAAACTGCCCAAGCAAGTGCGCGACTGGATCAAAATCCAAAAGCGCCGCTCCGTCGTGCCCGCGCCGGATGAGATGCTCGTCGAAACCTTCCCACGCGGCGGCAAGCACTATCTCGTCTGCTACCCGTTCGAAGGTCGACTCGCACAACAAACGCTCGGCGTCCTCATCACGCGCCGCCTCGAACGTCTCGGCAAAAATCCAATCGGCTTCCTCGCCAGCGAATACGCCATGGCCGTCTGGGGTCTCGAGCCCATGGGCGACGTCGATCTCGCGCAACTCTTCGACGAAGACATGCTCGGCGACGACCTCGAAAGCTGGCTCGGCGAAAGCACGCTGATGAAATCGACATTTTCAAAATGCGCCGTCATCGCCGGCATGACCCCGCGCAACGTCCCCGGCGCAACGCGCAAGACCGGCCGCCAAGTCACGTTCTCATCCGATCTCATCTACGACGTGCTCAAACAATACGAGCCCGACCACATCCTGTTGCAAGCCGCCTTCGCCGACGCAGGCGAGGGCTACCTCGACATCAAACGCGTCGGCGCGCTGCTCGCCCGCATCAAAGGCCGCATCGTCCACCGCGACTTGCCCCACGTCTCACCCTTCGCGGCCCCAGTGATGCTCGAAATGGGCAAAGTCGGCGTCCGCGGCGGCGCAGACGAGGCCGTATTGGAAGATGCGGCCTCGCTGATCGCCGAAGCGATGAGCTGACGCAACGGACGCTTGCGCGCCACAGAACGCGGGAGCATTTTCCGCAAAACACTTCGGGGGAAACGATGCGGGCGATTTGGGCGGCGGCTCTTCTATTTGCATTCACCGGCGCAGCCAGCGCGCAAGTCAGCGAGTCCACTCGCGCCTCGAACGCCGCCTTCGCGCAAACTTTGCCCTGGGGCGATCGCGAGGACGAAGACTTCGCAAATCGCGGTTTCGTCGCCGCCTACGACCAACCGCAAATCCGCACTGCCGATAACAGCCGCGTCGTCTGGGATTTCACCGCCTACGATTTCCTCCACGGCGACGCGCCCGAGACCGTAAACCCCAGCCTCTGGCGTCACGCGCAACTTCTCGCGCGCGCCGGACTCTTCCGCGTCACTGATCGCGTCTATCAAATCCGCGGCTTCGACGTCTCCAACATGACGATCATCGTCGGCGACACCGGCCTCATCATCGTCGATCCGCTCTCAAGCTCTGAAACCGCCGCCGCTGGCCTCGCCCTCGCGCGCCGCACGCTCGGCGACAAACCCGTCGTCGCCGTCATCTACACGCACTCACACCTCGACCATTTCGGCGGTGTGCGCGGCGTCGTGCCAAATCCCGCTGGCGTCGAGATCATCGCACCCGATCATTTCATGGAGCACGCGGTGACGGAGAACGTCATCGCCGGCAACGCCATGAGCCGCCGCGCGCAATTCCAATTCGGCGCGGGGCTGCCGCCCGGCCCGGAAGGGCAGATGACCTCCGGCATCGGCATCGCCGTTTCATCTGGCACCTTCACGCTCATCCCGCCGACGCGCACCATCACCCACACCGGCGAAACGCTCACCATCGACGGCGTCCGCATCGAGTTCCAACTCACGCCCGACACCGAAGCCCCGTCGGAGATGAACTTCCTTTTCCCGGATTTCGGCGTGCTCCTCATCGCTGAGAACGCCACTGCCTCGATGCACAACATCCTCACGCCGCGCGGCGCGCTCGTGCGTGATGCGAAAGCCTGGGCCGACTATCTCACCGAAGTTCTGCGCCTCTACGGCGACCGCACCGAGATCATGGTCAACAGCCACGCCTGGCCGCGCTTCGGCGGCGACCGCGTCCGCGACTTCATCTCCAGCCACCGCGACGCCTACAAATACCTCCACGACCAAACCGTGCGCCTGATGAACGCCGGCTACACCGATCGCGAGATCGCCGAACAAGTGCGCTTGCCGGCGTCACTCTCCGCGCGTTGGTTCAATCACGGCTATTACGGCACGATGATGCACAATTCGCGCGCCGTGTATCAGCGCTACATGGGCTGGTACGACGGCAACCCCGCGAACCTCAATCCGCTGCCGCCAGCAGAAGAGGGCGTGCGTTTCGTCCGCGCTATGGGCGGCGAAGATCGCGTGCTCGGCGAAGGCCAACGCGCCTTCGACGAAGGCGATTATCGCTGGGCCGCGCGTGTGCTCAACAATCTCGTCTTTGCCAATCCGAACAACACCGCCGCGCGTCAACTGCTCGCGCGTACTCATCGTCAGATGGCGTATCAATCCGAGAGCGCGATCTGGCGAAATATGTATCTCACCGCCGCGCGCGAGTTGGAGCAAGGCCCGCCGCAACGCGGCCTGCCAACGCAAAGCGCCGATCTCATCGGTGCAACGCCGACGAGCTACATTCTCGATCTGCTCTCAGTGCGTCTCAATCCCGAGCGTCTCGGCGATCGCCACTACGCGTTCAATCTCGTCTTCCCGGAACGCAACGAGCGTTTCGGCGTGACCATCCGCAATAGCGTACTCGTCTACGAGCGCGATCAAACCGTCGACGGCCCCACCATCACCTCGCCGCGTGCGGTATTCCTGCAAGCCATGGCGACGCAATCGATGGCGCGCGCCGTGTTGTCCGGACAAATTCGCATCCAGGGCAGCAGAAGGTCGCTTGAAGGCCTCGGCGAGGTATTCGACAACCCCGACCCGAATTTTGCGATCGTCACGCCCTGACGAATCCGATTTGATCCGAGGCGCATGCCGCTCCTGTCGCAGCCAGCACCAAAGCCAGAGCGCCCGCGCCGCAAAGCGGCGGCGGTTGCGCCTGTGCGCGCCGTTCCGCCGATGGCAATTGTTGGCGACAGCGTCGAGATGCGCCTCGGCGACACGCTGGTGACGGCGCTACCCGATGGCGCGCTCTGGGTCGCGGAATCCAAAACGCTCATCGTCTCCGACATTCACTTCGAGAAGGGATCATCCTTCGCGCTGCGCGGCCAGATGCTGCCGCCGTACGACACGCACGCGGCGCTCCTGAAGCTCACCGACCTCATGCTGCGCCTGCAGCCCGACATCATCGTCTCACTCGGCGACAGCTTCCACGACAGCGGCGGCCCCGCGCGCATGGACGCGCGCGATCGCGAACTGCTGCGCTTGCTGATGTCGCGCTGCGATTGGGTCTGGGTCGAAGGCAATCACGACGGCCGCGCGCCCGAAACACTCGGCGGCAAGTTTCACGAAGTCCTGCACGTAGGCTCGCTAGTGCTGCGCCACGAACCCACAGAAGCAGCAGCCCCAGGCGAGATCGCCGGCCACATGCACCCATGCGCACGCGTCGTCGGCCGTGGCCGCAGCGTTCGCCGCCGTTGCTTCGCCACCGATGGCGCGCGCGTGGTGATGCCGGCCTTCGGCACATACACAGGCGGTCTCAACGTCTGCCACGAAGCCTTCGCCAACATCTTCCCGACCGGCGCAACAGCGCTGGTCCTCGGCAAAGATCGTGTCCTACCCGCACCGAACGAGCGCCTGGTCGGCGACTAAAACCGGTGCAACGCCGTCGCAAGCGGAATGAGCATGCAGATGATCATCGCGCCGCCCGTCAACACTTGACGTAACACCGGATACCAAGCCGGCGCGCTGGCATCCTGCGCACTGCGATAATCCCACATCGCTTGCACAGCGAAGATTCCGGCGAAGATCGCAGCCGCGCCAAGCACCGGCGTGAAATAAACAACCGTCGTCGCCAACGCCCATCCCGCCAGCGAGGGCAGCGCGCTGAAAAACAAACGCCGTCCATCTGGCGCGTCCGGCGCGCGCATGATCTCGATCCCACAGCGCACGCCGCCGAGAAACGAAAGCAGCACCGCCGCATAAAGCGAAAAGCTGATCGCGCCCAAACGCGCCGTTGTTTCGTGTGCCGAAAGCGAGATCAGCGCCGATACAGCGAGCGGAACGAGACCCAGAAATCCAAGACGCAGCGCCGCGCGCGGAAGAATGGGCGGCCTTTCGATCACGGGCGACGGAATACCATGGCAGAACCCCAGCCCGCCAACAGCGCAAGCAGCACAGTGACAATGCCGTACAGCCACGAGACGTTTGTCGCCAGATCATGGATCGTGCGCTCGACGCCAATTCGCGCAATCGTGATCGGGATGCGCTGGCGTGAAATCAAGCGGCCGTCGCGGAAGAGATAAGTGTCAGCGTGATACTGCGCGATCGGCGCGTTCGCCGGCAGGCGCACCACCGCACGGAAAAGCCCGCCCGGATACGCCGTCAGCCCACCACGCACGCCTTCCTGCGGCGGGCGCGAATACCATTGATAGAGCCCTTGCTCATAACGTAGCCGCACCAGCGCCGCACGATACGCCGAAGGATCGCCACCTGCCGGCACCGCGCTCGCAAGTTGCGCCGATGCTGCCGGATCAAGTTGATAACGCCAGATCGAATCCGCGCTTGCGATCTCGCGCAACGGCCGATTGCTCAGCACCGCGAAAAACGCCGGCGCTTCGCTGAACTGGACCGGATCGCCATTGACCCAGAGGCCAAACGGAAACGTCCCGCCCGGCACGCGCCGCTTGCGCATCACGGTCGCCGGCTCATTGGGGCCGCGCAGCACAACCACAATGTCACCGCGACCGCGCCGATCCGGGTTCACGCCAAACACCGTGATGTAGGAGCCGCCGTACGTGGAGCTGACCGTGATCTGCTCTTCAGCGACACCCGCCGGCAGATCGTCAGCGACATCGCTGCCAGGCTGCTGCTGCGCCGAAGCCGGCGCGCCGGCAAACAGCGCGAGCGCCAATGCGATGAGGAGGCGCTTCAAAACAGCCCCCCACCCAGCACGTAGAATTCCTCTGGCGGGATCACGAGATCGAACAGAAACTTGATACTCGCCGCCATCAGCAGCGCGCCCAGAATGCCGCGCACGTACTCAGCCTTGATACCAGCGCCCACGCGCGCGCCGATTTGCGCGCCCACCACACCGCCCGCCATCAGCAGCAACGCCAGCACGAGGTCCACAGTCTGTGTCGCGATCGATTGCAGCACCACGATCAGCGACGAGATCACCAGCACCTGAAATTGCGACGTGCCGATAACGACGTTAGTCGGCATGCGCAGCAGATAGATCATCGCCGGGATCAGAATGAAGCCGCCGCCAATACCCATGATCGCCGAGATAGCGCCGATGGCAAAGCCAATGCCCAACGGCGGCAGCACGCTGATGTAGAGGCCCGAGCGTGGAAAGCGGAGGCGAAAGGGCAGGTTATGCGCGACAGTCTTCAGCGGCCGCCGCAGCACCGACACGCTCTTCTGCGGCCGTCCACGCCAGAACCGATAGCTCTCGCGCACCATCAAGAAGCCAACGCTTGAGAGCAGCAGCAGGTAGAGCAGCGAGACGATCAGATCGAGCTGCCCGAGCCGCAACAGCCTCTCGAACAGCGCGACGCCCACCGAACTCCCGATGACGCCGCCCAGCGAAAGCAAAAGCCCCATGCGCCAATCCACGGAGCGCCGCCGCGTGCGCGTCATTATGCCGGAGAACGACGTCGCTGCGATCTGGCTTGCGCCGGTTGCCACCGCCACCGGCGCAGGCACGCCCAAGAACAGCAGAGCTGGAGTCATGATGAATCCGCCGCCGACTCCTACGAGCCCGGACACGAAGCCGACGGCGCCGCTCACCAAAAAAATGAGCAGCACGGCCACCGGCATTTCGGCGATCGGCAAATAAATCAAAATTCTGCTCTGAACTCAGCGCCAAGCGCTACGCCCGCGGCCCTTATGGTGAGGGTCGCGCGTCGAAGCAACGCTCGTTTACCGCTTATTCGCGGGGCGCCGTTTTAGGCGGCCGGGCGGCTGTTCCAGGCGCGCACGCCGAACTCACCGTTCGCGACTGCACTGGAGGCGCGTGGGCGGAAAGCCTGGGCGCGAGCCCGGGCTTGCTCGACCTGTTGCGGCGCAAGTTGTGCCTCAAGCGCAGTCGCCCTAGCTCCCGCGTCCTGGTCACCCTGGCGGGCCGCGACCATGAACCAGAACAGAGCTTCCGATGCGGAAGCGTTCACGCCACGGCCCTGTTGGTAGAGGACGCCCAGATTGTACTGGCTGTCCGCAACCCCAAGCTCAGCCGCTTGGCGGAACCAGCGGAACGCAGCTGCTTCATCCAACGGTGCGCCTTCGCCGCGTGCGAAATAGACGCCGAGATCGTGCATGGCGCGGCGATTGCCTGCGCCAGCCGCACGCTCGGTCCATTGACGCGCAATGGTGAGATCCGCCGGCACGCCTTCGCCGCGCTCGTAGAGCTTGGCCAAGCGGTACTGAGCCATGGCGAAGCCACGGTCGGCGGCGCGACGCAGCATCGTCACGCCTTCAGCCGTGCGGCCGGCGCTGATGCGTTGCAGCGCCAATTCGTATTGCGCCGTGAGGTCGCCCGATTGCGCGGCTTGCTCGATCGAGACATTGCGCGCGGGCAGTGGGCCCGCAACGACGGGCTGGGTGGTTGCGGTGTTCTGCGCAAGCGGCGTGCCTGTCGATGCGGCGGCAGCAGGCGCTGCGCCTTCAACAGGTGCAGCCACATCCGGCGCCGCGCCTTCTGCAGGCGCTTCAGCGAACGGATCAGCCGGCGCAACTTCGTTCAGCGGCGTCGTGCCAGTGACCGGCAGCGGAGCGGGCGCTTCATCAGTTTGCGGTTCAGCGTTTCCAGCGTGGCTCTTGAAGTAGTACGCGCCGCCAACCAGCGCGACGGCGACCAAGCTCGCTGCGCCCCAAAGCACGATGCGGCTCGATCCACGCAAGCTGAGCTTTGGCGCCTCAGCTGTCGGATCCGGACGCGTCTTCGGCAACGATTGCGCCTGCGCAGCCTTACGCGCATTGGCGAGATAATCGTTCTTCGCTGCCGGGCCAGCCGGTTCTTCCGGCAGCGGCGGCAATTCCGTCATCTCAGGCAGATCGAGCGAGAGCGCGTCGTCTTCAAACACGTTGCCCAGCGGCACGTCAGCCGCGGCTTGCACCGGTGGCGTCACCAGGGGCGCTACGGCGTCTTCGATGGTTTGCGGCGCAAGGTCGTCTTCTGGAGACCAGAACGGATCGTCATCCAGCGGCGGCGCCGCGACAGTTTCCGTTTCTTCGAGCGCAGGATCGTCGATCAGCAGATCGTCATCCGGAGAAACTGCGATCGACTTGTATTCCGGCGGCACGAACGCTTCTTCTGTCGCGTCGTCGTCAACCAGCAGATCGTCGATCTGGTTGTCTTCGGCGAAGTAGATTTCTTGGTTGCCCGCAGCTTCCGCGGCAGGCGCACGCGGAGGCAACGGGGCGGCGCGCACCGGCTGTGCAGCGTCGCGCGGCGAGCTGGCGTACGGCTGCGGCTCCGGATCGGAGAGATCAAACGAGTCCGGCCCATCGAAAGAGGGGAACGTCGAACGGTCGAACGGCGATGACAAATCTTCCGTGCGCCGTGAAGGCGTCGGGATCGTCATCGTGATCGGCGGCTCGGCGGCAGCCTGAACCGGAGCGCGGCCGCTTTCGAACTCTTCCAGCTTGGAAGCGACGTTCGACACGGCCTTCTGAACCGGCGCGATGGCTTCTTGGCTGTGTTCTTCAACTTCGGCCAAACGCTGCATGATCGAGCTGATGGCTTCCGACACGCGCTGACCAGCGCGCTCTTCGCTATCCAGCATGCGCTCGCCAAGCTCGCGCGCCAGAATGTCCTGGCGCTGGTTGAAGCGATCGGCCATGCGCGCAACTTGCTCGCCCACATGCTCAATCGCTTGCGCGCTGCGCTGTTCAACCGTGCCGACACGCTCCTCAAGGCGCTCGGAGAGGCGGCCTACTTCGAGCCCCATGCGATCGAACGCCGAAGCTTCACGGCGCTCAACTTCGTCAAAGCGCTGCTCAATCTCGTCGAACCGCTTGGAGAGCGTTGACGACATACGCGTCAGCTCTTCGCGCACCGCCGACGCCGCAGCATCGTCATTGCGCGCTTCGACCGTACGCAGTCGTTGGTCGACGGTTTCCGACATCCGCTTGATCTCGATCGAGATCGCTTCAATCGTTTGCGCTTGGCGGCGTTCGGCGGCGGCCAGACGCTTGTTCACGTCCGTCAGCGCGCCTTCAACGCCTTCTTCGCCATTGATGACGGCATGCAGCTCTTGCGTAATCTCTTCACGCACTGACTGCGCCATCGTGTCGAGGCGCTGTTCGAGCATCGCACGAACGGCTTCAGTTTCTTGCGTCGCGCCGCCTTGTTCAAAGCGCGCGCTCAGCGACGAGACAGTTTCTTCGATGTGGCGGATCGCTGTGTTCGCCGTCGATTCCGTTTCATCCAGCTTGTCAGCCAAACGTTGCAACGCACGATCCAGCGATTGCACCGTCTCGCCTACGGTCGAACTCGCCGTGGCAGCTTCAACGCTCGCGATCCTGGCCTCGAACGCCGCGAGCGCGCCGGTGAGGGGGCTCGTATCGGACTTGCTCTCGAGCGTTGCCAAACGCTCAGCGATGTCCTGCTGCGATTGGCGCACGTCAGTGAGATCGACAGCGCCCGAAGAGCCGGCGATGTCTTCAACTTGCTTCACCCGCGCCGAGAGCGTGAGTTGCGCGTTACGAAGGTCAGCAATCGCCGCGCCAGCCGCCTGGCGAAGGCCCGCCGTGCTTTCGCGCGCGCCGGCTTCGGCGCGCTCGATGCGGCCGATAAGCGTTGCTTGTTCCGCCTTCAGCGCTTCAACGCTGCCGACGCGCTTAGAAATCTCGCTCTCAAGGCGAACAACTTCTTCCAGCAGCGCTTCACGCGCGCCGCGCGTTTCGCTCGATGTCTCCGTGCGAACTTCCGCAACCGCGCTTTCAATCGCGCGGCGCGTCGAAGTTTCGCTATCGCTCAGCCGTTCGCTCAGTTCGTTCTGAAGACGGCGCAGTTCGTTGACCGCGTCGATTGAAGCTTCCGTCGCTTGACGCGCGGCTTCTTCAGCAACCGTGCGCGCCTCAGCCAGCGTCTGCGCCAGAATGTTGCCGCCGTTGCCCATCTCGTTCGTTAGGAACGAAGCCGCAGCCTCAGCACGACGCGCCACTTCTTCAGCGACAGCGACCTGGTGCTCAAGGCGATGTTTGACGTCTTCCACGTCAGCGGCGCGGCCACTCAACGTTTCACCAGCCGAGCGGAATTGCTCCAACGCATCAGCAATGCGTTCCGCTGCTTCACTCGAAGCCGCTTCCGCATCTTCAATGCGCGCGGCAAGACCAAGCACAGAGCGGTCTATCGTCGATACAGCGCGATCAAGACCGGTCACTGCAAGCTGCGTGCGGCGCTCGATAGCTTCGATGCGTTGCGCAAGCCGCGTCGGGTCGTTCGTGCGCACAGCGCCACCGCCGACGCCCCAATCTTCTTCGCCCTCATAATCTGCGTGTTGCGTACCGAACGTGCGCGGACGCGACGTGCGCGTTGGCTGTTGCGGTGTGTGCTGGGCCTGCGATTGCGCGCCGCCACCGCCAAGCTGACCAGACGCAAGCGCTTGGTTCAGATATTCGCCAAGGCTCATGCCCTGACGAGCCGCAGCTTCTCGCGCAGCTTCTCGCACTTTGGGGTCAATGCCCTTGACGCTCCAGTTCTGCGCACCGCTCATTATGCCCTCGCCGCGTTTTCGCCGCGCGTCCGCGGCTCACGCCCAACCCCCGGGACGAAGACTCGAAGAATTCGAGAATCGCCCACGACTTTGCAGTGTCGATGAAAGGCGTTGGCGTGTTAATGGCGGGTAAAATCGTAAACAGGAATTAGCCATGTCTGACACGCCGCGACAGTTCGGCCCCGAAACGCAAGGCGGCGTCTACCTTCGCGGTTTGAGCGGCGCGCAACCGGAGATCCCGACGAACTTCACCGGCCTCGAAGCCGCCGCGCAGAAGAAGATGACTCCAGAAGCGTGGGCCTACACTGCCGGCAGCGCTGGATTAGAGACCGGCGCGGACGCAAACCGCGCCGCCTTCAATCGCTTTCCGATCGCGCAACGCATGCTCGGCGGCGCAGGCACAAGAAATCTCGGTTGCGAAATATTCGGCGCGCGCGTTGCTGCGCCGGTGTTTTCTTCGCCCATCGGCGTCTTGGAAATGATGCACCCGGAAGCCGATCTTGCCGTCGCGCGTGCGATGGGCGCGCTCAATCTGCCGATGATCATTTCGTCTCAGGCATCAACGCCGATGGAAAAGATCGCGGAAGCCAACGGCGATGGCCCGCGTTTCTATCAATTGTATTGGGGCAAGTCTGACGCGCTGGCTGAGAGCTTCGTGAAGCGCGCTGAGGCCATCGGCTGCCGCGCCATTTTCATCACGCTCGACACGCTTGTGCTCGGCTGGCGTCCGCGCGACCTCGATCTCGGCTTCTCGCCGTTCCTGCGCGGGCAGGGCATCGCACAATATACAAGCGACCCCGTGTTTAGGGGGATGCTGTCGCAAACGCCGGAAGAAAATCCGCTCGGCGCCGCGATACAATTCACGCAGCTCTTCTCCGATCCAAGCGTCGATTGGAAACGCATCGCGCAAATCAGATCGTGGACGAAACTTCCCATCGTTCTGAAAGGCATCATCCGCGCTGACGATGCGCAGAAGGCGGTGAGCGAAGGCTATGACGGCGTCATGGTCTCCAACCACGGCGGCCGCCAAGTCGATGGCGCGATCGGGTCGCTCGATGCGCTCGCCAAGGTCTCCGCCGCCGTGAAGGGCAAGACCAAGCTCTTCTGCGACAGCGGCATTCGCTGCGGATCCGATATCTTCAAGGCCCTGGCGCTCGGCGCGGACGCTACCGGCATCGGCCGTCCTTATGTCTATGGCTTGGCGTTGGCCGGCGAACAGGGCGTCAAAACGGTGATGGAATACCTACTGGCTGAGCTGGACATCACCATGGCGCTCAATGGCTGCCAAACTCCTGAAGATATTTCTCAAGATTTCCTGTCAGTTAGCTCAAATACGTGACGGGGTCGTCAACTTCAGTTGACCCTACCGTAAACGGAAACTAGCGTGAGGCCGCTGGGTAAACCGGAGCGACCTCCCCATGACCTCATCAAAAGCTGAGCGCACCTATACAATTTCGCAGCTGGCCCGAGAGTTCGAGGTCACGCCTCGAGCGCTCCGTTTTTATGAGGATAAAGGGCTACTTACGCCCCGCCGCGATGGCATGAACCGCGTCTACTCACATCGCGACCGCGCCAAGTTGCAACTCATCCTCCGCGGCAAGCGCGTCGGTCTGTCGCTGATCGAAATCAAAGAAATTCTGGACCTCTACAAAGTTGATCAGCGCGCTCAAGCGCAGACGACGTTGAAGAAGTACCAAGCCCGCATCGTCGCGCTCGAAGCGCAACGCGAAGATGTCGATGCCGCGATCGAAATCCTCCACGAGAGCGTGAAGAAGCTTCAGGACTTCCTGTCGAAGCCGGCCGCGCCAGCTGCTGTCGCAAACGCGCGCGCGTTTGAAGCGGAAGCCAAGAAGCGGCTCGAAGACGCGCACTAAGACGCGTAGAAGCTCAAGAAAAATAATAGGGAGAGCTGGGACATGCCGAGTTACACGGCGCCGCTTCGTGAATATCGCTTTCTCCTGAAGGATGTGCTCGACATCGAGCGCTACTCTAATCTGCCGACTTTCTCCGACGCGCCGCTCGATTTGATCGACTCGGTGTTGGAAGAGGGCGCGAAGTTTTGCGAAGGCGTGCTCGCCCCACTGAACAAGATTGGCGATGAGC
>JAPLOL010000125.1 GCA_026400735.1 Alphaproteobacteria bacterium | reverse complement strand
GAAGACGGAGACGCGCAAAAAAGCCAAGCGCGTCGAACTCAAGGAAATCAAGGTTCGTCCGAACATCGACGACCACGATTACGAAGTGAAGATGAAGGCCATCCATCGCTTCTTCGAAGAAGGCGATAAGGTGAAGGTCACGCTGCGCTTCCGTGGCCGCGAAATGCAGCACACGAACCTCGGCATGGATCTGCTCGATCGTATGCGCACCGAACTCGACGGCATTGCCAAGGTCGAGCACGAGCCGCGCTTCGAAGGCCGCCAGGTCGTCATGGTGATGGCGCCGCGCTCGTAAGCGCGTTCATCAGCCGCCATTCAGCTCAGGGCGGATTAGATCGCTGCAAACTACGGAGAGACGTTTCCATGCGTGCCATTCTGTTTGCGGCTTTCGCCCTGGCTGCCTGTGCTTCAACGACGGGCAACGTGCCGGGCCCTGGCCCGCAAGCACCGCTGCCCCAACACATCCGCGAAGATCTCGCGCAGCGCGAAGCCGCACTGCATGAGCAAGGCGTTGTCATCGCCGCGATCAATCAGACCGCTGATCTCGGCAACGGCTTGCGCGTTCGTCCACTTGAAGTGCTGGAAGACAGCCGCTGCCCGCAGAACGCCCGTTGCGTGTGGGCAGGCCGTTTGCGTCTGCGCGTGAACGTCGATGGCGTCGGCGATCGGGAAATCAACGACGATGCAGCCGGTGCTCAAACGCCGCGCGGTAACTTCGCGCTCGTCGCGATCTCGCCTGGACCGTGGACCGATTGGCCCGAAGGCGCAAAGCCCGGCTATCGCTTCGGCTTCCGCCGCGCTTGATCCGCGCCACTTTCATTGCCGCGTTCGCGCTCGCTGCCTGCACGCAGCCGAGCGCGCCCGCGCAAACGCCGCCGCCACCTCAATCCGAACTCGCCCAGCGCATCGTCGCTGATCTTGCGCGTATCGACGCCGAACTTGCCGCTGAAGGCGTCGTTGCCGCCGGCATCAGCGAAACAGTGGATCTCGGTGGTGGGCTGACAGTGCGCCCGATCGATGTGAAAGAAGACAGCCGCTGCCCGGCAAACGTCGATTGCGTGTGGCCGGGACAACTTGTTCTGCGTGCGGATGTCTCTGGTACCGAGCGCGAGATCACGCTCGGCACGCCACTCGAAACGCCACAAGGCACAGTGCTGCTCGCGGTCGCGAAGCCGTATCCATTTAACGAATGGCCGACGACGGAACTTCCGATCCCGCCTTATCGCTTTGGCTTCCGCCGCGGTTAGCCCCGCGAGTAGGGCCGGCGCTTGGTCATGATCCACATGTTGCCGAACAAGAGCAGCAACGTGATGCCAAACACGACGGCGTTGAAGATCGGAATCTTGTCCTGGTTCGTCGTGATAAACTCTTCGGCGCGCGTGCGTGCTTCGCTGTTCGCCGCCGCTTCCGCCGCTTGCTTGGCCTGATCGCCCGCAAAGCCGAAATCCACGGTCGGCGGCAAGCCGACGGCCGCAAGGCTGATACCGCCCACAGAAGGCAGCCGCGTCGGTGCAAAGGCGAGGTGCGTTCCAAACGCGATCACCAGCGTCGCCAGGATCGCCAAGAGCCACCGTGAACCGGCGATCGCCGAGATCGAGCCGGTGACCTTGTTCTTCTCCTCAGCGAAAATCTGCTTCGCCTCGGCCAAGTCTTTCGGTTGCCGCACCATGCCGTCCGCTCCCACTCCGGGCAGCTTAGCCGCCCCAAGCCGGGGCAGGGAGCCAAAATGTCGGCACATTGTGGGTTGAGCCTCGCTGCCTACGGTTAAGCCACGCGCTGATCTCCCAGCCTGGTCGTGTCGCCGGCCCCACGCAGGCCACCCACGCCGCCGATGCTCGTGCCGCTAGCGCGTGGCAGGACCCCGCGAGGGCCCGAGTCATAGTGCGGACAATCGGCGGAATGCCGGCGGATTTCTCCCCACCGGCCCCATTGCGGGGCCGGAACCCCCATGCTATCTGCCCCGCCTTCTTGGATGGCCCGGCCTGTACGGCATGCCGTGGCGATCCTTTTTGCGTGGGTTTCGGCCTACGCCCGATCCAAAAGAGGATGAAATGCCGAAATTGAAGACCAAGAGCGGCGTCAAAAAACGCTTCAAGCTCACGGCCTCAGGCAAAGTGAAGGCCGGCCCTGCCGGCAAGCGTCACCGCCTGATCAGCCACAACGCGAAGTACATCCGTCAAAACCGCGGCACGTCGACGATCGCAGAGCCCGATGCAAAGCGCATCAAGCTCTGGATCCCGTACGGCCTAGATTGAGCGGAGCGAGATAGATGGCACGCGTAAAAGGGGGCGTCACCGCGCACGCCCGCCACAAGAAAGTTCTGAAGAAGGCGAAGGGCTATTATGGCCGTCGCTCGACCACCTTCCGCACGGCGAACGCCGCAGTCGAGAAGGCCGGTCTTTATGCCTACCGCGATCGCAAGGCCAAGAAGCGCAGCTTCCGCGCACTCTGGATCGTGCGCATCAATGCGGCTGTGCGTGAAGAGGGCCTAACGTACTCGCGCTTCATCGCGGGTCTGACCAAGGCTGGCATCACGCTCGACCGCAAGGTCATGGCCGACATCGCCATGCATGAGCCGGAAGCCTTCAAGGGCCTCATCGCTCAAGCGCAAGGCGCGCTGAAGTAAGCTTCAGCGACAAAGCTAAAATGAAACGGGCCGAAGCGAGATGCTTCGGCCCGTTTTGTTTGGCGCTAAGCGCAGATTGTCAGTTGCACGCGCCTTATTCTTCGCGTGGCGTCCACTGGCGCAGACGGCGGCGCTCAAATTCGGCTTGCGTCGATGGCACCAGGCGGAAGCCGCCGGTGATCAGACCCATGCGCACTGTCTGTTCGATATAATAAGTTTCACCGGACTCGACCTCGAGACGAATGCGATCCTCATCGAGGTTCACCGCCATTGGGCCACGAATGTTGTAGTTATGGATGCCTGGCGGGGCGGCATATTCAAAGTATTGGCCATTCGGCAGGCTGCCGATTTGCGGTGAGTCACGTGTCGAGTCGCCGTCCTCAGCAACTTCAACGATGTGATAAGTATAGACCGCGCCGGCGAGGCGCCCCGGGCGGAAGAAGATGATACGTCCCGGCGCTTCCGCCGCGGCCGCTTCAGTTGTCGGTGCAGCCGTTTCAGCGGCGGGCGCTTCTGTCGTTGCCGCATCGGTTGGCGGCGTTTCTAGTGTCGGCGCCGCCGTCTCCGTTGCGGCAGGCTCAGTTGTCGGCGCGGTTGTTTCTTGCGCGAACGCGCCCGTCGATAGCAACGCGGCAAGCGCCGTCGCCGCGAGTACAGTATTCCATCCCCTCATTGTGTGTCCTCCACCACTGCAGTTGTTTCTGTCGGCGCCGTGAGAGGCGCCGCGTTGTCTGATTGCGTTTCAGCTGTCGGCGCTGACAGCGCAGACAATGGAACGACCAGGTTCGTTGTGAGGCGCGCCTCAGCGCGCGTTCCGGCCGGAATCTCAATCTCGCCGCCTTGAATGAACCCACCCATCCAGCCGACATAAGGCACGAGCATCATGGTGTTCACGGCTTCACGAGAATTGTCCTCGCCGGCGATCACAACCTGCAAGCCACGTATGCGGGCGCGTTGACCCGCGATCTCCATGAAGCGACCGGACACGATGAGCTTGCCGCTTCGTCCGCCCATGCCGGAGCGGGACGCATCGATCACTTCCCCGCCACCGATGGCGCCGGCCTCGGCGATTGTTCGTCCATCAACTACGAGCGGGTCGCGCAGCCGTAGACCGACGAGCTGACCCGTCGAAGACGTTCGCGAACTCAGGGTTTCAGAAAACTCCACCACGATCGTGGTGCCTGCCGGAATGGTGATCGTTGTCGGCGCCTCTACGGGAGCAACGACGGGCGCTTCCACCGGCGCGCCAATCGCCGCCTGGGTGACAACCTGAGCAGGTTCGTTCGTTTGCCCGAGCGCCAGACCTGGCGTTGCCGCCAGCATCGCCGCCACCGCGCCGATTATAATTCTCATGATCTCTCCCCTTCGCGTAGCGGTAACACGGGGGCGAAACGACCGGCAAGGTTGCAGATAGGCAAGGCTTTCAAGGCCTTGGGAAATTGCTTCCGCCCAAGCGTCTCCGCTAAACACGCAGAATGAACGGCAAAATCACTGATTTGGCGGTCCCAGTGAGGGGCTCAGGAACGGTCGCGACCGCGAGTGTGATTTTGCGCACACTCGCCGCACAGACGGCGTACGGAAGCGCAAACCGCCGTAGGGCAGGACAACAATGAACGCGAACGCCACAGACCTTGCCGCCCTCGAGCGCGATTTGCTCGCGCGCGTCGATGCCGCCAACGACGAAACCTCGATTGAAGCGCTGCGCGTTGAGGCGCTTGGCAAACAGGGCTCGATCTCAGCGCTGATGAAAAACCTGGGCACGATGAGCCCTGACGAGCGCAAGACCTTCGGTGGCGCGCTGAACGTCCTCAAGGACAAGGTCACCGAAGCCATCGTCACGAAGAAGGCTGGCATGGCTGAAGCTGCGCTTGATCGTCAGCTTCAAAGCGAAGCCGTTGACGTCACGCTCCCGCCAGTGCGCCCGCGCATCGGCACCATCCATCCTGTCAGCCAGGTGATGGAAGAGATGGCCGCGATCTTCGGCGAGATGGGCTTCACCGTTGAAGAGGGGCCTGACGTCGAGACGGACTTCAACAACTTCACCGCGCTCAACTTTCCGAAGAACCATCCTGCGCGCGAGCTGCAGGATACGTTCTTCCTCAACGCGCAGGATGAAAACGGCGAACGCAAAGTGCTGCGCACGCACACTAGCCCTGTGCAAGTGCGCACGATGCTGAAGCAGAAGCCGCCCATTCGCATGATCTGCATGGGCCGCACCTTCCGCAAGGATTGGGACGCCACGCACACACCGATGTTCCACCAGATCGAAGGCCTCGTTATCGACGAGACCACGAGCATGGCGGATTTGAAGAGCGTGCTCACCGCGGCGCTCAAGGCGTACTTCGAAGTCGACGACGTGAAGCTGCGCTTCCGTCCGCACCATTTCCCGTTCACCGAACCGAGCGCGGAAGTCGATGTCGGCTGCGATCGTTCGGGCGGCACGCTGAAGATCGGCACAGGCGACGATTGGCTCGAAATTCTGGGCAGCGGCATGGTGCACCCGAACGTGCTCCGCAATTGCGGCATCGATCCTGAGAAATACCAAGGCTACGCCTTCGGCATGGGCATCGATCGTTTAGCGATGCTGAAGTACGGCATGCCCGATCTCCGCGATCTCTTCGCCAACGACACGCGCTGGCTGAAACACTACGGCTTCAGCCCGTTCCTGTTGCCGGGCCTGGCGCAGGGAGTTGGCTGATGTGGCGTGTGCGTAATCATATGGAGCTCGGCGCGAGCATGACGCGTGCGCTGGTGTTCGCGGCGTTCGTTACGATTGGCGCCTGTTCGCCATCGGAGCCCGACGCGCCCGCCACGCCAACGCGCAATGCGGACTACCGCGTCACCACGACAGCAAGCACTGCCGATCGCCGCTTTCTCGTCGAGTTCAGCTCTTTGACGGATCGCGATCTTTGCATCAGTGCAAACAATTGGCCGACATCGTCGGGAGAACTCGGCGCCAATCGGTCCGCCGACACTGGCGATGCGGTCCATCGCGTCGGCGGGCGTGACACGCTCGCGGCCTTCGTGCGCTTCGATCAGGTGCCGCCCGCGTCGCGAGATGGCGATGCAGTGCGAAGCGTCGATTTCGATCCTGAACCTTTCTTCTGCGGGAACGGCCTCACGCCATGAAGTTCACTTTGTCCTGGCTCAAAGAGCACCTCGCAACCGACGCGAGCATCGACGCCTTCGTCGAAACCATGACCATGACTGGTCTGGAAGTCGAAGGCGTTGAGAACGCTGGCGAGAAGCTTGGCGCTTTCACGGTCGCGCGCATCATCAGCGCCGCGAAACACCCGAACGCCGACAAGCTGCAAGTATGCCAAGTCGAAACCAAACTCGGTAACTTGGAAATCGTCTGCGGCGCCCCGAACGCACGCGCTGGCCTCGTCACCGCGTTCGCGCCGATCGGCACCTACATCCCAGGCAGCGGCATCACTCTTGAGCCAAAGCCCGTGCGCGGCGTCGTTTCCAACGGTATGCTTTGCTCTGGCGCCGAGCTTGAACTTGACACCGACGCCGACGGCATTCTCGAACTCGATCCCGAACTCAAAGTCGGCACGCCGCTCGCCGAAGCGCTCGGCCTCAACGATCCGGTGATCGATATCGAAGTCACGCCGAACCGTCCCGATTGGTTGGGCGTCGCTGGCATCGCGCGCGATCTCGCCGCCGCCGGCATTGGCAAGCAAACGACAAAGCCGGTGTTGCCAGTGCCGGGCCGCTACCCGAGCCCGCAGAAGGTCGACATTGATGATCTGCACGCGTGCCCGATGTTCGCGAGCCGCTACATTCGCGGTCTCAAGAACGGCCCGTCGCCGCTCTGGCTGCAGCAAAAGTTGCGAGCCATCGGCCAAAAGCCAATCAGCGCGCTCGTCGACATCACCAACTTGCTGACGCACGATCGCAATCGCCCGGCGCACGTCTATGACGCCTCAAAGCTCAAGGGCACGCTCCGCGCGCGCATGGGCCGCGAAGGCGAGACCTGCACGGCGCTCAACGGCAACGTCTACAACGTCACCCCCGACATGTGCGTCATCGCTGACGACGCAAACGTGCAGGGCATCGGCGGCGTGATTGGCGGCGAGCTTTCCAAAGTCACCGAAGAAACCACCGACATCCTGCTTGAGTGCGCGTACTTCGACGCCACCATCACGCACAAAACCGGTCGCACGCTGACGCTCACCACCGACGCGCAATATCGCTTCGCGCGCGGCGTCGATTCCGGTTTCGTTGTCCCAGGTCTTGAACTCGCAACGCGTCTTATCCTCGATATTTGCGGCGGTGAGCCCAGTGAAATCCAAGTTGTGGGCGATCTGCCGCCACCGCCAAAGGCGATCTTCTTCGATCCCGATCGCGTGCGCCAACTCGCCGGCATCGACGTGAAGCCGACGCGCGTGCGCGCCGTGCTGAAGGATCTTGGCTTCGAAACCAGCGCCGAGGCGCAGGGTAGCAAACGGATCATCGTTGAGCCGCCAACCTGGCGTCGGGACGTCGATGGTCCCGCCGATCTCGTCGAAGAAGTCGCACGCATCGAAGGCTTCGATAAACTACCTGTGCTCGATCCGCCGCGCGCGCAAGGCTTCCGTCCGCCACCGGCAAGCGTTGGCGAGAGCCGCACACGACTTGCGAGGCGCGCGGCCGCATCGCTCGGCTACAACGAAGCAATCACCTGGAGCTTCTGCTCACGCACGCAAGCGCAAGCCTTCGGCGGCGGCGCCGACGATATGCTCGTCGCCAACCCGATCGCATCCGAACTCGATTGCATGCGCCCGAGCGCGCTGCCGCATCTGCTCGCCGCCGCGCAGAAGAACGCCGATCGCGGCTTCGACGATGCGCGCCTGTTCGAAGCAGGTCCGGCCTACGCCAACACCAATGATGGCGGCCAGCAGCGCACGGTCGCGGGCGTTTGGCGTGCGCGCACGCCGCGTCATTGGCGTGCGGCTCCGCAGGCCGACATCTTCGACGTGAAGCGCGATGTGCTGATCATCCTCGAAGCCATCGGCGCGCCCGTTGCCTCGCTGCAGACCTTCAGTGACGCGCCTTCGCATTGGCGCCCAGGCCGCACCGGTGCGCTGAAGCTCGGGCCAAAGGTGATCGCGTACTACGGCGAAATCCATCCGCGCACGCTGAAGGCAATCGGCGTTGAAGCGCCCGCACTCGCATTCGAGATATTCCTCGACGCATTGCCTGCGCCACGCGCCAAAGGCCGCAGTAAACCGCCGCTCGAAAAGCTCGATCTACAGCCGCTTACGCGCGACTTCGCCTTCATCGTCGATGACGGCGTCAGCGCGCAGGACGTTGTCCGCGCCGCCATAGGTGCCGACAAAGCGCTGATCACCGACGTGAACCTCTTCGACGTCTATCGCGGCGAGCGGATGCAGCCGGGCAAGAAGAGCCTCGCGATCGAAGTCACGCTGCAGCCGAAAGAGAAGACGCTCACCGACGCTGAGATCGAAGCTGCAAGCGCCAAGATCGTCAGCGCCGTGATGAAGGCGACGGGCGGGACGCTGCGCGGTTAGTTCTGGCGAAAGGCGGCGAGCGCCGCGTTCCGCCCGACAACACCGCGTCCCGCGCGCGTCAGCGCATCCACCGTCTCGCGCGGCAGCGACACATCCGTCGCCGTGTCGTAAAGCGCCTCGTACTCCGTCGGCTCCATGTCGCGGAACGTGATGACGTCCATGCTCAGCGTGATGTCATCGCAGCGCATCCCATCGCGCCGATCCTCGACCAATCCACAGCGCCAATCGCGCAGCGCGCGCTGATACTCCGGCAATTGGGCGCGCCACACATCCGCGGATGCACGCTTGGCCACTTCCGTCGCCACGTCGACCGGCGAATACATCATCTCATATGCGCCAATCGCATCCGTAGCGTTCTGTTGAAACGTGCGCGGCCGAATGTACTCCGCATTGACAACCAGAAACAAAACCCGCCGCGCTTGTAGTGCTTCGCGCACCGAGAGCGGCGAGGGCGCATCCCCACCGGCGCGCAACACCTGCAAGCTCAACATGCCGAGATTATCCGCGACGCCGCCATCGACGAGGTGCACGTAACGCTGCCCCGCCGGCGTATCGCCTCGATAGTTTTGAAACGCGTGCGCCGTCTGATGCACGTTCTCGCCGGCGTTGCGATCCGCCAACACGCGCGTCGTCCAGGCCGGCGGTCCAGGGCAGCGTGCGCCATAGCTCTCCATCACCACAGGCCGAAACGCCACCGGCACCGCCATGGAGGCCGCCACCGCGTCCGCAACGCGCACCTGCCGCACGTCGCTGCAAAGCCCATCGAAGAAGAATTGCGTGAACGCAAACGGCGTCGAGTTGTAGAGATCTGTTGCATTGAGGATCACGCGCGGGCCTGCGCGCATGTCGCCGATCGTTGCGTCGCCATAAATGTTCTCAGCCAGCCAAGCACGCAGCTGCTGTGGTCCGTTCATGCCGCCGCGCAACGCGCCGGCGATGCCAAACGGCGAACTTGGCCCGCGCACGCGCCATTCGCGTCCGAGATAGGCAGCATCGAACGTGTCGAGCCCTGCATCGCCATGCAGTCCGTAATAAGCCGCAAGCACCGAACCGCCCGAGACAGACGTGATGAGCGCGATGTGCTCGCTCAACGGCCGCCCGTCGCGGCCCGGCGTGTCGCGCAACGCTTGCAGCACGCCGAGATGAAACGACGCCGCGCGCGCGCCGCCGCCCGAGAGCGCCAACACGATGAGATCGTCGCCCACCGGCGCGCGTCCTTCGACATCGGTGCGCAAACCACCAAGCGGCGCATTGATCGGCGCGACAGGCGCTGTGGCACACGCGCCAAGCACCAACGAAAGAACAAGAACCAGACCCCGCATCGCGCCAGTCTCCGCCCGTGCGCACACTCTTGGCAAGCACCTACGCTTGTCCCATATCGCCTTTGCGCGGGACGGCCCGCGCGCTTTCCACCATTGGGGACGGCCCCTATAAGCGCCACCGCGCTTGAGGAGCACGTCATGCAATCGTGGATCATGCTGGCTGCGGCCGGTCTGTTCGAGATCGTCTGGGCGATCGGTCTGAAATACGCGGAGGGCTTCACCAAGCCCGTCCCCACCGCGATCACCGTCTCCGCCATGGTCATCAGCATGTGGCTGCTCGCGCAAGCCGCGCGCGATCTTCCCATCGGCACCGCCTACGCAGTGTGGACCGGCATCGGCGCTGTCGGCGCGGCCATCCTCGGCATCATGTTGTTCCAGGAGAGCGCCAATCTCATGCGCGTTGCGTGCATCGCGCTGATCGTGCTTGGGATCGTGGGCCTGAAGCTTTCAACGCCAAGCTGAACGCTCTTGCCCGACTCGCGCGCGCGATTAAAACGGCGCGCGAGGAGGGGCCATGCCTCTAATCAAACGCAAGCACAACTCGGCCAAAGCCTACATCCACGATTGGCTTGAGCCGGACGACGGCAAGATAAACTTCTTCTCCGGCGCGATCATCCTGCTCGTGCTGGTGAGCCTCGCGTCGCTTGCGCTTGAAACTGAAGCGCTGCGACCAGACACGGCGATGAGCGCTGGCGCTCTGCCGATCTTGCGCACCATCAACGTCACTGTGGTCTGGTTGTTCGCGGTCGAGTTTGCCCTGCGCTTTTGGTCCGAGGGCGAGAATCCTCGGCACAAGGGCGTCGGCGGCCGTATCAAATTCCTCCTGCAGCCGATCACAATCGCCGACTTGCTGGCGTTTCTGCCTGAGCTGATCGCCCTGCAATTTTTCCCCGACGCCACAGGCGCTTGGTTTCCAGCGCTGCGCGCATTGCGTCTCTTCCGGCTCTTCAAGCTTGCGCGCTACGTGCCAGCGTTCGCGATCGTCGGCGCTGCAGTGAAGCGCGCTTGGCCGCCGCTCGTAGCTGCGCTCTGCGTTGCGGGCGCTCAGCTCTACATCGCCGCGATGATGCTCTATTTCATTGAAGGCGACACGAAACCCCAAGCCTTCGGCTCGATCACGCGCGCAATGTGGTGGGCGGTCGTGACACTCACCACTGTCGGGTATGGCGACGTGTATCCCGAGACGGCTTGGGGCCGCGTTGCCGCCGGTCTCGTTGCGCTCGCCGGCGTCGGAATCGTTGCAATGCCGACTGGTATTCTCGCCTCAGCGTTCGCGGAGGAATTCCGCGAACGTCATGAGCGCGAGCAAGCCTCTAAGAAAGCGCGCCAGATCAGAACGGATTGAGGCGACGGCGGCGCGAATACGCCAGGTAGCCAACGTTCGCTCCGAGACGGAAGCCAACACCCGCACGCATCGGCGCTAGCGTTACGTTTTCGCGCCGCTGATAATTCACGCCTACGCCGCCCACGAAATACGCAGAACCATCGACGCCGCCATAGCGGTGGAAGATGCTGTCGGGGCGGCGGAGATTGTAGGTCAGCGTGAACACGCGCGAGGCGTTGCCGCCTGTGTCGAATCCAACTGACGGTCCTTGCCAGAAGACGCGCGTGGTGCCGTTGCCACCCTTAAGGTGCAGGTTGCCGTCACCGTAGCGCAGGCCGATGCCAATGGCGCCGGACCCTTCATTGCCTTCGATATAGCCGTTCGGCCGGCCAAGCTCTTCGAATACGTGGTCGACAACGACGGCCAAACCTTCAGCCCCAGCGCCAAAGAAGCGTTGCGCCGCTGCCAGAATTTCATCGTGCGAATACGTCTGCTGCTGCTGCGCTGATGCCTCGCCTGCCAACAGCAAGCTTGAGCCAAGACCAAGTGCGACCGCGCGGCGTGAAAGTTCATCAGACATAAGGGGCCTCCGAAAAGCTCAGAGGGTCAACATAGGGCGGGGCTGGCGGGATTCCTACGTGACTCGCGTCACCATCAAACGCTCGGGCCGTTTTCCGCCTCAAAGCGGCCGATCGCCAGGAAGCGGTCGCGACGCTGTTTGCGCATTTCGTCGGCCGTCAAAGGCGTCAGCTCGTCCAGCGCTTCGGCCACAGCCGCGCCGACCGAAGCAATCGCCGCTGCCGGTTCGCGATGCGCGCCGCCGGTCGGTTCAGTGATGATCGAATCCACCACCTTCAACTCAATCAGATCCTGCGCCGTGATCTTCATCGCCGTCGCCGCATCCTTCGCCCGCGCCGCATCCTTCCAGAGAATCGACGCCGCGCCTTCCGGCGAGATCACCGAATAGATCGAGTGCTCAAGCATCAGCACCTTGTTAGCCGCCGCGATCGCAATGGCGCCGCCTGAGCCACCTTCGCCGGCAATCACAGCCACCATCGGTACGCCAAGCGTGAGGCAACGTTCCGTCGACCGCGCAATCGCCTCCGCTTGTCCGCGCTCTTCGGCGCCAATGCCAGGATAGGCGCCTGCGGTGTCGACAAACGTCACGACTGGAAGCGAGAATTTGTCGGCCAAATCCATCAGCCGCACGGCTTTGCGATAGCCCTCGGGCCGCGCCATGCCGAAATTGTGTTTCAGGCGATCGGCGGTGGTGCGGCCCTTCTCGTGGCCCATCACCAAAATGGGGCGTCCCAGAAACTTGCCTGTGCCGCCAAGGATGGCGGCGTCCTCGCCGTAGACCCGGTCACCCGAAAGCTCGACGAAATCTGTCACCAGCGACGCAACATAGTCGCGGAAGCGCGGTCGGTCGGCGTGACGCGCCACTTGCGTCTTCTGCCAGGGATCGAGCTTCGAATAGATGTCGGCGAGCTGCTTCTCGGCCTTCACCTTCAGGCGCGAGAGCTCGGCGCCCATGGCAAGCGCTTCCGAGCCGGAGGCTTCCGAGATAGCGGCCAGCTCCTCGATCTTGCCTTCGACCTCGGCGACTGATTTTTCGAAATCGAGATAGGTGCGCAAAAGCCTGTGCCCGGACCCTAAAGGAGGCGGGACAATACCCGCCCGGGCCCTTGCTTCAAGGTAAAGCCCCACCTCGGATACCAGGATTGCGCCCGGCCGCGGCGCAGATCATGCTGCAAACGCGAACAGAACAGGATCAAGCCTCGTGACCAAGCCGCCCCGCCAATTCTTCGCGCCCCTGGCGAGCGGCGCACCCGAACCGCTCCGCGAGCTGCCGGTCAAACTCGAGCGCATGATCCACTTCGTCCCGGCCCATAACCAGAAGCTGCGCAGCCGCGTCGGCGACATGGCCAAGACCGTCGATGTCATCCTTGCCAATCTCGAAGATGCGATCCCAGCCGACGCGAAAGAGGCGGCCCGCGCTGGCGCCATCGAGATGGGCAAGAGCTTCGATTTTGGGTCCGCAGGTGTCGGCTACTGGTCTCGCATTAACGCGCTGAACTCACCTTGGCACCTCGACGACGTCACCGATCTCGTCGCCAATATCGGCAATCAGCTCGACGTCATAATGGTCCCAAAAGTGGAGGGGCCTTGGGACATCCACTACATGGATCAGCTACTCGCGCTGCTTGAAGCCAAGCACAACGTGAAGCGCCCGATCATGCTCCACGCCATTCTCGAAACTGCGCAGGGCGTCGCCAACGTTGAAGCCATCGCCGGCGCCAGCCCACGCATGCACGGCATCTGCCTCGGCCCCGCCGATCTCGCCGCCTCACGCAAAATGAAAACCACCCGCGTCGGCGGCGGCCACCCTGGCTACAAAGTTCTGAGCGACGCCGTCGAAGGCCAAGCGCGCGACGCCGCGCAGCAGGATCTCTGGCACTATACCTTCGCGCGCATGGTCGATGCCTGCGTTATGCACGGCATCAAACCGATGTACGGCCCATTCGGCGACTTCGCCGACGAAGCCGCCTGCGAGCAACAATTTCGCAACGCCTATTTGATGGGCTGTGTCGGCGCGTGGACGTTGCACCCAAGCCAAGTTGCCATCGCCAAGCGGGTGTTCACGCCTGACGTCGAAGAAGTGAAGCTCGCCAAGCGCATGATCGACGCCATGCCCGACGGCACAGGCGTCGCGCTGGTCGACGGCAAGATGCTCGACGACGCCACCTGGAAGCAGGCCAAGGTCATCGTCGACCTGGCAAAGCTCGTCGCGAGCAAAGAGCCGGAGATGAAGGCCGCTTACGGTCTCTAATTCCCGCCCACGCGACAGCGTTGCGCAGGTGCCAATGCTCCCGGGGGCGTGCTAAGTCGCCCGCCATGGAGTTTCGCATCAATCGTAAGCTCGACTTGGCCGCTTTCGCCAAGACCTACGCCGAGCAGGGCATCGTGCAGATCACGAACCTGTTCGACGAAGACACCGCCGATCATATCGAAGCCACGCTGTTGTCGCTGCCGTGGCGGCTCGTTTCTCAGAACGACGAGAAGCGCAATGTTATGTTCAGCGCAGAACAACTGCGCGCCATGAGTTCCGCGGAACGCGCGGAGCTAGAGGCCGGGATCCGCAAACGCGCCGCCGAAAATTTTGGCTATGCCTATCTCACGTATCCGATGATCCAGGCCGCCATGTCGCGCTGGGATCGTGATCATCCGATTCACCAAATCACGATGCTGCTGAACTCGCCTTCGTTCATCGCCATCGCGCGCGAGATCATCAATTGTCCGGATGTTGTGAAAGTCGACGCGCAGGCCAGCAACTATCGCCCTGGTAATTTCCTGACGCGCCACGTCGATGATGGCCAAAAGCTCGAACGACGCGCCGCGTACACGATCGGCTTCTCGCGCAGATGGGAGCCGGATTGGGGCGGGCTCTTGATGTTCGTTGACGACAACAAAGACATCTCACGCGCCTACCTGCCGCGCTTCAACACGCTCACCGTCTTCGACGGCCTGCGTCTCCACAGCGTCTCGGCCGTCTCCGCCTTCGCGCCTGTTCCGCGCCTTTCCGTTGTCGGCTGGTTCCGCGACGATGCGCCGGCGTATTTCACCGCGTAACCGGCGTCACACCATCGCGGTCATGCCGCGCCTACATCATCCCTCCCAAGGTGGTGGTGACGCATGAAAGCTCAGAAATACCTCTTCAGTCTCGTAGTCGTAACGGTGGTTTATTTCGCCGTCGCGGTGCTGCTCTCGCCGGGCGCCAGCCTTGTTGCTTAGGCACGGCGTTTGCGGTTGATCCGCGCCGGTAAATAACGCACCCATCTTGAGACCAACGGGATGGGTTCGCGATGAAGAAATCAGCCGCTTTCGCTTTGATCCTGGCGCTCGCTGCGTCGACATCTGCGTTCGCGCAAACGCCAACGCCGCCCACGCGTGCTGAACTTGCGCGCGTCGATCGTATCTTGCGCGCGACGCCGCTGATCGATGGCCACAACGATCTCGCCGAGGAGATCCACGACAATTACGGCGCCGACCAATCACGCGTCGATCTCAACACTGACACCCGCACGCTGTCTTTCCCGCTGCACACGGACATCCCGCGCCTCCGCCAAGGCCGCCTCGGCGCGCAATTCTGGTCGGTCTACGTCCCAGCCGAACTGCAAGGCGCAGCCTCAGCAGAGGCCGTGCACGTCCAGATCGACACCGTCCGCCAAATTGTGCGCCGCTATCCGCGCGTGTTCGAACTCGCGCAATCCGCCGACGACATCGTGCGTATTCATCGCGCCGGCCGCATCGCTTCCATGTTCGGCATGGAAGGCGGGGAGGCGATCAACAACAATCTCGCCGTCTTGCGCGACTTCCGCGCCGAAGGCGTCCTCTACATGACGCTCTGCCATTCAAAGACGACGTCGTGGGTCGACAGCGCCACCGACGCGCCAGTCCATGGCGGTCTGTCGCCCTTCGGCGAAGACGTTGTGCGAGAAATGAATCGCATCGGCATGCTGGTCGATCTCAGCCACGTCTCCGCCGATGCCATGCGCGATGCGCTGCGCGTCAGCACCGCGCCGGTCATCTTCTCTCACTCGTCCGCTTTCGCGCTTGTGCCGCACCCACGCAACGTCCCCGATGACGTGCTGCGCCTCGTGCACCAGAACGGCGGTGTAGTGATGGTCAACTTCTATCCAGCGTTCACCGCGAACGAAGTTTGGCAATGGGGCACGAACCGCTTGGCGGAGGAGGCGCGCCTGAAAGCGCTCAATCCCGGAAATTCCACCGCAGTCACCGAGGGGGTGACCGCTTGGGTTGCCGCCAACCCGCGCCCGGAGATTGATCTCGCAATCATCGCTGATCACATCGAGCACATCGCCCAGGTCGCTGGGCACGACAATGTTGGCATCGGTTCGGATTTTGACGGCGTTCCATTCCTCCCGCAGCGGCTTGATGGTGTTGAGGACTACCCAGCGCTCTTCGTTGAACTGATGCGCCGCGGCTGGAGCGATGCGGACTTGGCCAAGCTCGCGGGCGGCAATCTGCTGCGCGCCCTGCGCCAAGCCGAGCGCGTCGCCGCCAGAGGCTGAAACCGGAACCAAAGCTGCGCGTTCAGCTCCAATGGGTTGGTTTCGCGCTATTCCTCTGTTGATGTTCCCGGCGATCCTCTACGCCGCCGTGGCCATGACGATGGAGCACAGCGCTATCCGCGCGTCGCTGGATCAGATCTTTCTCTCACTGAATCTGCCAAGCGGCGCGATCTTCACCGTCACACGCGGTCACGCACTGACTATGCTCGCCGCAGGCTTGCTGTTCATCGAAGTCATAAAATCGACGAGCACCTCGACCGCATCACTTGTTGAAAACGGCCTTGCTTTCGTCGTCTTCATAGTCGCCTTTATCTTTTTCCTACTGAACCCAGCCTTCGGCACGATCGAGTTCGCGCTGATCATGGCAATGATGCTCATCGACTTCATGGCTGGATTTGTTGTGATGACCATCAGCTCACGCCGCGATGTTGCCTGGGCTACGTAGCAGGAGGGGCGTATGTCCGATCCAAAAGATATCGATCGAGTTTGGAAGTTGATGGAGAAGATCGAGGTTTGCATGCTGGCCTCGAAGGATGGCGACAAGATCCGTTCGCGTCCGATGGGCGCCAAACCCAGCAAGGCCCAAAACGCGATCTACTTTCTCACTGACGAACGCGGGCATAAGGACGAACAAGTCGAACAAGACCACCATGTTTGCCTGAGCTTTGCCGAGCCTGCCGAAGGCAAGTTCCTCACCGTCAGCGGAGAGGCGCGCGTGCTGAATGATCGCGCCTTGATCCGTGACTTGTGGGACACCGCCGCTGAAGCCTGGTGGAGCGGGCCCGATGATCCCGTTGTGCGCGCCATTCAGGTGGCGCCGCACGAGGCGCAATTCTGGGAAGGTCCGCACGGTATCGTCGCTACGTTCGCGATGGTCGTTGCGGCCGCCACCTCTGCGCCTCCGATCTTGGGAGATCAGCGCAAGGTTGATCTCGACTAAAACAAAACGGCCCCGGCTAGAGCCGGGGCCGTTTCATTTAGTCGGTAGCGCTAAGTCTCATTGGTCCGGGCGGCCGACGCGGCGGCGGGCCGGCGTACGTTCGCGGCGGCGCTCCGGCGCTGCGGCTTCGCGGATTTCCGTTTCCGCGTAGAGTTGGTCTACCGCTTCAAATGTCAGCGTCGTCGTGTAGCTCCCAACCGCCGCTGCTGAGCCAGCCGGCATGTCAGCGCGATAACGTGCAGCGATAATGTAATTGCCTGCGGCGTTAAATGTGAACGTCGCGTTGCCAGCAGCGTCGGTCACGACGAACTGGTCTTGGTCGGTGTCTGAATCTCCCGAGGCGTAAATTGTCACGGCCGTGTTTGCCAACGGCTGGCCATCAAACAACACTTGAACTTGGAAGCCCTGGCTCACCAGAACTTGGTTCGGGTGTGTGACCGGATGAAGCGCCAAGCGACCGATGTTTTGATCGACAGCGGTGCGGTTCGCCGTGCCACGCGTGACGTAGGTATCCGCGACAGTGACGGTTTGCAGCGTGGTCGTCTGTGCGCCTTCAGCGGGGGTCTCGCCTGCACCAAGCACGCGCCATTGACCATTATCGCCAACGAGGTTGGCGACTTGACCGCTCACTTCGCCGGTTGAAATCCGATAGGTGCCGCCGCGCGCGAGTTCCGCGTGAAGCTCGGTTGCGCCGCTCGTCACCGCAATGCGGTTCGCCGCGACGCTTTGGCCTTCCGGATTGATGACCGTCAGCGTGTCGCCCAATGCAATCGACGGTGTAAAGAACTGCGTCGCAAAAGAGCCTTCGACCTGAACCTCAGGTGCGACAACCCAAAACTCGTTGGGCTTCACGTACGATGTGTACGCAGCCGCCGGCGTCACAGCCGCCGCGAACAGCACGGCCGCCAAAACATATCTCTTCATGAACTCTCACTCGCCTGCTCGGCGGGAACTCTCCCGCTGATCCCTCACGCCTAAATCACACGAGCCCGCGTGGTTTTTCAAGTATGTAACACGGCTGTGACTACTTCCGGCGGTTGTCCAAAAACGCCAGCAGTCCGAAAAAGCTCACCACCGTAAACCAAAGATAGAGGACAAACCCGCCAATCCCCGCAATCGCCAGCGGTATCACGCCGACGCCCAGCCACAGGGTCGCCAGGCCAATAATGGCAAGAACGCCGAACCCAATGGTCCACCAAAACGCCTGGAACCAAATCCGGATTTGATAGTCCAAGTGCGACCGCGCCAGCGGTCCCGCGCCATCTCGCGCCGCCAGGGCGACGATGACGCCCAGCAGTGCAAAGATCGCCGCGCTCGGGATGCTGAGTAGAAAAAGCACATAAACGAGAAACGCGGACGTTCGACCCGGCTGGGATTGGGGAAGGGGTGTTGTGCTCATCGCGCGTTCACCTTGCTCAAGCTTTCGGTTTTTTTGCCAACGGATGCTTTGTCTCGATGATCGTCTTCAAGCGGCCCTCGGCGACATGCGTGTAAATTTGCGTCGTGGCGATGTCGGCGTGGCCGAGAAGGGTCTGCACCGTACGTAGGTCTGCGCCGCCCTCAACCAAATGCGTCGCAAAGGCGTGGCGCAACACGTGCGGCGAGACCCGTGCCGGGCTAATTCCCGCCTTAACCGCCGCTGCCTCCAAGACCTGCGCCACACGCCTGCGCGTCAGCTTGCCATCAGCGGCGCTCGCGGAAGGGAACAGCCAACGCTGCGCTTTCTCGCGTTGCGCTTCCACCTTCGGCAAAAGCGCCTCGCGCGCTTCGACGTGTAGCGCCAGTGCTTCCAGCGCCGGCCCTCCGAGTGCGACGAGGCGTTCCTTCCCGCCTTTGCCCTCGACGATCATGTGATCCTGACCTGGTCGCGGCGCCGCGCGCATCGGCAGCGACACCAACTCGCTGACGCGCAGCCCCGCGCCGTAAAGCAATTCGATAAGCGCGCGATCGCGAGCAGAGTCCGCCGCGCCGATCAGCGCCTCGATCTCTTCCACCGAAAGCGTCTTCGGCAAAGACCGCGCCCGCTTCGGTGGATCGAGCCGCGACGTCGGATCGTCGCCGCGAACGTTGTCCTGCAACAAGAAACGATAGAATTGCTTCAACGCCGAGATCCGACGCCGCGTGGTTGCAGGTGCGAGGCCGCGCCTCGTCAGTCCCGCAACATACGCCTCGATCGCTTCAGGCGGGGCCTCTCGTAGACCAACCCGCACATGCTCGCGCGCGTCGTCCAAATCGCGCGCATACGCATCCAACGTATTCGCCCGCGCTCCGCGCTCAGCGGAGAGCATCTCCAAGAATGACTCGATGAGAGCTGAGTCGGACACGAAGCGGAGCTTAATCAGAAATCGTTCTTGCCGAACCTAGCAATTCGTTGGTTCACGGCCTGCCCAAGGCCCTAACGGTTCACCCGCACGCCGTTGAGCGCCGCAACGCGCTGAAAGCACTGGATGCAAATCGCTCGGCTAACGGTCGCTACGACCTGAGCCCAAGCCTGCTCATCCATGGCGTCGCAGGCGTTGCAGAACGCCTGAAGATTCTGGCTGTCATCGACGTGCCAGTGAAAACCGCGCGGGACATTGTCCTTCACGGACTGTTCAACGTGTACGCAAACGTACGTCGCTTCACCTGGTCCATGTTGTGGGCATGGAATGCGATCAGGCATGGTCCTTAGCTCGGCCTTTAGTCATCGTGTCTGTAGGGCCTATAGCGTACTCAGCTGGGCGCTCCAGCCAATATCGCCTCAGCAGCGATCCGGCGCGCTTCATCCTCCAGACGCAGCCCACGCAAGGCGCGGACAATGCGGTCCACGGATTCGGCGTCGAGCCGTGCAGGACCGCCTTCGCCGATCGCCGCAACGGCAAGCAGCGCGCCTTCGCCGGTTGCGCCGCGCTCCACGGCCGACGCCAGCGCCAGCATGGCGCCGCTTTCCGCGCGCGCCCCGCCTTGCGGCGGGTTTGCGAGCAGGAATGTCTGCGTCCCGCCTTCGAGCGGCGCGCCCAATGCAGCGAGGATCGTGACATCGCGCGCCGCCGCGCGCGCTTGTTGCGCCGTCGCGCGGTCGATGCGCCTTTGCATAGCCATTGCGCCTTGGTCGTTGCGCGCGCCCATGAGCGCCACCAGCGCCGCATCGAGTGGCGCCAACGCAGCTTCGTCGCCACCCGCTTGTCGCGCGCTCGCAACTAGACGCTGACCCAGTTGCGCATCACCTGCCGCCAGAGCGGCGCGGGCGAATAGCACAGCCGAAGCCGCATCCGGCGCGCTTTGCAACGCGGCGATGTCGGCCTTGAAGAAGCGCGCCGCTGCGGCGAAATCGGCATACGCCGTCGCTTGGCGCAGTACGCCGGCAATCGCCGTCGCCGCTTCCATAGAACCAGGCGCCGCCGTCACTTGGCGCAACGCCACGACGATCGGCGGCAGCGCTTGTGTGATCTCTGCCGGAGTCGCGGCCAAAATGGTGCGCGCTTCCTGTGCGCTGATTACGCCGCGCCGGAAGGCGAGAGCCGCCGCTTGTGCGCGCTGTGGCTGTGGCGCTTGCTCGTTTCGCGCCAGCGCCACCAACGCCAGCGTTGAGGAATTCGCCAATGGGTTGGGCCCAGGCCGCAAACCGCCCGCGATCGAGAGCTGCACCGCGAGCGAATTGTCATAGCGCGCTGCTGGTGGCCTAGCAGCAGGCGCGCCGCCTGCCGCTGCGATCGCGCCTGTGTACCAAGCATCCGCAGCGTTTTGCGCGCGCGCCAACTCAAGCGCCAAATCTGCCGCCGCCCGATCACCGCCAACTGCCGCGCAATACGCGCGCAACCGCAACAAGAAGGGCGGTACGGTTTCACTAGCCGATGCTGCGCGTCCGCGATTGCACGCTTGTGCGCGTTGGCCGCGCGCCAATTCCGCTTGCGCCGCATATTGCGCGATCGCGACATCGGTCGTCGCCGAACCCGCGCCGGACGCCATCATCGCGAGTTCGTCCGCTGCGCCCATCTTGCCCAGCGCTTCGAACCGCCGGCGCGCTGCTGCATCGGCTTCACCGCGTGGCGCCGTTGCGCCCGAGAACAATACGCGTCGCGCCAGCGCCAGCGTCGCCGGCGAGTCATACACAGCCGGCAAGCGATCGAACGCCAGCGCCAAGAACGCCGGATCAGACCGCGACCAGATATCGTCCGGCAGCGCCCCGTTCGCGCGCGACAGCGCTCCAACCGTCCACGCGTTCAGCTCACCAGCCTGCTGCACCTGCATCGGCGCCGGGTCCTGGCCTTGCTGTGCATAAGCACACACCGGGAGCAGCACGCCTGCGGTAAGCGCGAGCGCGAACGAGCGAGTAACCATGTTTGTCATTCCTTGAAGGCGTCCTGCACTTCGACACTAATCTGCTGCGGGGCGGGCGCGAGGCGGTCTGATTGGCCGATGAAGAACACGAACAGGCCAATAAACGCGGCCACGCCGACGCCAATCAGAGCAGGGCGCACCCACACGGGCGCGCGCTTGCTGAACGAAGAACGCCTACGTCTGCGTTTGTACATCGCCTAGTTTGGCCCCTGCCGTTGCGAGCGGACAAGAATGGCCTCAAAATGTGGCTCTTTTCTAGTCTTGTCCGGCCTTAACCTTGTTCGGACCTTTTGAGGTGATTCGTGGTTCCGCCGGAAAGCAGTGATGTCAGTGAGCGCACAGACGCTGCTGCCGAACTGCGCCGGCAGGCCGAAGGCATCGCGCCGGGCCGCAC
>JAPLOL010000166.1 GCA_026400735.1 Alphaproteobacteria bacterium | reverse complement strand
GCGGCAGCTTTCGGTTTGCTCAGCGCGGACTTCTTCTCGGCCACAGGTGTTCCTTATGCCTCCGGAGCGGCCTCGGCAGGAGCAGCGGACGCGGCGGCCTCAGCTTCGGCGCGCTCGGTCATCTTCTTGCCGGGCTTAGCTTTGTTTGGGTTGCTCTTGGCTTCGCGCTTGAAAACGCCAGCCTGATCAAGGAACCGCGCGACCCGATCGGTCGGCAGGGCGCCCTTTTTCATCCAGTCCTGAATCCGCTCCAGCTTGAGGAGGACCCGGTTCGGGTCATCGGATTTCAGAATAGGGTTATATGTTCCGACTTTCTCGATGAAACGCCCATCACGAGGGCTACGGCTGTCGGCCACAACGATGGAGTAGAACGGACGCTTCTTCGCGCCGCCACGGGCCAGACGGATTTTCAGGGACATTTCTACGCTTCTCCTTTGAACTCTTAGCTTTTTTTCTTGCTTCCGGGAAGCCCCGGAAGGCCTCCAGGCAGGCCTGGGAGGCCAGATTGAGGGTTAAGGCCCGGCAACGGCTTACCGGACCCCAATTGTCTGAGTGCTTCGGGGCTTGGCGCGCCCATGCCCATGGCGCCAAAGGGCGATTTGCCCTTGCCCATGGCCTTCGCCATGTCGGCCATGTTCCGATGCATTTTGAGGAGGCGATTAACCTCCACAACTTCGACGCCAGAGCCCTTGGCGATACGGGCGCGGCGGCGGCCATTGATCAGGTCCGGCTTGGCGCGCTCTGCCTTGGTCATGGACCGGATGATGCCGATCTGACGGTGGATCTGACGATCATCGAGCGCCGCGTCGTTGATTTGGTTCTTCATCTTCTGGACGCCGGGCAGCATGCCCATGACGCCCTTCAGACCACCGATCTGAATGACTTGGTTGAGCTGCTTTTCCATGTCGTCGAAGTCGAAGCGGCCCTTGGCCATCTTCGCAGCCATCTTCTCCGCTTCTTCGCGGTCGACGTTCTCAACGGCCTTTTCGACGAGGCCAACAATGTCGCCTTGGCCGAGAATGCGACCAGCGATCCGTCGGGCGTCGAATACCTCAAGCGCATCGGCGCGTTCGCCGGCGCCGAGGAACTTGATCGGTAGGCCGGTAACCGCGCGCATCGAGAGCGCTGCGCCGCCGCGGCCATCACCGTCAGCCCGCGTGAGCACGAGGCCGGTGAGCGGCAGGCGTTCGTGGAAGCGCTTTGCGGTTTCGACCGCGTCCTGGCCGGTGAGGCTGTCGGCGACGAGCAGGACTTCGCCCGGCTTGGCAATCTGCGCGATCGACGCGGCTTCATCCATCATCTCGTCGTCGAGCGTGGTGCGGCCGGCGGTGTCGAGAATGAGGACGTCGTGGCCGGTAAGGCGGGCTTGTTGAAGCGCGCGCTTGGCGATGTCTTGTGGGCTTTGGCCGGCAACGATCGGCAGCACGTCGACGCCGATGGTTTTCCCAAGCGTGGCCAATTGCTCCATCGCCGCTGGGCGGCGCGTGTCGAGCGAGGCCATCAGCACGCGCTTACGATCGGTCTTCGTCAGCCGGTTCGCGATCTTGGCCGTGGTGGTGGTTTTACCGGAACCCTGGAGGCCGGCCATCATGATGACGTTCGGCGGCTCGCCAGCGATGCGCAGCGGTTCGGGCGGACCGTCGCCGCCAAGCGTCGCGACCAGCTGGTCGTGGACAATCTTGATGACCTGCTGGCCGGGTTTCACCGCCTTGATGACGCTTTCGCCGACCGCCTCGATCTTCACCTTGGCGATGAAGTCCTTGACCACCGGCAGCGCGACGTCGGCCTCCAACAACGCCACGCGCACTTCGCGCAGGGCCGCTTCGACGTCCGCTTCACTGAGCGCGCCGCGCCCGGTGAGCTTGTCGAAAACGCCCGATAGGCGGTCGGTTAGGGCCTCAAACATCGTTTCTCCGTGCGCCAAAAGCGGTTTTACCCCGCCGGACGATCACGTCGGGCGGGGTGCCTCGCCTGCCTCCAGACCCAAATATGGGCCCTGTGCCGGTCGAAACGCAGCTCTAGAGCTGGCGCATGGACGGATGTTTAGCGGCCCGAACAGTAGGCGTCAAACCGCTCTATTGTCCCAGGTGAGCTAGGGCGCGCGCTAAGACAGCATCGCCATCACCGCCCTCGGGAACGACGATGTCTGGCGTGAGCCCGCGGCCCTCCCAGCTGTCGCCGGATGGCGGCAACAATTCTGCGACACGGATACTCGCTGCGGCGTAGCGGCCGCTTGAGAAGATCGGGATCGTGGTGCTCACCTCCGCCTCGCCGGATGTCGTTTGTCCGATCAATGTCGCGCCACGGCGTTCGCGCAGAGCAGCGGCGACCAATTCCGCGCCGTTGCGTGTGCGGGCGTTGATGAGCACGACCAAGGGTGAGCCGCCGGTTTCGTCGCCGTCGCGCTGCACATTGTAGAATTCGCCAGCGGTGCGCCTGCAGCCTGGATGGGGCTGCGTCCGCGCGACCGGGCCGCCATCGATGAATTGGCCGGCCACTTCGAATGTCTGATCGAGAAGTCCCCCGCCGTTGTCGCGCAGATCGAGGATGATGCCGCGTGTCTGCGGTTCTTGCTCGCGAATGCTGCGAATGGCAGCGCCGACGGCGTTGGCGGAATGCTCGTCGAACGTGAGCAAGGAGATGATGCCGACGCCATCAACGACGCGCCATTGCAGCGCCGCGCGGCTCTCAGGATTGGCCTCGGCGCGCTCTAGCGTGACAGTCATCGGCTGATGATCGCGTTCGATGCTGAGGCTGACGCTCGAGCCGGGCTCGCCGCGCAGGCTACGCCACACGCCGCCGGGTTCAATCTCCGTAGTGGCGCGCCCATCGATAGCGGTGATGACATCTCCACGTTGTAAGCCAGCGCGAGCCGCCGGTCCGCCCGCGTGAACGTAAACGACTGTGGGCTCATAGTGCGCGAGCGTTAGCCAGAGATCGCCGGTCGCCAAAGACTGCGCGTCCCAATAGCTGCCGTGCGGGTCAGCGGCTTTGACCATGCCAATGATGGCGGCGTTCTCAAGCGCTAGCGGCGCGGCGGCCGCCTGGCCGAAAGCGGTCGTGAAGGCGGTGCTAAATCCTGCAGCGTTCGGCGAAGCGAGTCGGAGTGGCGGCAGGCCGGCGCGTTCCGGCATGGCGTTGAGGCCATCGACCGCGCCGCGATAAAGTCTTGCGCTATCGACGTTGCACGCATGGCGCTGAATGCTCTCTGCGGCGCTGCTGATCGTGAAGAGGCGCGTGGTAAGCTCTTGTTCGGTTTGCGCGCGTGCGTCGGCGCCGAAGAGCGCAATTGCCGCGAGAGCTGTAACGAGAAGGCGCTGCATCAGCCATTAATCGCCGGTTTTGAGACGCTCCACAACTTCGTTTGGGCTGGCCAGAACGAAGTCCGGCTGCGGCTCGTTCTGCGCAAGCCCCGGAGTCAAAGGTTATAGGGCTGCGGCTTGTTGCGCAGCCATTGGGACAGAACCCATTTGCGGCCGCGCGTTGGGGGCATACCGGCGTGGACCGTGTGCACGTCTGGCGAGCCATCGGAAATCACGTTTGACCAGACAATGGCGTCGCCGACCCCACCGCGAACGTTGAGCTTGAGCGCGGGGAAGTGGGTTGGCGCGTCGTCGAAATCCTCATTGAGATAGGTCACGACCGTCGTGACGCGCTGGCCGAGAACTTCGAGTTCGCGCCTGAACATTGGGTTTTTCGGATCGACAAAATCAACGTGCAGTCCGAATTGTTGCCCTGGCTCGTACGAGATGACGTTCGGCGCCTCGTGCATCGCGACCGGCACATTCGTCAGGGCGGCCGCACGCGCTTGCAAAACGGCGATGACCAAATCACGGTCCGGAGGTCCGAACGCACACGTGTAAGCCGTGCGCATGGGATGCTGACGCATTTGGCCCGTGGCGGAGTCGTTCACCATCGAGGGTTCGAGCCGTGATTGAGCGCGGCGCATCATCCATGCGCACATCGCGGGCGTTGCGAAGCCTCGTGACGCGCCGATGGTGGCGCCGTCGGAGAGCCGTTCGGCTTGCGGGGCGGCCACCAAGAGCGTCGGGTCAATGGCGGCGCGTAAGCGCTCCCAATCATTGGCGCCCGGCTCGCCGGCGAGTGTTGCGAGCTGCGCTCCGGCCTCCGCGTCGCCCTCCGTCGCGGCACGCGCTACGAGATCCAGCGCGTGCGTCCATTGCTGCGCATGCGCGGCGGCGATAGCGGCGGAAAGCTGGGGAGACACGCCGCGAACGTGCGCACCCGTCGTCTTCCCGTCAACCTGGTGGAACGCGCAGGGGCGATCGCCTAATGTAACGGGATGAGAGTTCACGGCGAATACCACCGCGACGGCTATGCGCATCTAGAGCGCTTGATTACGCGTCCGGTGGCGCATGAATTCTTGGCGCAACTGAAAGCGACTTTGGACGAGGCGCGTGTGCCGCTCAACGAGCTTATGCGCGACGGCGTGATGCTGAAGCGTCCGGCGCTCGAATTGTACGCGCATCAGTACAAACCGATGCTTGCGTTCCTGTGGGGGCTCACGCCGATCATGAGCGAGCTAACGAGGCGCGACCTCCTGCCAACCTATTCGTATTTCCGGGTCTATCGCGAAGGCGATTTGTGCTGGGTGCACTCGGACCGGTTCGCGTGTGAACACTCGCTGTCGCTGACTCTGGCTTATAGCGATGAGAAGCCGTGGGCGTTCGAGATCGGGCGCGATCGGCTGACGCACGCCAAGCCTGTCGAAACGACATTTCAGGACGATCCGTACAACACGATCGAAATGGCCGTGGGCGACGCCATCCTTTACCAGGGCGTCACCTATCGCCATGGCCGCGTCACGCCGAACCCAAACCGTTGGTCGGCGCATATGTTCTTGCACTGGGTGGATAGCAGGACCATTCAGTCAGCACGCCTTTGACGGCAAAGCGACGCGCGGACCCGTGGACTTCGATCTCAGCTAAGGCGTTTGGTGACTTCGGCGCCGATAGCCAGAGATGACGTCAGTCCAGGGCTCTCAATACCGAAGAGGCAGATGAGGCCTTCCATGCCGTGATCGCTCGGGCTGTCGAGGACGAAGTCTGGCTGCGGCTCATTTTGCGCATGGATCTTGGGGCGAATGCCGGCGTAGTCGGCGGTCAGCGCGCCGTCGGGCAGGCCGGGCCAGAATTTGCGGATAGCGTCGTAGAATTCGTCGGCGCGTTTGGGATCGACGACGTAATTCTCTTCGGTGATCCACTCGATGTCTGGGCCGAACCGGGCGGCGCCGCCAAGGTCTCGGCGATAGTGCGTGCCGAGCGCGCCAGGTACCGGCGGCGGATAGATGAGCCGCGCGAAGGGCGCTTTCATGCTGATGGTGAAGTAATTGCCCTTGGCTAAATATTGCTTGGGAATGCGCTCTTTCGGGAAGCCTTCGATCGTATCGGCGCATTTTTGCGCGCTTAGGCCGGCGGAGATGATGAGCTTTTTGGTGCTGATCGTCATCGGGCTCTCACCACCGACGCGCACGTCATAACCCTCCGCGCCAGGTGTGGCGCCTAGGAAGGGTGAGTTCAGAACAACCGAGCCGTTATGCGCTTCGATCTCCCCTTCGAGCGCGTCCATGTAGCCGTGTGCATCCATGACACCGCTTTCGAGATATTCGACGGCGCCTACGCAGCGCAGCTGTGGCTCAAGCATCCGCGCTTCGGCGCCGCTGATCCAACGCGCGTTCTCGACGCCGTTCACTTGGCCCTGCTTGTAGTATTTCTCGATCGGGGGAATTTCGCTCTCTTCAGTCGCGACGAAGAGCTTGCCACATTTTTGGTGGGCGACGTTGTGATCGGCGAGGAATTGGTACATGGCGCGCCGGCCTTCGACGCAGAACTTCGCTTTGAGAGATCCGCTTGGATAGTAGAAGCCGGCGTGAACCACTTCGGAATTGCGTGAAGAGACGCCCGAGCCGATGCGGTTGGCGCTTTCCAACACCAGCACCGTTTCGCCAGCCTTCGCCAATTGGTAGCCGCACGCCAGGCCAACAGCGCCCGCGCCGACCACTACCGCATCAAAATCGCTCATCGCCGCTGCCTTAGCTCAAGAATCTTAAAGCTGAATAACGTTTGTGAAATCGGAACAACGCAAACCAACGGTTAATCGTATTTCCCGCATTTTTCGCAAGCTGTGAGTCTGTGCGCGGAGCGCTGGTGATCAATCTGCAGGACCCGTCAATGCTGGCTGCGGCCAGGGGGCAGGTGAAGAGCCTGCGCTGGCGGCTGACTGTTGGCGCGATTTTCGCGACCGGCGCGGCTTTGGTGCTGGAGAGCGCGGCGGCGGGATTTGGCTGGTACCTCGTTCTCGCACTGTCGATGTGCTTCGATTACATGCTCGGTAATTCATATCTGGAGCAACGCGGCCAAGCTGATCGCAAGACGGCCGGCGTGCTGTTTGTTTGGGGCAGTCTGTTCAGCATCGTGATTTACGCGGCGATGCCGGTGGCGCTTGCGGCGCTCGGCGGCGGGCCGGGGCGCGTGCTCGGTGTTTTGATTGCGGCGAGTTCGCTGGTGAGCGTGATGATGTTCACGTTCCAAGCGCCGCGCTTCATGTATCTCGCGGCGATCCCGCCGACCGTCGCGTTGTTGGCGATGCCGTTCATCCCGTTCGATCCCGCCGCGCTTAATGCTGCGCAGGGCGCGTTTGGTGTCGGCTGCGGGGTTGTGGGCTTTCTCGCTTACGTGACGCGCTCAGCTGTAAACAACGGCGCGATGGTCGCTGGCTGGAAGGCCGCGCATCAATCGGCGAAAGAACGTCAGCTCGAAGCTGAAGTGAAGCGCGCGGAAGCGGAAGAAGCGAACCGCGCGAAATCTGAGTTTTTGGCGGTGATGACGCATGAATTGCGTACGCCCCTTAATGCGGTGATCGGCTATGCGGAGATCATTCAGGAAGACCTCGACGCCGAAGGCCGCAAGGATCTGTCGGACGATGCGGGTCGGATCACGGGGTCGGCTCGACACCTGCTTGGTTTGATCGATCAGATCCTAAATCTGTCCAGTATGGATGCAGGCGTTGAAGGCCTCGCGCCGCGCGATGTTGATGTGCGCAAGTTGATCGATGAAGCGATCCATACGGTTCAGGACGATGCGCGAGCGGCGGGCAATCGCATTTCCATGCGGGTCGCGCCCGAGGCGGAGCGCGCTTACACCGATGGCGGCAAGCTTGCTGTGTGCTTGGCGGCGTTGTTGTCCAACGCGGTGAAGTTCACCTCGAACGGTTTGATCGCGGTCAGCGCCGAGCGCGAATACATCGATCGCGAAATGCTGATCATCTCTGTGTCCGACACGGGCGTGGGCATCGCGGCCGAAGACATGCCGAAGCTATTCAAGGCGTTCACGCAGTTGAATAGCACCGCGACGCGCGAGAAGGGCGGCATGGGCCTTGGCCTTTCGATCGCGCAACGCATGGCGCACACGCTAGGCGGCGAAGTCAGCGTGACCAGCGAGCGCGAAGCTGGCTCGACATTCGTTGTGCGGGTGCCGCTGAAGATCGCCGCCGCCAACGCTGCGCGTGAGGCCGCCTAACACTCAAATCTAGAAAATCGCCCCGCCCTCTCCCCTCTCGAATGAGGGGCAGAGGATTTGCGCCGTTGCGGGGGAGGGTCCGGCGCTGCGGGGCTCGCGAGATGAACGTCGACATGCCGGGCCCGTTCCGCCTTGCGACAATCCGCGCGCAACCAATATGAAGGGCTGGATAGAATAGGGATTCTCTATGGAAGAGCGCCTGCCGGCCTCCTCAATGCCGACTTTGCGGCAACTGCAGTTTTTGACCGCGCTTCGGGCGGAAGGAAGCTTCGTCGCTGCTGCGGCCGCGGTTGGGGTCACTCAGCCTACTCTGTCGGCTGGGATCAAAGATCTGGAGACGGCGCTTGGCGCGGTGCTGGTTGAACGCGGCCGCCTGGGCGCGGTGCTGACGCCGGCGGGCGAAGAGGCGGCCGAGCGGGCGGCGGCGGCGCTGAGCGAAGTCGAAGAATTGGTCCGCGCAGTGCAGGCGGCGGGTGAGCCTTTTTCTGGTGTGTTTCGCTTGGGTGCGATCCCGACGATTGCGCCCTTCCTGTTGCCCCGTGTGCTGCCGCTCCTGAAGCGGAGATTTCCGAAGCTGCGTTTGCAGATGCGCGAAGATCTGACGGGGCGTCTCGTCGAAGCTTTGCGCGCGCGGACGATCGATGCGGCGCTGATAGCGCTGCCGTATGCGGCGCATGGCATCGCGAGTGCACCGATCGCGGACGATGAGTTTTTGTTTCTCTGCCCGGAAGATCACCCGCTGGCGAAGCGCAATGATTTGTCGCCGGAGCATTTGAAAACTGAGGACGTGCTGCTGCTCGAAGACGGGCACTGCTTGCGCGATCACGCTTTGGCGGCGTGCAGATTGCCGAGCACCAAGCGCTCTACGGATGTGGGCGCAACCAGCTTGCATACGTTGGTGCAGATGGTGGGCGGCGGGATGGGCGTGACGCTGTTGCCGAAAATCGCGGCTGAGGCAGGTGCGGCGGCGGGCGCGCATGTGGCGGTGCGCCAGTTTGCGGAGCCGATCGTGGGGCGCACTTTAGGTGTGGCGTGGCGCGAAGGCGGGCAGCGCGAGGAAGAAGCGCGAATGCTGGCGGATGTGCTGCGCGAACTCTTTTAGGACGTCGGCCAGTCCGGCTTGGAGAGTTGCTTGGCTAGGTGCGGCAAGCGGATGACGAGCCAGACGGCGGACCAGATGTTGCCGAGGATGAAGACCGGCACAGCCCAAAGCGCCGCGACCACCCAGGAGCGTTCGGTCAAGAATACGATCACACTGAAGAAAACGAAGCCGACATAGAGGTCTGCGAGGCTTGCGATGCCCCAAGGCAGCGTAACGACGACGCTTAGCTGATCGACGAAGGAGCCGTGCAAGTCTTGCATGGCGACGGCAGCCCAGATGACCAGACCCAATAGGGCCAAGCCGAGAATGCCGATCACTGCGCGCAGTACGTTCATGAGCCACCTCTACGGCGCTTGTCTCCGGGCGGGGGCGCAAAATCAAGGCGACGTGCAGCGTTAATCTCACGCCATAACGCTTATTACTCTGCTGTTCCGACGGCGGCGCGGGTATACCCCGCCAAAGCCACGGAGCCTTCACCGCTATGACTGATCTTCTCACCATCGCCGAGCGTTCCGATTTTCGGCTGACGGGACGAACCGACGAAGTTCAGACGCTGTGCGCGGCGTTTGCGGCGCGCTGGCCGGATGCGGTGCGTTCGTTTGAATACGGACGCTCGGCTGAAGGGCGGCCGATGCGGGCGATGATCGTTTCGCGTTGCCGCTCGTTGGATGCGGCGGAGTTGAAGGCGCGCAGCGTGCCGGTGCTGATGTTGCAGGCTGGCATCCATCCTGGCGAGAGCGATGGCAAAGATGCAGGCTTTATGGTGCTGCGTGATTTGCTGAGCGGGTCTTCGACTCTGCTGAATGACATCGCCGTGTTGTTCGTGCCGGCGTTCAACACGGATGGGCATGAGCGGGTTGGGCGTTGGAATCGTCCGAACCAGGTCGGGCCCGAGGAAACGGGGTGGCGCGCAACGGCGCAGAACCTCAATCTCAATCGTGATTACATGAAAGCCGAGGCGCCTGAGATGCAGGCGATGCTGCGGCTGTTGAACGAGTGGGATCCGCTGGTGTGTGCGGATTTGCACGTGACTGATGGCGCGGACTTTGAGCCGGACATCTCGTTGCAAGTCGAGCCGGTGAATCAAGGCGATGCGCGGCTTTGTTCTATTGGTGTTGAGCTGCGGACGGCGCTGATTAAGGATCTCGAAGCGAAGGGTTCGATCCCGTTGGCGTTTTATCCGGATCTTGTTGAGACGGATAATCCGGCGTCGGGCTTTGTGCTGACGGTGTATTCGCCGCGCTTTTCGACGGGGTATTTTCCGCAGCGCAATCGATGGACGGTGCTGGTCGAGACGCATTCTTGGAAGCCGTATGCGACGCGGGTGCGCGTGACGCAGAACACGATCACTGGCTTGATCAAGCTGATGGCGTCGAACGGTGCGGCTTGGTTGGGCGCGGCGCGCGGCGCGGACGCATCAGCTGCGGCGCTGAACGGTGCGGAAATGACGTTGGCGTATGCGTCGTCGTGGCGAGAACCGACGGCGGGCGCGGAAGTGACGGAAGTCGATGCGACTGCTGAAGCGGAGATGATTGATTTTCGCGGCTACGCTTACACGCGCGAAAAGTCCGACATCTCGGGTGTGTTGGCGACGATTTATGATCCCTCGACGCCGCAGATTTGGACCGTGCCCTATCGCAATAAGGTGAAGGCGTCGCTTGTCGTGTCGGCGCCGCGCGGCGGCTATGCGATCCCTGCTGGTTGGGCGGACATCATCGGCGCGAAGCTGGAGCACCATGGGGTGACGTTTAGGTCGCTCGATGAGGCGCGCCGGTTTGAACGGGCTGAAGTGTTTCGCGCATCGCACGTACGGTTTTCGGCGGGGCCGTTTGAAGGGCGGATGCAGGCGGCGGTCGATGGCGCGTGGGGTGAGGAAGCGGTTGAGCTGGGCGCCGGCTCGCTGATCGTGCCGATTACGCAGCCGCTGTCGCGTTTGGTGATGGCGTTGTTGGAGCCGCAGGCGCCGGATTCGTTGCTGGCGTGGGGCTTCTTCAATGCTTGCTTCGAGCAGAAGGAAGCGGTTGAGCCTTACGTGGCTGAACAGATTGCGCGCGATATGTTCGCCAACGATCTTGAGGCGCGGAACGAGTTCAATCGGCGCTTGAAGGAAGATGCGGCGTTTGCAGCGAGCGCGGATGCGCGACTGGAGTTTTTCCTGCGTCGGCACGTGTCTTGGGATGCGCAATACATGCGTTATCCGGTGGTGCGGATTTAGGCGCGCGCTCGCGCCCGCGCGAAGCTTCGGCTTCGGCGGTGAAGGTTGATTGGCGCCGGCGCCTCCGCCGGCACTTGACTTATGAGCGTGGCGTCGCCCTTCGACGTGGCTCAGGGTGACGCCAATTTAGACACTGCGCATCACTAGCGTCATCCTGAGCTTGTCGAAGGAGACGCGGGCCACAATGCCGGCGAGACGGCGGTCCAAGAGAGGCGCGTTTAGGATGTATCGAGCGTGGGTCGCGCGGCGACGCATGCCGAGAACAGCGCCTCTGCGATTGGTGCGGCGACAACAAGCCGCCGACTGCGCAGGCCTTTGCGGATGCGTTTTAGGAAATAAGCGATGGCGCGGTCGGGGTGTTGCAGCGCGTCGAGAAGCGCGAAGACGCGATCGGGGGCGCTGGCTTTGCGGGCGCGGATGTTGGCGCGTTTGTAAAAGAGGTGGCCGCGCGAGAACGTCACGCGAAAGCCCGTTGGCGTGGAGATGGGACGCCGCTTTTTGTTTGGCAGCGGACCGAGGCGCGCGACGGCGTGCAAGAAGAGCGTGAGCTCCACGGCGCGCTCGGCGCGGTGCAACGTGTCGCGCAGTTTTTGGCTGCGGCCGCTGAAGCCCCAGCGCGCGAGGACGCCGAACACCCAGCACACAAAACGCAGCGCCGAAGCGCTGTAGGCTTCGACGCGGGTGTCACTGAGGAGGGGCGGCGGATGCTTCAAGGCGCGGAGAGCTTACGGCCGCTGTGGAGCTGTTGGATTGATTGTGCTCGGAGGTGTTTGTTTTCAGTGTGTTGAGCGGGAAAACTGTAGGATAGTGTTGCTGGATATCCCCGATTTCACTGGTCGTGGGTTGCAAACCAAATGAAGGCATTTCGGATTGAGATCGACGGGCAGCGCGTCGGCGACTTTGGAGTTCCCGATTTCAGCTTCCAGGCTTTGATCTTCAACCTTTCAAGAGGAAAGCCGGACGCGCATCCGTCTCTCCGTGAGGATAGATGCGATTTTTCTGTCTCAGGCCTGACCGAGCGGGATGAGACCGGAAGGTTCTATGACTACCGATGGTCGAAGCAGGAGATGCCAGTTGGAATGCGCGTCACAGTGGAAGTGGTAGAGAGCGAAAACTGTCTTGAGCCTGTGAAAAGGGTTCCGGATGACACGGCGGCTGAAGCGCCGCCGTTCACAAAAGAAGAGCAGCGAGCAATGTGGTACGAGGATTATCTCAGGCTCAAGAAGGAGTTTGAAGGTTAGCTTCAGCGCGATGAGCTACGGCAAGCCATCGTCGATCACACCTTCTCTTTGGGCGATGTGACTTCGCGCGCCTTCGGCTCGGATTTGAACTTTGGCTTCGGCAGAAGGCGGAAGCGGGATTGGCACCAGGCGAAGTCGATGCCGATGTCGAGCAATGCGTCGGAGCGGCCGCATGGGCAGGCGAACTCCATGACGGCGCCGACAACGTAGGTCTCGCCCGCAACTAGCGGCACTTCTTCGCCGGTGAGATGGTTTGGCGCGGCGTTGACGCACAGAACAAGATCGCCGGGGCCGACTGCGTCGCTCATGACTTTCGATCCATAGCTATGGATGAAGTTTAGGCCTGATCGTACGCGCCGCAAGCCAGGTTTGTTTAGGCTCAGTACGGAACGCCGTGGCCGAGCGTGGCGACGAAGAGCGCGAACGCCGTCACGGAAGCGATGAGCCAAGGCAGGCTGCGGCTGATGATTGGGGTGGGCTCGTTGGCGCCGACTGGGGCGACGACGCCGCGTGTGAGCAACGGGAGCGATGCAGCGCCGATTTCGAGTGCAGCTTGCAAGGCGGCGCCGATGCGATCCGGCGCGTAGGTAAGCGCCGCCGCGATGGCTGATAAGCTCGCGAAGATCCAGGCGAGGTAGAGCAGACGCCGGATGCGTTTTGGGTCGCGAGAGAGTTGGCCGGTTAGTTGGCGCGTCGCGGCGACGCCGACGAAATAGAGCATCATCGCGACAATGATCGCGCCGATGCGTAGCGCGAAGGATGGTTCGCCGAAGAGATCGCGGGCGACGAAGTAGAGGTCACCGGTTTGGCGCGCGGCGGAATAGCCGAGATAGCCGGCGAACCAAAAGATGCCGAACGCCATGGTGAGCAAGAGCAGTAGGCGTGTGCGCGTTGCGTTGGCTGACGTGCGCGAGAAGAGCCAGAAGCAGAGGGCGGCCGCTACGAGGTTCCCGATGGGGCCGCCTGCTGCAATCGCTGTGCTCGGCACGCTGCATTGGAAATAGACGGACGTGAGCTGCGCGATGTCGCCGCCGAGAGCAAGGCACGTGAGGCCGTGTCCCACTGCTTCGTGCGCGACAGTCGCGATGCAAGCGGCGAGCACCGCGATGGCGGCGACGGTCGCGATGTCGTCGCCATGTTTCGCGGTGCTCATGTCGCGGCTCTAGTCCATCAACCGTTGCATCAGGTAAGTGTACTCGAGCGAGCGGCGACGGGCTGCTTCGTTGAGATTTGCGGCGGCGGCGTGACCGCCGTCGATGTTTTCGTAATAGAGGACCGGCATGCCGAGTTCGAGCATACGGGCGACGTATTTGCGCGCGTGGCCAGGATGGACGCGGTCGTCTTTGGTTGAGGTGACGACGAGCGGCATTGGAAAATCATCGCGGCGGCGCAGGTTTTGATACGGCGAAATGGTTTCGAGGAAAGCGCGCTCTTCTGGGTTTGACGGCGAGCCGTACTCGTCGACCCATGAGGCGCCGGCGAGGAGTTGGTCGTAACGCAGCATGTCCAAGAGCGGCACTTGCACGACGGCGGCGTTGATCATCTCCGGGTGTTGATTGAGCATGACGCCCATCAGCAAACCACCGTTTGATCCGCCCATGATGCCAAGACGGCGTGGGGTGGTGATGCGGCGCTCAACGAGATCGCGTTCGACCGCGTAGAAGTCGTCGTAGATGACTTGGCGATGGGTGCGGAGACCGGCTTGGTGCCATGCGGGGCCAAACTCGCCGCCGCCGCGGATGTTGGCCATCACGTAGACGCCGCCGCGGTCGAGCCAGAGCTTGCCGACGTTGGGTGAGTAGGCTGGCGTGTTGGAGACTTGGAAGCCGCCGTATGCGTAGAGCAAAGTCGGGTTCTGGCCGTTGAGCGGCATGTCGCGACGGTGCAGTACGAAGTACGGCACGCGCGTGCCATCGCGACTGACGGCTTCGAACTGCTCGGAGACGTAGGGCGAGGAGTCGAACTGCGCTGGGAGTGAGCGCAGTGAGCGGGCGCGGGTGGCGCGTTGATCGAGCGCGTAGAGCGTGTCGGGCGTGAGATAATCTTCGAACACTGCGAAGGCTTGGCTTTCGGTCGGAGATGAACCGGCCATGGTGACGGAGCCGTTTTCCGGGAGCGCGATCGCGGTGGTGGCCCAGGCATTGCCGTTGCGGGCGATGCGCAGGAGACGGCCGCGGACGTTTTCGTAGCCGGCGACGATGATGGCGTCGTGGGTGATCGAAACGCCTTCGATGGATTGGCGAGGGTTGGGTGCGAAGAGAACGGTGACGTTCGGGTTTTCGCTGTCGGTTTCGCTGAGCGGATAAGCGATCAGCGCCCCTTGCGGATGGCCGCGCCAGGCTTCTTGCAGGGTGGCGATGAGGAAGCCTTGGTAGACGCCTGCGATCGAGGATTTCGGCGGCAGGTTGATCTGTTGTGGCTGCGCGCCGTCGAGACGGAAGTTGGTGGACTCGAAGAACGTGGTGGCGCGGACCGCGATTGGGATGCGGCGGCCGTCAGTGTCTTGGAGGGTGCCGCCGAAGAGGCCGACGTCCGTCGCAGCGCCGCGCATGATTTCGGTGGCGGAGGCGAGCGGCGTGCCGCGCGTCCAGCGCTTCACCACGAACGGGTAGCCGCTCTCGGTCATGGTCCCGGGCCCCCAATCGGTGGCGACGAGGAGCGTGTTGCGATCGAGCCAGGTTACGCCGGACTTTGCTTCAGGAACGACGAAGCCGTTCGCGACGAAGCTGCGCGTGGCCATGTCGTATTCGCGATAGGTGCTGGCGTCTTTGCCGCCATCGGAGAGTGCAATGAGGCAGAGCGTTGTGCCTTCAAGGCAGTCGATGCCTTTGAAGACCCAATTGGCGTTTTCGGCGGTGGCGATGGCGTCGATATCGAGCACAGTTTCCCAGCGCGGATTGCCATTGCGTGCGAAGTCGGCGAGGCGCGCGCGGCGATAGATGCCGCGCACGTGCGCTTCGTCTTGCCAGAAATTGTAATAGTAACCTTCGAAGATGCCGCCGAGCGGCAGGCGATCTCGGCTGTTGGCGAGCGCGGTGGCGTCAGCGAGCAATTGTGGGAAGCGCGGATCGTTTTCCAGTTGCGGCAGTGACCGCGCGTTTTGCTCGCGCACCCAGCTCAGCGCGCGTTCCCCTTCGACGTCTTCCAGCCAGAGGTATGGATCTTCAGCTGTCATGGCTGGCGTGGTCTCCGTGCTGGCGGTGGTTGTGGTGCTGGACGCACTGGCGCACGCGGCGAGAGCGAGCGCCGTCGCGGCGAGAATGGCTAAACGCATGGAAAGGTCCCTCAATCCCCGGTTTGAGGCGCAACAGAGCAGATTGCGGAGGGCCGGGAAAGGGTTTGTCGTCGGGTGGCGGCGCCATGGCGTGCGGCCGCGAAACACCTTACATTGTCGGTGATGCGCTATTTCAAAATGAACGGCTGTGGCAACGACTTTGTCATCATTGATGCACGGTCGCGTGGGTCGCTGCCGTTATCGATGGCGCAGGCGCAGGCGATTGCTGATCGCGACACGGGGCTTGGCTGCGATCAGGTGATTGCGCTGGAGCGTTCTATCCGCGGCGACGCGTACATGCGCATCTGGAATTCGAACGGCGGCGAAGTGGATGCGTGCGGGAACGCGACGCGCTGTGTGGCTTGGTTGCTGATGGAAGAAGGCGGCGCGGCGACGCGCCGGATCGAGACGCCTGTCGGCATGCTCTACGCGGAGCGTCGCGGTGAGAAGCTGATCACGGTCGATATGGGTTCGCCGCTGTTGCGCTGGGAAGAGATCCCGATCGCCAGGCCGATGGATACGGTGCAGCTCGATTTTGAAGCCGGCGGGTTGAGCGGGCCGGGCGCGGCGAACATGGGCAACCCGCATGTGGTGTTCTTCGTGAACGACGTGCGTGCTGTCCCGATCGAGAGCTTGGGGCCGAAGATCGAGCACGATCCGTTGTTCCCGCAGCGCGTGAATGTGGGTTTTGCCGAGGTGCGTTCGCCCGAGCAAATCAGGCTCAGGGTTTGGGAGCGCGGGACTGGGCTGACGAAGGCTTGCGGAACAGGCGCCTGTGCGGCTGTTGTTGCAGCGCACCGTCAAGGGCGCACTGGCCGCAAAGTTGAGGTGCTCGCCGATGGCGGTTCACTGGAGATTGAATGGCGCGCCGGCGACGACCGGGTACTGATGACGGGGCCAATTGAACTGGAAGCCTCGGGGGAATTGTCCGCCGCATGAAGAAAGCTGTCGCTTGCCTGATGCTGGTCGCCGCGTGCGCGACCGCGCCTGCGGAAACACCGCCAGACCAACAGTTGCGCGGCTGTTGGATCAATCGCGACGTGGGCGCGACGACGATGCGTTGGCTGCCGGATCGTGAGCGCGCGAACGTGTTGGCGGGTTCGCGGCTTGTGTATCGCCAAGCGGGGCCGCCGATATCGACACGCTTTACGCTTGAGCCCTCCGAACAGGGGCATTCGCTATGCGAACTCGATGCCTCTGGCGCGGCGTCGGAATGTTGGCGTGTGGCGCGCGGTGAAGGTGGTTCGCTTGAAGGCGGGCGGGTGTTTATCGATGCCCACGGCGAACGTTTGCGCATCACCGTCGCCGGCGATGGGCCTGAGCGCGTGATCTTCCAAGGACGCCGGGACGGCTGCGATTGATCATTGGCTTCGATCACATTGTCATAGCCGTGCGCGATATCGCTGACGGTGTTTCCGCCTATGCGGCGTTGTTGGATCGCAAGGCGCCGCAAGTTGTGGTGCGCGATGATGTAGCGACGGCGGTGTTCGGGACTGGCAACCTCGCGGTTGAATTGATGGCGCCCGTGGGGCCGAATGCGGTGCGCCTAAGTGCGGCGCTGGATGATGGCGGCGAAGGGCTAAAGAGTTTGGTGTTTGCGACTGCGGACATCGAACGCATGCGGACGCGATGCGAGCGCGTGGGCTTGGCGCCGGAGGCAATCGTTGAGAGTGAGAGCGGACGCAGCTTTCGCGTCAGCACAGAGCGCACACACGGCGTGAGACTCTTCTTTATGCAGCGCCGTGAGCCGCAAATGCGCGAAAGCGGCGGTATTTCAGGGCTGGATCATATTGTGATCCGAACGCCGAATGCTGAACGAGCGGCGGCGCTTTATGGGGCTCGGCTTGGCCTCGATATGCGGCTCGACCGGGAGGTTATGGGCCGGAGGTTGATGTTCTTTCGCTGCGGTGACGCAATCTTGGAGATCATCCATGACGACACGCTCTCCGATGGCCGTGACAAGCTTTGGGGCATCTCTTGGCGCCTGAAGAATGCGGATGAGGAGCATGAGCGGCTTGCCGCTTCTGGGCTTGAAGTGTCGGATGTGCGGTCGGGCATGAAGCCCGGGACGCGTGTTTTCACGGTTCGTGACAGAACTTGTAACGTGCCCACGCTGATGGTTGAGCCCAGCCCAAAGCGCGATTGATCTTGTCATCCTTGCGCGCCATGCTTCGATTGACGCCAGAACGGGGGATGACATGGCCGGGCAACAGTCTCTGAACGCGACGTTCTTCGCTTTCAAGAAGCGTGAAAATGGCGGCGTTCTCATTGGCGCGTCGGTGTTCTACGCAATAGCGCTGATTGTGTCCTATGCCGTCGTTGTTGGCGTCGCTTGGCTCCTGCTCGGCGGACCATCTTTCATGACGTGGTACAACGAGTTGGCTGCGGCGCAGGCGCGGGGTGAAACCTCCTCGGCGATGCCTCCCAACATGGGCGGCCTGCTCCTATTCATCCCAGTGATGTTCATCTGGGTGTTCCTGCTGTTCATCCTCTTCGCCGCGTACGAGTCCGCTTGCGTGCGTTGGATGATCCGCGGCGATAAGAGCGCGCCGCTCAATCTGCATTTTGGCGCCGACATGTGGCGGACGTACGGAACGTATTGGTTCTGGCTGGTCTACTCGATTGTCAGCTGCATCATATTCTTCGTGGCGACATTCGTGGTTGGGCTCGTTGCAAGCGCGGCTGGAGATGTCGGCGCTTGGATTACGTTAGCGGCGGTGCCTGTTCTGCTCGTCGCTTGGCTCTACACAACCGTGCGGCTCTCGCCTGCCTCGGCGACGTCCATTGGTATCGGTGAGTTTGCACCGTTCAAGGCATGGCGCGTATCGAGCGGCAGATTCTGGGCGCTGTTCGGGTCGTACCTCCTGCTCTTCGTGATCTACATCATCGTGCTCACTATCGTGAGCATGGTCGTGTTGGGCTCGTACTATGCGCAGATTTTCGGCGGGCTTGATTGGACGCTGGCGCAGACCGATCCGGAATCGTTCATGCGCCAATACGAACAGGCGAGCTTGCAAGCGGCGCAGAACTTGTTCGCCACGCCGCTGAGCACGGCGCTCTACATCGGTGGGCAATTGCTGATCTATGCCGTGGCGATCGTGTTTTACGTGCTGTGGTTTGGCGTGCAGTCACGCGCGGTCCAGGCCGCGCTTGAAGACGGGAAGATCGAACGGGCGGCAGCGCCGAGCTAAATCGACGATCTGGAAAGAGCGAAAATGAGTGAGCCGCTTAGAGCGACGTTCTTTGCGCTGCAAAGGCGTAAGGGCGGCGCGTTGCTTGGGGCGACGGTTTGCTACGTGGTGATCGCGGCGGCGTTGTTGGCCGCGTTCCTAGTGCCGATGTTTGGGGCGTTTGGCTTCGCTTTTGGCGCTGAAGCTTCGGCACCTCCGACGCCGCCGGATCCCATGACTGTACTGTGGGCCTTCCCGCTCTGGCTTGCAGTGGCGTTCTTCTATGCCGTGCTCACAGCTTCTTTCGAGGCGGCGTGTTTGCGCTGGATGATACGCGGTGAGCGGCCCGGCTTGTTTGGCATGACGCTCGATCAAGATACTTGGCGCGTCTACGGCATCTACTGGATTTGGGCTCTCTGCGGCCTCAGTGGGTGGATCGGCCTTTTCATCGTGAATGGGCTGATGTCGTACCTTCTCGCGGATAACATGATTGCGCGGGTGGCGGTCGTGGCGGTCTACATAGTGTTGATGCTCGTAGCGGCTGCTGCGTTGGCCCCTGCAGCGGCGGTTTCGATCGCTGAGCGTCGTCTCGTCTTCGGTGACGCCGCGCAGGCGACGGAAGCGCATTTCGGATCACTGCTTGGCACGTACGCTCTGTTGTTCGGCGTGCAATGGCTGGTGAGCACTGGCTGGCCCATTGTTTGGATGCTGTGGAAGCTGAACGGCGATGTGGCGGCGCACTTTGAGGAGGTCACCAGTCTCGCGTCAGCGATCCTGGCCTATAATGCGGCTATGGCGGCTGCAGTAAGCACGCCGGGTGCGATGCCTGAGTATTGGGTGATTTCGGCGGCGATGTTTGCGCTGCAGTTTGTGTTTATGGTGCTGGTCTACGGCGCGAACGCGCGTGTGGCGGTGCTGGCGCTGCAAGAAGGGCGCATTGGTCGGACATCGCCTGCGTCTGACAATGAAGGCTTGAAAGGTCTAGGTCCAGGTTAGCCCGTCGCGGTTTTCTTCGCGCCGCGTTTTGTTGCTTTCGGCGCTGTCACTTCTGCCGCTGCAGCTTTCAGCTTGGGTTTTTGCGCGGCGCCGCGTTCGGTGTGGCGCTTTAGGGCTTCGGCGAGGTAGCGGCCGGTGTGGCTGGCTTTGACTTTGGCGACGTCTTCGGGCGTACCGACAGCGACCATCTTGCCTCCGCCATCGCCGCCTTCGGGACCGAGATCTAAGATCCAGTCGGCGGTTTTGATGACGTCGAGATTGTGCTCGATGACGAGGACGGTGTTGCCGTTGTCGACCAGCTCGTGAAGCACTTCGAGGAGCTTCTTAGTGTCTTGGAAGTGAAGGCCGGTGGTCGGCTCGTCCAGGATGTAGAGCGTGCGGCCGGTGGCGCGTTTGCTGAGTTCTTTGGAGAGCTTCACGCGTTGGGCTTCGCCGCCCGAGAGCGTCGTCGCTTGTTGGCCGATGTGCACGTAGCCGAGGCCGACGCGCTTTAGGGTTTCGAGTTTGTCGCGAATGCTTGGGACGGCGTTGAAGAGGTTGGCGCCTTCTTCGACGGTCATGTCGAGCACGTCGGAGATCGACTTGCCCTTGTAGAGGATCTCTAGCGTCTCGCGATTGTAGCGTTTGCCCTTGCAGGTATCGCAGGTGACGTAGACGTCCGGCAGGAAGTGCATCTCGATCTTGATGACGCCATCGCCTTGGCACGCTTCGCAGCGGCCGCCTTTGACGTTGAAGGAGAAGCGTCCCGGTCCGTAGCCGCGGGCTTTGGATTCGGGGAGGCCGGCGTACCAATCGCGGATCGGTGTGAAGGCGCCGGTGTACGTCGCCGGGTTTGAGCGCGGTGTGCGGCCAATCGGCGATTGATCGATGTCGATGATCTTATCGATGTGCTCGAGGCCTTCGATCTTGTCGTGCTCAGCCGGGAGATCGCCAGCGCCGTGCCAGTTGCGGGCGACGGCTTTGTAGAGTGTTTCGATGACGAGGGTGGACTTGCCGCCGCCGCTGACGCCGGTGACGCAGGTGAACACACCGATGGGAATGTCGGCGTCGATGTTTTGCAGATTGTTGCCGCGCGCGCCGCGCACACCGATGACGCGCTTGGTGATGCGGCGGCGCTTTTCCGGGATCGAGATTTCGCGGCGGCCGGTGAGATAGTCGCCGGTGATCGAGTTTTTGTTCTTCTGAATCTGATCGGGCGTGCCTTCGGCGATGATGTTGCCACCGTGAACGCCGGCAGCTGGGCCCATGTCGATGACGTGGTCGGCGGTGAGGATGGCTTCTTCGTCGTGTTCGACAACGAGAACCGAATTGCCGAGATCGCGGAGGCGGATCAGTGTTTCGAGCAAGCGTGTGTTGTCGCGCTGGTGCAGGCCGATGCTTGGTTCATCGAGAACGTAGAGCACGCCAGTGAGACCGGAGCCGATTTGCGAGGCCAAGCGAATGCGTTGGCTTTCGCCGCCGGAGAGCGTGCCTGAGTTGCGGCCGAGCGAGAGATAATCGAGGCCGACGTCGACAAGGAAGCGCAGGCGGTCGTTGATCTCTTTCAGGATGCGGACGGCGATTTCTTTTTGCTTCGGCGTCAGCTGATCGTTAAGCGCCGCGAACCAATCGCGGGCGTTGCGGATCGACATGGTGGAAGCGGTCGCGATGTCGGTCATCGCGACTTTCACCGCGAGGGCTTCGGGCTTCAGGCGCTTGCCTTCGCATGTTGGGCACGGCGCCTCACTTTGGTATTTCTCTAGGTCTTCACGCACCCATGCGGAGTCGGTTTCTTTCCAGCGGCGTTCGAGGTTCGGCAGCACGCCTTCGAAGTTCTTCGTCGTCTCGTAGCGGCGGACGCCGTCGTCATAGACGAACTTGATTGGGTCTTTGGTGCCGTGAAGGATCGCTTGGCGCAGCTCCTTCGGTAGCTCCTTCCACGGCGCCGTGATCTTGGCTTTGAAGTGCTTGGCGAGCGCCTCAAGGGTTTGAGCGTAGAGCGGCGATGGGCCTTTGGCCCACGGCGCGACGGCGCCGTCTTTCAGCGTCTTGTCGTGATCGGGCACGACCATGTCGGCGTCGAACTTGAGCTGCACGCCGAGGCCGTCGCACGCCGGGCACGCGCCGGCTGGATTGTTGAACGAGAAGAGACGCGGCTCGATTTCCGGGATTGTGAAGCCGGAGACCGGGCAAGCGAACTTCTGGCTAAAGATCAGGCGCTCTGGCTTTGCGGCCTTGTTCTTCAGCGTGGCTTTGCCGGTGGCGTCTTCGGTTGTGCTGGTCGCGATTTCGGCGAAGGCGATGCCTTCGGCGAGCTTCAGCGCTTGTTCAAGTGAATCGGCGAGACGTGTTTCGATGCCGGCTTTGACGGCGATGCGATCGACGACGATGTCGATGTCGTGCTTGAATTTTTTGTCGAGCGTTGGCGGTTCGCTGAGTTCGTAGAACTCGCCATCGATCTTGGCGCGCTGGTAGCCCTTCTTCAGGTACTCAGCCATTTCCTTTTTGTATTCGCCTTTGCGATCGCGCACGACCGGCGCGAGCAAATAGAGGCGCGTGCCTTCCTTCAGCGCCATGATCCGATCGACCATTTCGCTGACTTGCATCGCAGCGATGGGTTGGCCGGTGGCGGGCGAGTACGGAATGCCCACGCGCGCCCAGAGGAGGCGCATGTAATCGTAGATTTCGGTGACGGTGCCGACAGTCGAGCGCGGATTGCGTGAGGTGGTTTTCTGCTCGATCGAGATCGCGGGCGAGAGGCCTTCGATGGAGTCGACGTCGGGTTTCTGCATCAGTTCGAGGAACTGACGCGCGTAAGCGGAGAGAGATTCCACGTAACGGCGTTGGCCTTCGGCGTAGATAGTGTCGAACGCGAGCGAGGATTTGCCGCTGCCGCTGAGGCCGGTGATGACCACCAGCTCATTGCGTGGAATATCGACGTTTACGCCTTTGAGATTGTGCTCGCGCGCGCCGCGGACGCGGATATGGGTAAGGCCGTCCTTCATTGGGGCAAACCGAATGCGATCGACGTCATGGAGATGCCCGGAAAATAGTGACGGTTGAAAACATAGGGCTGCTCGCCGTCGCGGCGAGCGCCGAGTGCGTAGATGATTGGTGTGAAGTGTTCCCAATCGGGCGCGGCGACGTCCGCTTCCGGTTGTGCCGTGTAGTTCACGACTTTGCTTTGATCGTTGGCGACGCCATCGACAATCAGCGCATCATACGTCGCGACCCATGGCTGCGGATCGGGCGACGGCGCGCGGAAGAATGCGGGCAAGTTGTGGACGATGTTGCCCGAGCCGAGGATGAGGATGTTGTCGTCGCGCAGCTCTGCCAGTTTTTGCGCAATGGCATGGTGCTCCGAAGACGGACGGCGGATGTCGAGGCTGACTTGTATGATCGGCACGTCGGCATCCGGATACATGTGCTTCACGACGCTCCACGCGCCGTGATCGAGGCCCCAAGTATCGTCGAGCTGCGCGCCATAGGCTGTCAGCTTTTCGACGATGGCGCGCGCGAGATCGGGATCGCCGGGCGCGGGGTATTGGACGTCGAACAAGGCCTGCGGGAAGCCGCGGCCGAAATCGTGGATCGTGCGTGGGTGCGCGTTCGAGGTGACCTTCACGCCTTCTGTCACCCAATGCGCCGAGATGCAGACGATGGCGTTGGGCTTCGGAAACGCGCGCGCGATCTCGGACCAGCCGCGTGCGGAGTGCGTGTCTTCGATCGCGTTCATTGGCGAACCATGGCCAAGGAACAGGGCGGGCGCTCTGGTGGTCATTCACTCTCTCTTCGGGGACCGCCGGGGCCGCCAGCGGACACCATATTTAGTAGCTCGAGTCGTGCGGACATCAAGAACAAAGAACGAACGGCATTGAGCTACAGTGGCCGACTGAAGAGAGGCGGCAAGGGTCGTTTCGGCCGCAGCGGGTTCGCTTCATCGGATCGACTGGTTAATGAGCCTTTACCTATTGGGCGAGTCGTATTATAGAACATAGGGAGAACATTTGCCCGGGGTCCAAGCCGGCGGATGCCTCACCATCGAGTAAAGCGAAGGAAACAGGAGGTCGGCGATGGCTGGCAGCGTCAACAAAGTCACTTTGGTAGGAAACCTGGGCAAGGACCCGGAAATCCGCCGTTTGAACAACGGTGATCCGGTCGTGAACCTCTCGATCGCGACGTCTGAGACGTGGCGCGACAAGCAGAGCGGTGAGCGCAAGGAAAAGACCGAATGGCACCGCGTTGTGATCTTCAACGAGAACATCGCAAAGGTGGCCGAGCAATACCTGAAGAAGGGCTCGACGGTTTACATCGAAGGCTCGCTGCAGACGCGTAAGTACGAACAGAACGGCGTCGAGAAGTACACGACGGAAGTCGTGCTGCAGAAGTATCGCGGCGAACTGACGATGCTTGGCGGCAAGGGCGACGGCGGTGGCCGTTCGTACGATGACGCCGGTGGCGGCGAGAGCTTCGGCGCGAAATCAGGCAGCAAACGCGTCAGTGATGGCCCACGCGAGAGCTTCAATCAGGATCTCGACGACGAGATCCCGTTCTAAACACAAGAACATCGGTATGTGGTGGGTTGGGCGCTCCGAAAGGAGCGCCCATATCTTTTGGATGATTCCACTTTCCGTTCTTGATCTCGCGCCCATCGTTGAAGGTGGAGATGTCGCGCAGGCTTTGGCGAATAGCCGTGATCTGGCGGTGAACGCAGAGCGGCTTGGGTACAACCGGTTTTGGCTGGCCGAGCATCACGCGATGCCGGGCATTGCGAGCGCGGCGACAGCGCTGACGATCATGAATGCGGCCGCCGCGACCAAGCGCATTCGCGTTGGCGCCGGTGGGATCATGTTGCCGAACCACGCGCCGATTATCATTGCCGAGCAGTTCGGGACGCTGGAGGCGCTCTTTCCTGGGCGCATTGATCTGGGGCTTGGGCGCGCGCCTGGCGGCGATGGGCTGACAGCGCGGGCGTTGCGGAGGACGTTGATGGGCGGCGAGGATCGCTTTCCGCAGGATGTGCTTGAGCTGCAGGCGATGCTTGGACCGAGTGAGCCGGGGCAGCGTTTGCATGTCGTGCCGGGTGAGGGTTCGAACACGCCGCTTTGGATATTAGGATCGTCGACGTTTGGCGCGCAATTGGCGGCGGCGCTTGGATTGCCATTTGCGTTCGCGTCGCACTTTGCGCCGCAGCAGATGATGAACGCGATTGAGATTTATCGCGCGACATTCCGGCCGTCGGAGCAATTGCAAAAGCCGTACGTAATGCTGGGCTTCAATATTTTCGCGGCGCCTACGGATGAAGAAGGGCGCTATCTGGCGACCTCGCTTATGCAAGCGTTTGCGAGTTTGCGGCGCGGCGAACCGAAGCGCTTGCAGGCTCCGAACGCAGATTTTGAAGCAAGCCTCAGCGACATGGAGCGGGCGCAACTGGAGCAGGTGTTGCAGTGCTCCGCGATTGGATCACCGGACACGGTGAAGCGCAGCGTCGACACATTTATCGCGCGCACCGGTGCGGACGAATTGATCCTAGCTTCTCACATTTTCGATCATGCGGCCCGGGTGCGCGCCTATGAGATCACGGCGCAAGTCTGCGGGATCGCTTAGGGGCGCAGCGTTTCTTCGAGAACTAGCGGGGCGCCGCTTCGGATTGCGAGCGCTCGCGCCCAATCTTTCGTCATCATCAGTTCTTCACGGTGGGTTACGCCGGCGCGGTCGAACTGAGCGCGCTGTTCTTCAGCATTGAAGGGGCGGCCGAATTCTTTCGCGTGCTCTTGGAAGACTGGGCCTTCAGCCACCGCGCGCGCGATCTCCGGCGTCATGGTTAGATTGAAAAACGCGCCGACGGCAGAGAGCGTCCCCATCGGATTCGCGAGAAGAGTGTCACCATTCAGCACACGCACACGCGATGTGCCGAAGCGCTTGGCGAGCGAGTCCATGAACGACGCCTGCATAAGCCAAGCTTGAGCCGCGATCTGAAGATCGGCTAGCAGCACGGGGTCTTCATCATCGAACCCCGCTTCAAGGGGGATCACTGGTGCGAACTGATGGAAAAGTTCGCGTGCAAAAATCCGCCCATCAAGGCCGCGGCGCACGATAGCGCGGAGGAAGGAGTCCAAGCTTGAAAACAGCACGATGGCGCGGGCGTCGGGGCGCGCATGCAGGAGTTGCGGGATAATGTGATTGGCGACCGTGCTCGGCTTTACGATCTGCGTTTCGCCGGGTGTCAGCGGGCGTGACAGGAGGTCGAGGGTGACGGTGAGCGCTTCGAGTGCTCCAGCGGAGCGCCGGCTGTTGGACCAATACTGGGCGAAAGCCGCGAGGATCGAGGGCTCTTTGATCCCCATCGACACGCCCGGAATATCAAGCGCTCGCGCCAGCAGCGTCGAACAGCAGAAGCCAGTGTGGAAGATGAAATGGAGCGGGCCTGCCTGTCCGCGAACGGCCTCGGCGCCAAGTTCTGCGATCGGGCCGGTTGAGAGTGGTTGTCTCGCGCCACGAAGCGCGCATCGAGGAAAACGATCTCCCTCTGAGCCTCACGCGGCAGGTGAGCGAAGGTCAGCGTGTCGCGTTTTGCGTCATAGGCGTGCGGAAGCCATGCCGGATTTTGGACATACACGGTCCAGTGATCATCCGTAGGCGTGCGCATGTTGCTCCCGAGGCGAGGTGAGTACTTCGTCTCGCCGGATTGCATGTGTAAGACAAGTTACACTCGTCGACTATTTGTGCGGTTCGCCGCATCTTTGCGGTTCCATCGGTCACGGCTGCGTGAGAATTACGACGGTGCGACGTCGCTGAAGGGAACGTCAGTGGTCGTCGATGGAACCTCGCGTTTTACTTGTGCAATACTCCAACACGACTTGCCGCTCGCATTGGCGCGGAATCCGCCTATGAGCGCGGGCGTGTCCCACCCTTCACGCGCCTTCGCTCCGTTGGATTTGATCCAGCTTGTATCGATTGCGGTGATCTGGGGTGTGAACAACATCCTCGCGAAGATCGCGGTCGATGCGCTGCCGGCGATGATGACGGTCGCGGTACGCTTTGCGTTCGTGCTGGTGGTGCTGATCTGGTTCATCCGCATGCCGCCACGAGTGATGTGGCCGTCGTTCGGGCTCATGCTTCTGTTTGTGGGGCCGCTGCACTTTGGAATTCAGTACACTGGGCTGAAGCTCGCAACAGACATCGCGCCGATGGTGGTGGCGATGCAGCTTTGGGCGCCGGCTTCAGTGGTGTTCGCGGCGCTGTTGCTGAAAGAGAATGTCACGCCGTTGCGTTGGGCCGGCGTCATCGTGGCCTTCATGGGCACCGCGTCAATGACGTTCGATCCGGACGTGTTTGCGCAAGGCGGCGCGCTTTTCTTGGTGTCGCTGGCGTCTGTGTCGTACGGACTTGGCACAGTGATGGTGCGCAAAATCGCGGGCATGAATGTGTGGGCCACACAAGCTTGGATCGCGCTCGCGATTGTGCCGACGATGCTGAGCGCATCGCTTCTGTTCGAGACGGGACAGATAGATGCGCTAGTTCACGCGCCGCTGATTGTGTGGGCGGCGTTGATCTTTGGCGGCTTGGTTTCCTCGATCATCGCGAACGCTTTTCTGTTCCGGCTGGTGCAGAAATACGAAGTTTCGCGCACGACGCCGTATCTGCTGATGACGCCGGTCATCTCGTTCACGCTCGCGGCCGTGGTACTTCACAATCAGATCACGCCGCAGATTATTCTCGGCGCGGCCCTCACGATCGGTGGCGTGCTGCTCGTGGCGATCGCCGAGCGGCGCTTCAAGGCAGTGGCGTGAGCGCTGCGCAAGCGATGCGCGCACCGGCGTTGCCGATGGGTTGCGATGCCTGATCGTCGGCGTTGGTGTGGATCAGCAATGCAGCGCCATCATTGTCCAAGAGCGGCAACCGGTTGCCGATCCGGGCATTGTGAAGCGTGACGTAGGGCGAGAAGATTTCAGCGCCGTAGATGCCGTTCGGGGCCGAAAAGATGTTGGGGAGATCGCCAGCTTCCGGGCCGCGACGATTGAGCAGGCCGTGCTGCACGCGATGATTGAGCGTCACGTGTGCTCCGGAGGCTTGGAAGCCGTTGGCGAAGTCACTGCAATCGCCGCGGGCGTGCAGGTGGAGGCCGTGCCAACCTGGAGGCAAGCGACGGTCCAAAAACTCTAAGTGAATCAACACGCCAGAGGGTGCTTCGGTGAACGTTGCTTGGCCGACAGCTTGGCCGTCGGTTCCCACAATCCACACTGTTCGCGGCTGAAGTTCGCGGGCCAATTGCGCGCTATCGGGGGTGCTGGCGCAGGCGGTCAGCAGCGCTGCAAAAACGACGGCGGCGAGAGGGCGCATTGGGCGGTCCTTGGTTTGCGACAGAGGCATCACAATGTTAGTTTCCGACGGAATCGAGGCCAGTTTTTTCTAGCCTTTTCTGTCTCCCGAAACCGCTCGCTTTGAGCCTCAGAGATTAGACCGGGTACCGTGTCAGACACGTCCGATCCCGCCGAGAACGGCGGACCAGTACTCCCGAAGGGCGTCCAGCTCATTAGCGTCGAAGACGAGCTGAAGCGCTCGTACCTCGACTATGCGATGAGCGTTATCGTCTCGCGCGCTCTGCCTGATGCGCGCGACGGTTTGAAGCCGGTGCACCGCCGCATCCTCTACGCGATGGATGAATCCGGGAACACGCACGACAAGACGTATCGCAAGAGCGCGAAGTCGGTCGGCGAAGTGATGGGTAACTACCACCCGCACGGCGACCAAGCGATTTACATGACGCTCGTGCGCTTGGCGCAGGACTTCTCGATGGGCCTGCCACTTGTCGACGGGCAGGGCAATTTCGGTTCGATCGACGGTGATATGCCGGCTTCGATGCGTTATACCGAAGCGCGTTTGACGAAGGCGGCGCGCGCGCTGCTCGATGACATCGACGAAGGCACCGTCGATTTCCAAGACAACTACGACGGCACGGTGCAAGAGCCGACGGTTCTGCCGGCGCGGTTTCCGAATTTGCTGGTCAATGGCGGCGGCGGCATCGCGGTCGGCATGGCAACGAATATCCCGCCGCACAATTTGTCGGAAGTGATCGACGCCACGGTGGCGATGATCGACAACCCGAACATCTCCGAACTCGATTTGCTCGAGATTGTGCCTGGTCCGGATTTCCCGACGGGCGGCGAAATCTTGGGTCGCGCTGGTGCGCGTTTGGCGCTGATGACCGGCCGTGGCTCGGTCGTGATGCGCGCCAAGCATCACAACGAAACTATCCGTGGGCGCGAAGCGCTCATTTTCACTGAGATTCCGTATCAGGTGAACAAGTCGGAGATGGTCGAGAAGATCGGCGAGCAGGTGCGTGAGAAACGCATCGAAGGCATTGCCGAAGTGCGCGATGAATCGAACCGGCTTGGCGTGCGGCTGGTGATTGAGCTGAAGCGCGATGCAGTGCCGGACGTGGTTCTGAACCAGCTCTATCGTTACTCGCAGCTGCAGACGTCGTTCGGCGTGAACATGCTGGCGCTAAACCAGGGCAAGCCTGAGCAGATGGGCCTGCAGAAGATCCTGCAGATATTCCTCTCGTTCCGCGAACAGGTGGTCACGCGCCGGACGAAGTTCCGTTTGGCGAAGGCGCGCAAGCGTGGTCACGAAACGGTTGGTTTGGCGATTGCGGTCGCGAATATCGACGACGTGATCAAGCTCATCCGCGAAAGCCCCGATCCGGGCGTGGCGCGCGAGCGCTTGTTGGCGCGCGATTGGTCAGCTGGCGATATGATGCCGCTGATCTCGCTGATCGCGGACCCGCGTACTGTGGTCACCGATGGCGACAAGGTTCGGCTCTCGGATGAGCAAGCGCGCGCTATTCTGGCGCTGACGCTCTCGCGTCTTACCGGCCTTGGCCGCGATGATATCGCGAAGGCGGCAAACGAGATCGCCGAAGAGATCAAGGAATTGCTTTCGATCCTCGGCTCGCGCGAACGCATCCTCGAGATCATTCGCGGCGAACTGACCGACGTGAAGGCCGCTTTCGGCATTCCGCGCCGTACGGCGTTCTCGGAATCCGAAGGCGACATCGACGACGAAGCTCTGATCCCGCGCGAAGAGATGGTCGTGACCGTCACACACGGCGGCTACGTGAAGCGCACGCCGCTTGCCGCGTACCGCACGCAGCGCCGCGGCGGCAAAGGCCGCGCCGGCATGTCGATGAAGGACGAGGATTTCGT
>JAPLOL010000001.1 GCA_026400735.1 Alphaproteobacteria bacterium | reverse complement strand
TTTGCCCGACAAGCCAACGCCGCGCACGTCCGCTTCACGGCCCGCCGCCGTAATCAAATGCGCGAGCTCTTTGTTGACGCTGCCCGACAGCACCATCTCCGCGACTTCCATTGTCTCGGCGTCGGTCACGCGCAGCCCGTCGACGAATTGCGATTTCACGCCTGCCCGGTCGAGCATGCGGCTGATCTGCGGCCCGCCGCCGTGAACGACGACAGGATGCAAGCCCACCAGCTTCAAAAGGACGACGTCTGCGGCGAATTTGCGGGCGGTTTCAGTATCGCCCATGGCGTGGCCGCCATATTTCACCAACACGATCTCGCGGTCGTAGATCTGGATGTACGGAAGGGCTTCCGCGAGCGTCTTTGCCGCGGTCAAACCTTCTTCCAGCGCCGCCATGCGGTCTTTCGGGGGAAGCTTGCTCACGCGCGGTTCCTAAGCGGTATCGCCGCTCACGCCAAGGCGGCGATTTCAGCCCGTAGAAGCTCAATCCCCAGGCCTGTTTCGGCGGAGGTGGCGATAATTTCAGGATGCGCCGCTGGGCGCTTAGCAATGGCGGCTGCGGTGGCCTGTGCAGTCGCTGCGATTTCAGTCGGCTTCACCTTGTCGGCTTTGGTGAGCACGAGCTGATAGGTGACCGCCGCCTTGTCGAGCGCGTCCATGACATCCTTGTCATCCGGCTTCAGGCCGTGGCGGCCGTCGATCAGCAGGATCACGCGCTTCAGGCTCGTGCGCCCGCGTAGATAATCGCGCGTCAGCGTCGTCCAACGGCCAATCTCGTTCTTTGGCGCCTTGGCGTAGCCGTAGCCCGGCAAGTCGACGAGACGCAGGACATCACCAACGCGAAAGAAATTGAGATCGCGCGTGCGGCCAGGTTCGGTCGAGGCGCGCGCGAGTTTCAAGCGGCCGGTCAGCGCGTTGATCAGCGATGACTTGCCGACATTGGAGCGCCCCGCGAACGCGATCTCCGGCACACCGGCTTCCGGCAAGAATTCCATGCTCGGCACGCCGCGCTCAAAGTCGATCGGCCCAGCGAAGAGCAGGCGGCCGGCTTCGATGCGTTCTGCTTCTTCTTGATCTGACACTATCGCACGCGCCTCCAATGAGCGCGCTATTCAGCGGCAGCGGGTTTGAACCGTTTAGCGATGAACTTATCGAGCTGTGTTTCTACGCCTTGCCTGCGCATGATCACGTATTGCTGCAGGATCGAGAGCGAGTTCGACCAGGTCCAGTACATCACCAGGCCCGCTGGGAATGCTGCGAACATCACCGCGAACAGCACCGGCAAGAAGCGGAATATCTGCGCCTGCATCGGATCTGTCGGCGGCGGCGAAAGCGCCTGCAGCGCCAGCATCGAGACGCCGTAGAGGATCGGCCAAACGCCAATCACCAACGCACCAGCGAAGAGTCCTGATACGTCGTACGGCAGCAGGCCGAACAGATTGAAGATCGAGGTCGGATCGCGCGCCGAGAGATCGTGGATCCAGCCCACGAACGGCGCGTGACGCATTTCGATCGTCACGGTCAGCGTTTTGTAGAGTGCGAAGAAGACGGGGATCTGCATCAGGATCGGCACGCAGCCGGCAACCGGATTGATCTTTTCAGTCTGATAGAGCTTCAGCGTTTCTTGCTGTTGGCGCTGCTTGTCAGCCGCGTAGCGCTCCTGAATTTCTTTCATTTTCGGCTGCAGGCCGCGCATCTTCGCCATCGATTTGAATGACTGATAGACGAGCGGGAACATCAGCAACTTGATGACGACGGTCGACGCCAGAATTGCCATGGCGAAGTTGAAGGTGATGCCCCAGCCGGCGAACAATTGTCCGAACCAGTGCAGCATCGCGAAGAACGGGCGGGTCAGAAAGAAGAAGTTGCCCCAGTCAATCGCGTTGTCGAAGCGCGGGATCGCCGCTTCGTTACGTTCCGGGTTGCCGCGCTGGTAGTCATTCAGGAGTTCGTAGAGCTTCGCGCCCGCGAACAATCGTTGGGTGTACGTGATCTCGCCGCCTGCTGGCACCTCGCGCCACTGCCCACGATAGGACGCGAGATAATCGTTTCGGCCGTCCTGCGTGCGCGCATCATAATAGCCCGAGATGCGCTCCGCTTGATCGGGAACGATCGCGGCCAACCAATAGTGGTCGGTAATGCCGATCCAACCGCCCTGCGAAGTGAAATCGCGTAGCCGCTGGTCTTCGCCAACCTCGCCGCGGACGCGATTGCGCGCATGTTTGTCGGCGGCGCTGAAGCTGTCCTGGCGTCTGGGGGTGTTTGGACCGACGGCGCCGATGAAACCTTGGTGGACAATCGGCAGAGGCTTGTAGTGTTCAGGCAAGCCGTCGCGGCGCACGGTTCCGAACGGGCGCACGCTGATCGGCGCGGCAGTTCCGTTGTGCACGACGTCTCTGATCGTGAACATGAAATGCTCATCGATCGAAATCGTGCGTTCAATTGTGCGGCCGTCGCCTGCGTCGAAGGTCAGGGTGACTGGCGTGGTGGGCGTCAGGCGTGAGCCTTCAGCCGCTGTCCACTGACTGCGCGCATCTGAGAGTGCTGAAGTTGCTTCGCCGTTTTGTGATTCCCAGCCGAAGAATGCGTCGTGGCCATATTGCGTGTTGATCGGCGACAGCAGCGTGATCTCCGCGCTGTTGGGATCCATCGTCTCGCGATATTGACGCAAGCTGAGATCGTCGATCCGCGCGCCCTGCAGGGAGATTGAGCCGTCGACTTCGCCAGTGTCGATCGCCACACGGCCAGAAGGCGCGCCAAGCGCGTCTGTACGCGCGACGGGGCCTGAGGCGGTTGCGACCGGTGCGGTCGCGCCGTCAGTGGTCTCGCCCGGCGTGGTCGTGGCTTGTTGTTCGCGTTGCTGCGCTTCTTGCAGCGCGACTTGCGCGCGTTGCTGCTCAAGCGCGCGTTCACGCGCAGGGCCGTTATAGAAGAACTCGAAGCCCGCAAAAATCGCGATCGAAAGCACGATGGCGATGATGACGTTGCGAGTCTCGGTCGGACTCATGCCGCCGCCTGGATTCTGCATCGGAGTTCAGTCGCTTTCGGTTGATTTTGCGGGAGCTTTGGCGCGTTTCGCCGGCCCGCCAGGGGCTTCCAAGTCGGCGCGGAGCCTTATCAGCGCGTTTCCAAGATCGTCAAGCAAAGCAAGCCATGGCGCAGATGGGGTCTGTTGACGCGCCACCAAGACGTAGTCGACGCCGGCAATGCCATGTTCGGGCAGAAGGCGACGAGCGGCCTCGCGTAGGCGACGCTTTGCGCGGTTGCGCTCCACGGCGCCGCCAACCTTCTTGGATGCCGTGAAACCAACGCCGATTGCGCCAGCCGCCTCGCGGCGGCGCGCTTCAACCAGCACGCCCCCCCGCGAAGCACGGAAACCCGCACGCACAAACAAAAATTGCGCGCGTTTGGTTAGGCGTTGCAGGGGTGGACCGGAGGTCATTAGGCCGGACTTCTAGCCCGGCAGCGGCGATTAGGCCGAGAGCTTCTTGCGGCCCTTGGCGCGGCGGCGCGAAAGCACCTTTTGGCCGCCCTTGGTCGCCATACGGGCACGGAAGCCGTGGCGGCGCTTACGAACGAGCCGGCTGGGCTGGTAGGTCCGCTTGGTGCTCACGACGACGCCTCAATACTTATAGGGCCCGCGCTGGGCCGGAAAATGAAGGGGCGGGGATTACCCCAGCCCCTGTTGAGCGTCAAGGCGATCAAGCCGGGACAAATGCCCTGGCTATCAGAAACACGATCGCAACGGCCCAAAGCGAGCCCAGAAACAGGAAATAGCGGCTCCGCGGGGGTCTGAAGTGCGATCGCATAGGTCAGCTCCTCCTCTGTGAGGCGGGAGCGCTGAAGCGTCTCTCAGTCGCCTGCGGCCTGGAGTTCCCCGTGCCCGCGATCTCCACAGGCTACGCCCGGAGGGGCGGAGCGCCCCATGAATTCGTGGTTCGGTTCCGAAACGGACCCCGCGCCTGACAAAAACCCGGAGTTTGCGGTACGGCATTGCTCGAATGAGCCTCCCTGACGATTCCGCGCGCGATAGCGGCCCTTGGCGGCGCGTTCGAGAATTCGTCGACAGCCTCGCTGGCCGGCTGCTGGGCTTGACGGCGGTCGCGGTTATCGCCGGCGAGATCTTCGTCTTTGCTCCGGCGCTGGCCGGTTTCCACGAGAGCTGGCTGCGCGAGCGCATCAACCTCGCGCAGATCGCGGCGTTGGCGCTCGAGGTCACGCCTGACGACGACACGGTCACGCAGCCGCTCGAATACGATCTCATAAACTCTGGCGTGCAGCGCGTGGCGATTCAGCGCGAGGGCGAGCGCGTTCTGATCATGGAAGCGCCTGACGCGCCGAACAACGAACGCTTGGTGCTCTACGATTATATGCGCGCAAGCGGCTGGCAGCGTTTCCGCTGGGCCGTCGACACGTTCCTCGCGCCGCCTGGGCGCGTGTTGCGCGTGCTGTCGCGTCCGCGGTTCGAGAGTGGTGAGTTCGTCGAGGTCGTGCTGACGGAAAGGCCGCTCAAGGAAGCGGTGAACCGGTTCGCGACTCGCTTCGCGCGCGTGTCGATGCTCATTCTCATCGCCGCGGGCACGCTCATCTACTTTGCGCTGAGCGCTGCGTTTGTGAGGCCGATGAGCGATCTCACTCAAGCTATCGAGCAATTTCGCGACAAACCGGAAGACGTCTCCATTGCGTTTCCGCGCAGCCAACGCAGTGACGAGATCGGTCGGGCTCAGCGCGCGGCAGCCGACATGGCCGAGCAGGTGCGTAATTCGTTACGCCAGAACGAGCGCCTCGCCGCGCTTGGCGCGGCTGTCGCGCGCATTGGTCACGACCTGCGCAACATGCTTTCAACCGCGCAATTGGTGGCGGACCGCCTCGCGCAGTCGGAAGATCCAGCTGTGCGCCAACTCGCGCCGCGCCTAGAACGCACGATTGATCGCGCCGCCGGCCTTGCCGCTTCGACGCTAAAATATGGTCGCGCCGATGAAGACCCGCCGGTGTTGGCGAAAGTGGATGTCGCGGAAGCTGCGGAGGAAGCGGCCGCAGAATCTCTGATTGGTTTTGCCGGCGTTGAGTACAAGGCCGACATCGAGCGTGGTCTCGCTTGTGTCGCTGACCCCGATCACTTGCATCGCATCTTGGGCAACCTCATCCGCAACGCAGCGCAAGCGATGAAAGAACACACACGACGCGATAAAGAGCTGTTGGTGCGCGCTGTGCGATCTGAGGGGCGGTGCGAGATTGATGTCATCGATCACGGACCGGGCGTTCGTGACAATCTGCGCGATCGCCTGTTTGAACCCTGGGTTTCCGCGGCGCCGGAAGCTGGCGGCACTGGTCTCGGCCTTGCGATCGCGCGCGAACTGACGCGCTCTATGGGCGGCGAACTCGAACTCACCCGCACCGGCGCTGAAGGCACAACCTTCCGCATCACGTTGCCTGCGGGCTGAAACATCGCCGAAACATGCATCGACTAGCCTCTTCGGCAGAGGGAGACGATCATGCGTACAGTGCTCTTCGCCATTGTGGTTTTGGCTGCGTGCTCCGGCACGGCGCAATCGCAGACGCGCTATGATCTCTACATATTCGAACCGCACGGCGGCGGTCCTCAGACTTACGTCTTCACGGGTGGAAACGCCGCTTCCGCTGTGGAAGTGCGCGGTTGCGGCGATGTGCATGTGTTGCCGGACGCTCGCGCGGTGGCCGCAAGTTTAAGCGCACGCCGTCACGCGCAAGACGTGAGCGTTGTCACTGTGTCAGCACGCGGCTCGCGCGTAGATCTTGACAGCTGTCCGCCTGACGAAGAGGGCGACGAACCCAATGAACACGACAGCCTTGTGGTCGTGGAAAACGCAAATGCCTCACAAATGCGCCGCATGATTCAAAGCCTCGACGCCGCGCCGAGCGACGTGCGCAGTCAAATCAGCGCGACGCTCGGCTTGGACTAGGCGCTGCCGCTGGAGCGATGCTGCGGACAACGCCTTCGCGGCGCGGATCGGCGCCGCCTTCGAGCGTGCCGTTGGCGCGCACACGTATGGCGTGCAGGCCGCTGACTTCGCCAAGTGATGTCTGTTGCAAATTCCAACCACGCGCCGTCAGAGCGTCGGCGATGCCGGGGGGCAAGCGCGTGATTTCCGTGGCGATGTCGGCGGTGCGCGCTGTGGCGTTGCCGTAATTGATCGCCTCTTGCACCGGCAAATTCCAATCCAGAATGCCGATCGTCGTGCGCGCTGTGTAACCCACGATGGACGAGCCGCCCGGCGATCCGATCACCAATTGCAGATCGCCGTTGCGGTCGAGCACGATGGTCGGCGTCATCGACGAGCGCGGCCGTTTGCCCGGCGCGACCGAGTTCGCCACTGGCCGGCCATTGAGATTCGGCTCGAAAGCAAAATCGGTGAGCTGGTTATTGAGCAAGAAGCCATTGGTCATACGCTGTGAGCCGAACACGCTTTCGACCGTCGCTGTCATCGAGACCGCATTGCCCCACGCATCGACGATCGCGATATGGGTCGTGCCGTTGTCGTTGCTAACGGCGCGGCCCCAGCTCTCGAAGAGATTGCCGGTGCCGGGCGGAATGCCGGGATTCACTTGTGTGGGCGCGTGCGCCACGTCGATCAATTGAGCGCGAGCGTCGAGATATTCCGGCGCGATCAGTTCAGTTGTCGGCACCGGCACGACAGTGTCGTCGGCCATGTAATAGTCGCGGTCGGCATAGGCGAGGCGGCTAGCCCACAAGAACGCGGACCAATCGTCGGCGCTTTGCGCGCCTTCAGGATGGGGACGCGCACGCTCGTACATACCCAAGATCGCGATCATCGCATTGCCGGACGCAGGCGCATTGGTGGAGCACACGCGGTAGACGCGGTAGGCGCCGCACACCGGCTCAAACCGGCGTGCTTGGGCGTTGTGCAAATCGTCTAGTGTCAGCGTGCCCGCGCGTGGGTTGCGGCGCGCAGCCGCCACGATCGCTTCCGCGATCGGGCCTTCGCTCATTGCTCGCGGCCCTTGCTCGGCGATAGCGCGCAACGTCGCGGCATAGGCTGGGTTGCGTAGCAAAGCGCCGACCGGAAGCGGATTGCCGCGGCGATCGAAGAAGTATGCGCGCGCTTCGAAGTCAGCGCGCAAGCGCATGCGCTCGCCGGCCACCGCGATGAAACCGGCCAGACGTGGCGAAATCTCGAAGCCGCTTTCGGCAAGCCGGATCGCTGGCTCAAACAAGCGCGCCCAGGGCAGCCGGCCGTGATCCTCATGCGCCAACTTCATCATTGAGATCAGCAACGGCGTGCCGATCGAGCGCCCACTCGCTTGGGCGTCAAGAAACGGCATTGGCCGTCCGCGCGCATCGAGGAACATGTCAGGACGTGCGCCGGCTGGCGCGAGTTCGCGGCCATCATAACCGCCGATGCGTTCGCTGGCGGCGTCGTAGAAGAGCATGAAGCCGCCTCCGCCGAGTCCGGACGATTGCGGCTCCACCAAACCAAGCACCAATTCCGCAGCGATCGCCGCATCAACGGCGCTGCCGCCAGCGTTCAAGATTTCAATCGCCGCGTCCACCGCGTGCGGGTTCGCCGCCGCCGCCATGGCTTCACCGCGCGGCGTGCTCTGCTGCGGTGCGCCGGGTATCGAACCTGATGCGCATGCAACCAGAACCAGCGCAAAAAAGGGTGACGCGATGCGCTTCAACGATTGCTTGTCAAACATCAGGACGCTTCCTACGAGTGCGTGATTCTAACGCGAAAGAGCACGCCCATGGCGCGTCCCGGCCCGAGCAATTCATTGAGTGATGTGGCCGGTTTGTCCATAGGCTGCGCCGAGGACGAGAACGCGTTGACGGGCGTGACGGTGATCGTTCCGGACGTGCGTGCGGTATGTGCGGTCGATGTGCGCGGTGGAGGGCCGGGGACGCGCGAGACCGATGCGCTGGCGCCGGAAAATCTGGTCGATGCAGTCGACGCGCTCGTGTTGAGCGGCGGCTCTGTCTACGGGCTTGCCGCTGCGGATGGTGTAGCGGCGGCGATGGGTGCGGAAGGCCGCGGCTTCGGGCTCATCGATTTACCCGGCGTGCCGCGCTCGCCGGTGATCCCCGCCGCGATCCTCTACGATCTAGCGAATGGCGGCGCCAAAACCTGGAACGACGCACCGCCCTACAACGCACTGGGCCGCCGCGCCTACGCTGCGCGCAGCAAAACGACGCCGCTCGGCAACGTAGGCGCCGGCTTGGGCGCGGTAGCTGGCGCGCTGAAGGGCGGACAGGGCAGCGCGAGCATCGTCTCGCAAGATGGCATCACCGTCGCCGCGCTCGTGTGTGTGAACAGCTGGGGCTCCACCACATTGCCGAACCAGCGCGCCTTCTGGGCGCACGCGTTCGAGATCGACGGCGAGTTCGGCGCCGTCACGCCTGCCGCGCAAAGCTTCGACGCAGAAGATTGGGGCGGCGCCAAATTCAATCCGCAACCGCGCGCCAACACCACCATCGCCTGTGTCGCCACCGACGCCGCGCTCACGCCGGCTGAAGCCAAGCGTATTTCACAAATGGCGAGCGCCGGTCTCGCGCGCGCCATTCGCCCCGTCTTCGCCCCGTTCGACGGCGACGTCGTCTTCACGCTTTCAACCGCCGCGCGCGAAATGCCAGAACCACGCGCGCTTAGCATCGCCCGCATCGGTGCGCTCGCTGCCGACTGCCTTACTCGCGCCGTGGCTCGCGGCGTTTATTCTGCGCAAAGTGTTGGCGTACACCGCGCATGGCGCGATGCGAGCTGACGCGGATGGCGCCGATCATCGTCGATCCTGCGAAAGTCCGCACCTTCAAGGACGCCGATTCCTTCTACAAATGGCTCGGCAAAAATCACGACAAGCAAGACGAGCTTTGGATCAAGATCCACAAAGCTGGTTCGGGGCTGAAAACCATCACACCGAAGGAAGCGATCGACGTCGTGCTTTGCTGGGGCTGGATCGATGCGGTGCGCAAGTCGCACGACGAGCATAGCTTTCTCCAGCGCTACACGCCGCGCACCAAGAAGAGCATCTGGAGCAAGATCAACGTCGACAATGTCGCCCGTCTCATCCGCGAAGAGCGCATGACCGAGCACGGGCTGCGCGAGGTCGAAGCCGCTAAAGCCGACGGCCGCTGGAAGCGCGCCTATGCCAGCGGCAAGGACATGAAGATCCCGCCCGATCTCCAAACGGCTATCGACGCAGAACCAAAGGCGCGCGCCATGCTGAAGAGCTTGAGCGCTCAAAACCGGTTCGCGCTCGCCTTCCGCGTCCACAACATGAAGACCCCCGCTGGCCGCGCCAAAAAGATCGAGACTTTCGTCGCCATGCTGAAACGCGGCGAAACGATCTACCCGCAGGGTAAGAAGTAGGTCGCCGGCGCGCCGACTCCGGGGGCAATTCTGGCGCTTTAACCCTTAGCCGCCTTGCCAGCGCCCCGGACGGGCGCTATGCACCCCGCCTTCGCGCGCCCTTAGCTCAGCTGGATAGAGCACCAGACTACGAATCTGGGGGTCAGGAGTTCGAATCTCTTAGGGCGCGCCATCTTTTCAATAAGTTAGCCGGGTCAGCCTCGGCCGCTCCTCACCTCACGATACATGGACGATACAACGCGAACCGATTTCGGCTGTCTGCACGGACGGCCTTGCAAGCGGCACTTCGCCCGATCTGTTGTGGGGGATCACTGGCTCCGCTCAGCCGCACCACCGCCCCCGCGACTGTCTTCGGCCCGAGCGGGCTTGACGCACTTGAAGATCCTCTAAGACTTCGAAGTCTGGCCTGACGGGTAGGGAGGCGAAAGCGGTGCGAACATTTCTCTTGGCGGCGGCCTTGTTCTTTCTACCGGCGAACGCCTTTGGGCAAAATCTCGATAGCCCTATGAGTGTCGATTACGTGTCGGAGCTTAGGTACAATTGCGTGGTTCACGAACGCGTTCTTGCGGGTCGCATTCTTGAATCTGACGATGGTCTTCGCACTGCGACGTGTCCCTCTTTCATTGTGGGCGTTGTGACCGGTGTGCAATTGCAGGCAATAACGACCCAAACCGCGCCGCTCTTCTGCGCACCCAGCAATTTGACCATTGGGCAGGAGATACAAGTTTTTCTAAATTGGGCTAACGCTCATCCCGAGGCTTGGAATGATCGAGCGGCGATCGGCGTTGGCCGCGCCATGATGCAGTCTTTTCCGTGCAGATAGTCAGGCGGGTGCTTGGACGCACGCAGCGCGCGCAAGCCTTCGGAGCGGCGACCAATGAAGAACGTCTTGCGAAGGCTAGCTCTCTCGCTCTTGCTTATTGTGCTCTGGATGACCGTGCCAATCGGTTTGGTTTTTGGGATTGCCTACTTGGTAGGCCAGTACCCTCCTGTCACAATCGCAAGCACTCGGGGCGTCTCCGACCACAGTTGGGACGATGGATACGCCTACGCCCAAGGGACTTGGGTTATGGAGAACAACGAGATCGGAAGTCCGCAGAACGAGGCGGCGATCAGCTGCCGGCGCGAGATCGCTCTCTGCATCGAATCCTCCGCCGAGATTTTTCGTGGTGGCGGCAACATGAGGCTACTAGTCAACCGCGTTGATACATTCTCGATAGATCAATGGACTGCGGATTCGATCACATATTCGAACGCGGATGGTTGCACCCGTTACACTGTCAATATCAACCGTCGAACTCAGAGTGTAACTGCTCAGCGAGAGCCTGATCCGAACGGCTCGGCGTCATCGTGCCCTTCTGTCGGAGTCATTCGCGACGACGTTCTTAGAACCTCACTCCAAGACGGGTGGCGTGTGCAGCAACGGCTTGAGCGCGACGCTCTGAGTCGCACGCAGCCCTGGCTTTGGTTCGGGTTTGGCGTATGGCTTCTGTGCGTTCTCGGACAGCTTTGGCGCATTTGGCGGCGTCCGCTGGTAGATCAACAGGTGGCACCGGGGTAGCAGACAACGGATGACGCCTTCAGGAGTGCGACGAGCGCTGGCTACGAGATTCCGTGTGGATATGCGACACCGCGCGCCGCTGTTCTCGTAGCGCCCGCGCGATTTCGCGCAACATCGCACGCTCTCCACCCTTAAACGCATTCCTGGCGCATTGGCTCTTGCCTTCAGCGCTTTTAGGTCCGCTCGATTTTTCCCACGGCCGCCAGCGTCGGATCGCTTTCGTCTGCGCCGCGCGCCTCTCCGGCGTCCATCCCTTGCTCATGGTTCAATAGTCCGTTTGGCGTTTTTTCAGAATTGTGCGCGCGCGGGTGTCCGTTGTTCACCTGCATCGGCCCGCCGCCCGATAGATTGGCCTGTTTCGCAATCACTGTGGGCCCATGCTTGAGCGTGCCGAGTGCTTCGATGGCAAGCCTGCTTTGCGCCTGCGCCTTAAGTCCCAAGCGCATGAACGCCTCGAACTGCGGCAAGCCTGTTTGCGCCATGCCGCGTTCGATGAGGCGTGCTGACAAGGTTTCGAGCCCCACAGCCTGATTGACCAGCATAGATTCCGGCCGCGAGAGGTCGCCCGCGATCACCCGCTCGCCGATGCGTCTCAATTCCTCGAGTGAGCCAGCCGAATCGAGAACGTCGCCAAAAGCCGAATTGGCCTCACTTGCTCGCAGCACGCGGGTCGCGGCCGCTTCAGGAGCAATGACTTGGGCCACTAGTTTGCGAGCTGTGACGGCGCGCGTGTCGGTGGCGTCCTGTATGATCGGAAAACTTCGGTTCGCCACAAACTCGGGCGCCTCGGGGGCCTGGACGACTGCTTGCTTCGCGCGCGGTTGCTTTCGCTTTTTGTCCATCAGGCGATCTCCAGCAATGCTCGTATCGCTGCTTCCGCTTGCAGGCGTCTCGCATTGTCCATTGGCGCCCAGCACGCTCTGTGGAGCCAAGCATGCCCGCCGCGCGCCAACATGGGCGTACAGGGTTCGGGTTCGCCGCAGTGGACGCATGTAGCGCCCAATGAAGCGGGCAGTGGATGCATTGCCCGCCATCGTTGCGCCAGATCGAACAGTGCGCCAGCCTCCGCATCGGCGCGCGACAAGCCGCCGTCATGCTCGCGGATCGCGGCGCGCTCCTCGAACAGCTCGCGCCAGTCGAAATTGAGAACCGGAGAGGTTGCTACGCTTGCGACGTTGCTACGCCTCGGGTTCGCCCGCGTTCGGGTCGCGTTGCGCTGTAGCAGCGTAGCAGATGTAGCAAGGGGGCGGTTTTTGTTCTTTTCTTTGCGGGTGCCCGCAACCAATTCGGCCGTGATCGGGAAAAAGTAGCTCATGCGTCGCGGCCCTCGATTGTGTAGCTATCGCCGTCGCCGTTTGGCGTGAGCCAACCGTGCTCAACCAATATGGCTATTATGGTTTCGGCCTTGGCCTTGGGGCGGCGCGCGCGGTTGGGCGCGCTCTGCATAAACTGGCGGAGCGTCACGGTGGACGCTTCCCAGCGAGTCGCATCGGTCAACCAAAGCCGCGCCTTCTCCGCAAGCGCCATGTCGGCACCGATGGCCGCACGCTCGGCGCCGCGCACCGCTTCACCCGCGTAATAGTCGCCGAGCTTGACCGCGCGGCGCATGTACTCTTCGTCTATGGTCTCCGCTCTCTCGACGACTGCTATGACGCCCGCTATGCGCAGCACGTTTTCGGCGAGCTTCGCGCCGAATCCTCTCAGTCCTTCCAGTTTTCCGCCGACGGCAAGCGTTGCCTCCACGGCGTCGTGAAACGCTGTCCAAACGTTCAAGGCGTCGGCGCTCAGTTCGAGTGCTAGCGGCGTCAACTCGTTTGGCGCATCGGCGTGTGCGCATTCCATTTCGATCAGTTCGCCGATGCGCACATGATAGCGCGCAAGTATCACGCGATTGGCTTCGAGCGGCGCACGGAAAGGACGCTGGCCTATGGTGGAAACCGGTTCGCAAGTCAGCGTGCGCGAAAACAGACCTTGCGCACGCAATAGCGGGTCGCTTAGCAGAATATGCGCGACGCCCGGTTGCAACATGAGGTGCGTCGTCAGCCGCCGTCCGCGCAATACATGCACGCCGTCGCCGGCCCGCACGCGATCAACCGCCTGCCCGTCCCATAGTTTTGAGAGCCCGGCGCCGAATTTGAGTTTGTTATCGTCATGCAGCGCCGTTCCTCCGACGCTTTGTCCCGCCTCATTGTTGAACCAACCAAGCGACCCGTGAGCGGTCTGCATGTGCCTGAGCAGGCCTTCATAATTGGGATCTGATACGACGCGGCGCGGATGCAGTGGCGCGGGCGGGTCGGCGCCGATGGCGTCCAGCGCATCCCGTATCGCGTCGCGGTCCTTGCCTTTTTTCTTTGCCGCAGCCCGCGCCGCATCGTTCGCGTCGCGGGCATTTAGCCAACTCGAGTAAGCGATCTTGTAGCAATGCTCCGCATCGCGTGCTGCTTCTTCGATGCCTTCAAGCGCCAGTGCGTCGGCCGTTGATTTGCGCTCTCCAGATTCCGCCACGGTCACAAGCATGAGCGAAATAGGAATCGCTTTGCCCATCGGGTGCATGACGTCGGCGTGGCCTTGCGCCGCGAGCGATGCTGCCGCCAGCACGCTTTGCGCCGCCAGCGCGGGCGGACATTGGACAATCGCGGCAATGGCGCGCGCGGCGTCGCCGAGGACGTCGCCGAGTGCGTCAAGGGGATAGTCTGGCGCGGCAATTGTCGGCGGAATCAGCGGCAACGGCTCTTGCGTTGGCGCCTGGCGCATCGGCGCAACGCGCGCTGAGATGCAATCGATCACAGTGGGGGCGCTCATGGGGCGCCCTCCCAGATGCGCTGCATCTCCGCTTCGGCCCACGCATTGAACGCGGCACGCTCGGCCGTCGTGCGAGGCGCGGCGCGTAGGGCGAACGCTTCGTCGCTGAGGGGACTGAACTCGGCCAGCGTGCGCATGCGCCAATCTGGATCATTGGCATCGTAGCGAAGGATGAATGTGCGACCGGCAAATCTGCTGCGCATCTCGGCGTACTGCGCCGCTTGCGTACATGACGCCGGCCTCATTGGACCCGCCGCACCGCGCGGCGCTGGTTTCGCGTTTCTAGTCATTGCTCAGGCCCCTTGGTCGCTGGTGCTGACGCGGGCGCGCTGTTCGCACCATTGATCGAGTGCCGATTTTCGGTATCGGATCGCGGCCGCACCAAGTCGTAGGAAAACGGGCCCACCACCGAGGGTGCGCAGCTTTTCCAAATAGCGTGGCGTAACGCGTAGATAGCTCGCCGCCTCACTGGTCCGAAGGATAGGATCGGCGTCGATGCCGTCCGGCACCGCGATTGCGGGTTCTGATTTCATGGGTTCCTCAATGAAAAAACCCGCCGCGGCGAGGGCCGGGCGGGCAGGGGTGTTCGCGATTTTTGGATTGGCCGCGCGAATGTCAGCCGAGCACGCGCGCTGGGTGCCGCGCGAGTTTTCGATGTCCGTTATTCAGCCTAAGTGAACTGCGCCACGTGCTTCTGGTAAGAAAAAACCCGCCGGACAATGTCTGGCGGGCGGGCGCAAATCTCAAAGCTGCCTAAACGTGACGCTGTTTGTGCCAAGCGTCAAGCGAGGTTCGGGGCTATGCGGTCTATCGCGGTTTGGGTCGGCGCGTTCGTTTTCGGGGCTGCGCTGTCGCCTCTAAAGTCAATGCCATCTGCTCGGGGCTCTTGCGTGCGGCCTCGCTCAACATTTTTTCGCGAGTGTCTGTTAGGTCCGCAGCCCAAAGCGGGCCTTGGGTTTCCCGGCAATAGGCAAGCACTTTGTCCATCCTCTCGCCGTCGTCCAAGAGCCCTTCGTGGCCGTCGACGTCCTTCGGCTGGCGTTCATCATCGCGCGCGGAAGTGATGGTGAAGCCGCCCTTACTTGGTGTGCGCTCGCCCAGTTCGATCTCGCGATGACGCTTATCGCTGATTTCTTGCCACTCAGACCTCGGGCTGCGCCCCCGTCCCTCGACGAATTGATTTTCAAAGGCCCGTGTCGCCAGCTTGGCATCAGCAGGCGCTACGCAAGTAGGATAACGATGCGCGAATGCGGTGGCCGCCGAGCCGTCCTTAAGTTTATCCTGGACGCGGTAGGCGGTCTTTTCGTCGACAGGCTGGCCGCAAGCCACGCACGAGCCCGCCACAAATGCCCAACCGCGTCGTGAAGCACCTTTGTGCTTAGCGTGAAGTTCGATCTGGCGCTTGGTCAGCCCCGTAGCTTGGCCGACGCGCGCATAACTCGTCCCTGCGTTGAGCGCGCCGTCCAAGCCGGCAACATCCCAATATTGGCATGCGGCGCACTGGCGCGACATTCAGGAGCCCCCTTTCATGAGAGCCTAGGATTATTTGCGATATCTCGCGACTGGCAAGTTGAGGCCCGCACCCAGTCGCTCGTAACGCTATGTCGGGCGGGCAGTGATTGGCCCGTTCCGGTCATTCAGAACCGGACTATGCAGCGTTTAGGAAGAGCCAATCGGTCGCGCCAATTCATGCAAGTCAGCCGGACAAGAGCTCTTCAATGCAATCGTAGAGCGCTTGAGTGCGAAGCGGCTTTGCCAAAAAGGAAGCTCGCCCAAGCTGTGCCACCGCGTTCCGGTTCTGCTCGGAATCGCTCGCTGACAGAATGATGATGGGCAGAGCAACCGAGCCCTGCGAAGCCTCCGACCGTCGCACCGCTTTCGCCAGTGAGATGCCATCCATCTTCGGCATCTGAACATCGAGGATGGCCAATTCAAACCGCTCGCTGCTCAGCACCTTGAGCGCCTCTTCGCCGTCTGCAACAGAAACAACCTTGTGTGCGATGGGTTCAAGCAGGACGTCCAGAATCTTTCGATTCACAGGGTGATCTTCGGCCACCAAGACGCTCAGCTGGGCACCACTAGGCCGCGCCCCAGTCTCGTTCGCCGCTTCACTCGCCGCGACAACCCCCGCACGTCTCAACGAAATCTTGAGCGAGAAGGTGCTGCCTTCACCCAGCTTGGAGGTGACTTCGATTCTTCCTCCGAGAAGTTCGCTGATCCCCTTGGAGATCGCCAACCCCAACCCCGATCCGCCGTAACGGCGTGTGGCCGAACGATCCGCCTGTTCAAATCTTTGAAAGAGGCGATCCACCATATCGGGAGCAATCCCTATGCCGGTATCCGTGACAGAAATCGTGACTTCATCGAGGGATCCGGCGGTCGTTGAACCAATCACGTTCGCACTGATGGTGACCGACCCAGTATCCGTGAACTTCACCGCGTTCGAGATTAAGTTGACGAGAATCTGCCGTATCCGCAGAGCATCTCCGACGAACCGCGCGTCCCTGTTGAAGGCGATTTGCGTGCGTAGTTCCAATCCCTTTTCGGTGGCCGCGCTTTGCATCAAACCCACAACGGATCGTATCTCTCGCTCCAGAGCAAAAGTGCTTTCCCGAATGGACAGTCGGCCCGCATCAAGCTTGGCCATGTCGAGCAGGTTCGAAACGAGAGAGTCAAGCGATTGGCCGGAATCATCTATGATGCCGACTAGCTCCCGCTGTCGCGAATCCAAAGCCGACCTTCCAAGTGCCGTTGCCGTTGCGATTATCCCATGAAGAGGCGTGCGCAATTCGTGGCTGATGTTTGCAAGAAACTCTTGCTTGGCAATCATGGCTTGCTTTGCGTCGGATAGCGCGCTGTCCAGGAGAATTTGCTGCTGCTTAAGTTCGGTGATGTCGCTAAAGGTTGTGACCGTCTGGACTGGCAGGGTGAACCGGTCCTCGAAGATCGGAACGGAGCTTATCTTCAACCACCGACGTGCGCCTCCGGGAATATCCACGCCAAGCACAAAGTTCCGAACTGGCTTGCCGGTGCTAAGGCACTGCATTGATGGTTGCTCTCGGGGCGGCAGATCAGTTCCGTCTGCCCTTACAAGGCGCCACCTCGGATCAAGCGAGGTTCGGCCGGTCAATTCTTCTTCGGTAAGGCCAAGAAGGCGCGCCGCGCTTGGGTTCGAAGAAAGAATACGACTACTCGCGTCCTGAAGAACCACACCTTCGTCCATAGCGTCGAACATCGCTCGGATGTGTTGTTCGCTCAGTCGAGCCTCGATGGACCCCTTGGTGGGGGTTGCGGTGGGGTTTGCTTGCGGCTCATGGCGCGCGGTGTTCTCGCGGCTATAGTTCCGGTCTTGCGCCATCGTCGAACCCCATGCCGAGAATCGCGAGAAACTTCATTGGTTAACCTGATACGCCGCCAAACGTGGCGGCGGCAAATATGACGGTGTGAAAGACGGCCCTCGATTCAGTGTCTGGAATTAAGCGGCTGATCCATTCGTGTGATAGGGCAATCAGCGCGACGCTGGCCTATTTGTCTGATCAGGCTGCGGTTTACGCCATTCTCGCTCGCCGTTGGCGGGTTCTAGACCCGGCGGGCTTGGCCTGGCCGACGGTAGCGCGAACGGAGATCAAGGTTAATGCAAAGGCAACGCACTCCTGCGTAGGGTCACGTGGTCAAGGCGCAAATGGCGAATTTGCGGTTGGTTGTTGTGCATGAGGCCGTCCGTTCGGTTCATTTGACGTTCGGGCTGAACTGGCCAAGATTTTTGGCTTAGTCCGCGAGTTTGTTCGCGGTGCGGACAACGGCGTTCGAGACGATCTTCTCGCAAACGCTCTGGCTGAACGGCGGACCGCTGCGCTCCGCTTGCCCATCATATTCGCATGCATGCTCGCGCTGTCGGACCTCTATCCAACGACGGTTGTCATGCTTTGGGGGATCGTGGCCTTCGCTCTTGAGATCGCTGGGCGGCGCACGGCGCGTTTGGTGGTTTCTGGAGCAAACGAGGTCCGCCCCTTCTACGTGATCACCTCGGGAGTCATTGCGCTGGTATGGGCGAGCCTAGGGGTATTGCTGTGGAGCGGAGGGGGGGAGAACGGCCGTGTTGCCGGCATGGCTGTGTTTGCGGTCATGGCGCTCTACTCCGCGGTGTTCACCTATTTTTCTGCTTTGATTCTCACGCTCCTGGTGGGGGCCGCGCTATCGGGGTTGCTGATCTGCGTC
>JAPLOL010000126.1 GCA_026400735.1 Alphaproteobacteria bacterium | reverse complement strand
ACGATGCCGCGGCCCTTCACGTGGATCAGCGTATTCGCAGTGCCCAGGTCGATCGCGAGATCAGGAGCTACCAAACCGAACATATTGCCGAGCATTCTGTGACAACCCTCGCCGCTTAACCGGCCGAATCAGACCCTTTCTCGGGCTTAACGCGGCAGTCTTAACAATCTTGAGAACATGCCCGCCCGAAGGCGAGATAAGGGCGTTGGGGGCGCGCTCGCGGGGACCTTCTGTGAAGGTTCGCGCTCATGCCGACCGACCGCCCCCGTTCGCCGACGGATTGGACTTGCCGTGATTGCAACGCGGGATGCAAGGGGCGGACCGCATCGCTCCGCAGTGGCGAACCCCAAGCGCCAATTTCGCAGTCAGAACGAAACAATGAGGTATTCGGCGACAGACTGTGAGTAACCCCTACTGGCGCGCCTCATTCGGAGGGGAAACCACACCTTCAAGGTTCCCATTTCCGCCGCGATTGTTCTGAAAGACACATAACGCCGCCGACTGGTCCGCGCGCTTGCGGGCAACGTTGCGGCGCCCGATTATTAGGGCGGTAATTTCCACGAAACTGGGCGGGGAAAGCTTGGTCGGCAAGGCGTTAAGGTTCTTGGCGGCAGCGCTGTTTGTGGCGCTGGCGGTTCCGGCGGCGGCGCAGACCAGCGTCGACGAGTCCGAGCGTGGAATCGTGCGCGTCGTCGTGATTGTGGAAAACGCCGACGGCCGGATGCTCTATGGCTCCGGCTCGGGCTTTGTGGTTGCCCCGCATTTGGTGGTGACCAACGCGCACGTGGTCGCGCCCGCGCGGCAACGATCTGAGTTTCAGCTGGCGGTGGTGCCGCCCGAGGGCGAAGGCCTGATCCCAGCACGGATCATCCGCTACTCGCCGAACTCCGAACTGGCGCTCTTGGAATTCACCGGCGGGCCTGATCTGCCGGCGCTGACGATTTCTACAGTTGAGCCGCACGCGGGCGATGGTGTCGTCGCGCTGGGCTACCCGGATGTCGACTACCAGGGCGCGACGGGCGCTGACTTGCTGCGCCCCGCTCCAGCATCGCGCACATCTGGTCAGATCTCGTCACTGCGCGACACCGCGCCGACGGGCGAGCCCATTCCTTCAATCAACCACCAGGCGGTGATTTCATCTGGCTCGTCAGGCGGACCGCTGCTGGATGAATGCGGCCGCGTGATCGGCGTCAATTCATGGCACGTCTCCGGCGCCGATACGCGCGAGACGCGTGGAGTTTCGACGCGCGCTGGGCAATTGCTCGAGTTCTTGGATGAGGCTGGCGTCTCGCCGACTTTAAGCGATGAACGCTGCCTCTCGTTCGCGGAGCGCATCGAGACTGAGCGCGCGCAAACAATCTCGGCCCTGCAGACACAGAACGAAGAGCTGGCTTCTAAGCTAGAGACCGCAGACCGGCTGACGCGGATCGCAGTGGTGATCCTGATCGGCGGCACGCTGGCGCTGTTCGTGGCGGTGTGCGTGTTGGGCGCGGTGGTGTTGAGCCGTCGGCGTCACGCACATGCCGAAGCCAATCCGAATGGCCACGTGCGCGTACAGACGCCGCACGATCCCGAGCCGTTCGAGCAACCGAGGCGACGGCTCGGTGTGATGACGATCGTTGCCGGAGCCGCGATTGCCGCGATCCTCATTGTTGCTGCAGGCGTAGCGTTGCTGCGCGCCCAAGGCAGTCAGGTGGCGGAAATTCCGGACGCGCCCGACTTCAGCGGATCAATTGCATGCACGCTGGATCGCCAAGCCAGCGCCGGCGCGCAAGGCGTCGCCGACATGAGCTTTACGGCGTCTGGGCGGCTCTGCGTAAACGAACGCACTTTGTATGCGCCGCTGGGAGACGACACGCCTCGCTTCCGGCGCGTGATCGTACTGGGTGAGGCACGCGTCATGGACGTGTTGACGATCGACCCGTCCACCGGTGAGTTCCGGCGCGAGCGCTATCCGCTAAACGAAGCAGATTTCGCTGCCGCGAACCAAGCCGTTGCCGAGAGTGGCGTCGGCCGTGGTTGTGACGGCGATCCTGCAGCGGTCGCGCGCCGCAACGAAGCGCTAACGCCGTTCGCACAGGGCGAGCCGCGGCAACGCTTGGTCTGGCGCTGTGAGGCTCGCAACTAGTTCGGCGCTACGCGCCAAACGATGTTGCCGACATCATCTGCTACAAGGAGCGCGCCAGTGCGGTCCGTGGTGACGCCGACTGGCCTGCCCTGCGCTTTGTTGTCGGCGGTGAGGAAGCCAGTCAGAAAGTCCTCGACCGCGCCGCTTGGGCGGCCATTGGCGAACGGCACGTACGCGACGCGATAGCCGACGAGTTCGCTTCTATTCCATGAACCGTGCTGGCCGATGAACGCCCCACCTCGATAGTGCTCCGGCAACACCGTGCCGGTGTAGAAGTGCAAACCGAGCGAAGCAGTGTGCGCACCGAGTGCAAGATCCGGCACGGTTGGCGATTGCAGTCGCACATTGGCCGGGATTTCGACGCGCTCGTCGCGATGGTCTCCCCAATAATAATAAGGCCAGCCATAAAACGCGCCGTCTTGAACGTGCGTGATGTAGTCCGGTACGAGATTGTCGCCGAGCATGTCGCGTTCATTGACAGCAACCCAGAGTTCGCCCGACGTGGGGTTCCAGCTCATACCGACCGGATTGCGCAGGCCTGACGCGAAGACGCGCGATTGGTTGGTCGCAATATCGTATTCCCAAATCGCAGCGCGGCCTTCCTCTACTTCCATGCCGTAGTCGGCGATGTTGGAAGAGCTGCCGACGGAGACATAAATCTTCGTGCCGTCCGCGCTGGCGATGAGGTTTCGGGTCCAGTGGCCGTTATCGCCTGCGTGGTTCGGGAGCTGCAGAACGGTTTCCGGTTGGCCCGGCGCGCGAACGGAGTTCGGCGTGTACCGGAAACGCACCAGCGCATCAGTGTTGGCGACGTAGAGATAATCACGGACGAGAACCATTCCGAACGGCTGGTTCAGATTTTCCGCAAACACGTGGCGCGCATCGACGTCACCGTCGCCGTCGCTGTCGCTCAGAAGCGTGATGCGATCAGCGCTTTCGCTGAGCGCGCCAGCGCCACGCTGGATGCTGTTTCGAATCCAGCCCATAAGCCCGCCACCCTCTTGCGGCTTGGTTGAGCTTTCGGCGACGAGCACATCGCCGTTCGGCAGCACATAAAGCCAGCGCGGGTGATCGAGATTTTCCGCGTAGCGCGTGACCGTGAAACCTTCGGGCGCAGCGGGTGCTGCGCCTTGGGCCCAGCCGATCGCGTCAGCGGTGTTCACGGTCGGCAGCATGCTGGATTGCGGATCAGGCAATTGTGGTTCGGCGCCATAGCCATGTTCGGCAGGCGGAGCGGGTTGACCACAGGCAGCCACAACAAAAGCGGCCGCGAGGACGAGCTTTTTCATGGAAGCGAACGCTACACCCAAATGGGTGAAGCGTCCTCCTCCATATTGGGGCGCCGTTGCGTTACTCTTCGCTTTTGCTGTCTTTGTCGTCGCGACGCACAATTCTGCGCACGATAAAGGCGATCACAATCCACAGAACGATCGCCAGCACCGCCATCACAACAGCTGCAAGAAATTCGCCTTGCAGTGCATCAAGAATTGAATCGCCCGCGAACGCGACGAGCACAGTCTTGGGCAAGCTTCCGATCGCGAGCCCCAAGATAAAGGCCCAGAAATTCACACGCGCTGCGCCGAACGCCATGTTTACGACGACGAATGGTCCGGCCGGCACGAGGCGCACGATCATGCTGGCGAGAAAGCCGTTCTTGCCGAGAAAGCGAGTGAACCGTCCGCCGGTCGCGCCGCCGAAACGCTTCTGCGTTTCCGCACTGGTGAGACGGCCGGTGAAATACGTTGCTGCGCCTGAGACGATCGTGGCGATCGTCGCGTTCCAGAATCCAAGCTCTGGTCCGAACGCGACCACGCACGCGCCGATAAGAACAATCTGCGGCGCACCAACATAGGCCGTCAGCGTGAACACCAGGATGGTGGCTATCAGCCCCCAATGGCCGCGATTGGCTTGGCCTAATGTCTCATCGATGAAACGCGTGATCTCGTCGCCGAAATAGAATCGGCCCGCTGCGAGCAACGCCAGCACAACGACGACACTCGCCGCAGACATGATGATGGCGCGCCAAGCCCGTGAATCCATGCTGTTGAGAACGTCGCCAAAGCTCGCACGCGCGCCGGGCGTCTCGCCCTCTTCCGGCGGCTTGTCTTGGGACACGTCTTCGCTCATCGGCCCGCCCTGTCGCGCGGCGGGCCGTGCAGGTCAAGCAATCACGCTCGTTCTGGACGCCGGCCGAGCAGCGCCGAAAGCTCAAACGCATGGTGAGCAGCCGCCTTACGCTTGGTTTTTGGCGTTACGGCCTGCGGAATTTCCATGTCGTTCATGCGCGGCTTCAAACCCCGGATCAGGTCTTCCTCGATGCGGCGGCGGTCCATTTCGTCGCGGATTGGGCCAAGCACGTAGCGCTCGGTGGCGCCGTAGTACCAATAGGCGCGGCCCCACTTTTCGTGACCGAGCAAGCGCGAGCGCAAATCGTGCGCCTTGCCGACATAGAGCGGCTCCATCAGGAAGCCCCAACGGCGGCGGACGAAAACATAAATCCCGCCAACGCCTTCGGGTGGTAGGCCGTTCTTGGTCAGCACACACTTGAAGCGATAGCGGCGGCCGCTTTCGCCGCGCCAGGAATGTGGTCCGAAGAAGAACATTGGCTTTGCGCCTCCGATTGCACGGCGACGCTCGGCCTCGAATCGTAAACGCCGCGTTAAGACATTGAGCACGGGCGCAAAGCGGAGCAACCTGTGGTCATGGCGCTTGAGGCTCTTCCCGCTCTTTCCATGCGCGATCGCCGCGCCGATCCCAATGGTTTCGCGCGGGCAATGGGTGAGAGTTATGCGCGTTTCGGTTTTGCGATTGTGCGCGACCACGGGCTCGACTCGGGCGTGATTAATCGCGCAGTGCGTGCGACGAAAGATTTCTTCGCGCTGCCTGACGATGTGAAGCGCCGCTATCACACGGCAGGCGGCGGCGGTCAGCGCGGCTACACGCCGTTTGGCGTCGAAGCAGCCAAGGGCGCGGACAAGGTCGATCTGAAAGAGTTTTGGCACGTCGGCCGCGAACTCGGCGAAGGTCACCGCTATCGTAAATACATGCCGCACAATGTTTGGCCGGGCGAGACCTCCACGTTCCGCGAAGATGTGTACGGGCTTTACAGCGCGCTTGATGCTCTAGGGCTGGAGTTGTTGGAGTCGATCGCGGTGTTCTTGGAATTGCCGCGCGATTTTTTCCGCGAACCGGTGCGTGATGGCAATTCGGTGCTGCGCTTGCTGCACTATCCGCCAACGCCGCCGAAGCCTGAAGGCGTTCGCGCAGAGGCGCATGAGGACATCAACGTCATCACGCTGTTGCTTGGCGCCGAAGAAGCTGGGCTGCAGCTGCAAACCGCGGAAGGCGATTGGCTTGACGTAAACCCACCGGAAGGCGCCCTGGTCGTGAACGTCGGCGACATGCTGCAGCGGCTGACCAACCATCGCTTGCGCTCAACCACGCATCGCGTCGTGAACCCTGCGCCAGAACGCGCGCACCTGCCGCGCTATTCGATCCCCTTCTTCCTGCACTTCGCACCAGACTATTTGATCGAAACGCTGCCAAGCTGCATCAGCGCCGAAAACCCGAACCGCTATCCTGAGCCAATTACGGCTCAGGACTTTTTGTATGAGCGGTTGCGGGAAATCAGGCTGGCCTAATCACTCCTGCTCCAACACGTCGCCGCTGCGGAGATGGCGGCCTTCGATGGGGACCCATTCGGCACGAAGCCCGGTGAAAGTGATCGGTAGGCCGCGAGCGGTGTTGAGATCGGGGCCGTCGATCAGTTGGAAATGCAGGTGCGGTTCGGTGGAATTGCCGGAGCTGCCGGCTTCGGCGATTTGCGCGCCTGCAGTGACGGTGTCGCCGACATTCACGCGGACGCTGCCTTGGTGCAGGTGCGCATAGAGTGAGTGCTCGCCGCTGGCGTGACGGATGAGGACGTAGTTGCCAGCAATCGCGTCGAAACCGCCTTGCATCATGGTGGCTTGCTGCGTTTCGACGACGCGTTGCATGTAGGCGTCGAAGGTTTCGCCGGGTTGCCGGAGCGTTGCCTCGTTTTCCTCACGATCATTGCGGGTCGCGACAACAACACCGTCGGCCACGGCCACGATCGGTTGGCGGAATGTGATGTAATCAGAGAAATGTGTGCCGTCGCCAGTATAGGTGCGCATGTCGGCGTTCATGCGAGCGATGTCGAGCGCGTATTCGGATGAGACGACCCACCGGTGGTGCTGCGAAGCATCGCCTGAAGCGACGACGAACCACCGCCCATTGACGGGCGCCCGATAGGTGATCGGCGATTGGTAGCGCGACACGGGAATATCGACGTGTCCAAGATCGCCGCGTGGGCCTTCAACCACGACGCGCGCGGTGTCCGGAAGCGCATCGGCGGAGATGTAGAAGCTCATGTTGAGATAGGCTTCGTTGGGTTCGAGCGTAGCGTCGGCGCTGAGGCGCTCGCCGTCGTGCATGATGCGCGAGAGATGGAACTGGAAATCCATCATCTGCAGCACGCCGCCCTCTGAGAGTTGCGACATACGTTCGGCGCGACGCGCGATGGTCGCAGCAGGTGAGCGGCCTGTGGAGATGATTTCACCGTTGGCGCGGAGCTCGATGCGCAAGCCGCGGATTTCGCGCGCGCGACGTTCATCGTTCACGACCAGGATGTTTTGCAGCACGACGTCGTACACATTGCGTTCGTTCGCTTGGTCGAACACGTAAAGTGGCGCCGGATCGACGCGGATATCGAGCGCAGAGGCCGGCGCAGCCGTCAGCATCCCCGCGGCGAGGGCCGCGAGCCAAAAGCGTTTCATTTCACAGTCTCCTTGGGACTAAGCGGTCATCGCTTTGCGACCTTGCGTATTGTCGTGCGCCCGAACGCCCAGGTGAGAGCGAGGTAGAGCAGCGCGCCCGCCGCGATCGCGAGCGGCGAGAACCAAATTCCGAGAATGTCCGTGCCGCCGAAGGTTTCGGCGAGGCCAACGAAGATGCGTCCGTTCGGCAGGCGGTAGATTCCAGCGCCGTTCGGATCGAAGAGATGGATTACGCCCATCATCACAGCCAACGCGGCGATCACGTATCCGATGCCGATCAGCGTTGAGAGCGCGAGACCGGCCACCCCTGCCCCAGCGCTGCGCGCGAGTGCGGCGGCGACATCGACTGGCGAAAACGTGCGTGCAGCGCGGGCGCGGAGTTTGTCGGCAACGAGATCGGCGAGAAACTCATCAGGATCGCCAAGTTGTGTGAGCGCCGTTTGCGCATCACCGGCTTCGCTAACCGCATCCAGCGCATGTTGTTCAAGTTCGCGCTTGATCTCATCGGCCTCGGCGCGCGGCAGTGCGGCGAGTGCGCGATCGACTTTGGCAAAGTATGCGGCGAAAGCTGCGCGGGCGTTGGCGTCGGTGAGTTCAGTCCAGCGGGTCATTCGATCAAGCCTTCGAGACTTGTGTTGAAGACGGCCCAGCGCTCCACGCCCTCTTTGAGCACGATGCGGCCCTTATCGGTGAGCGCGTAGGTTTTGCGGGCGGGGCCGGTTTCTTGGATGGCCCATTCGGCGACGGTGAGCCCATCGCGCTCGAAGCCGTTGAGCAGCGGATAGAGTGTGCCCTCAGGCGCAGCAGCGCCCAGCAAATCGCGGAGTGCGGCGGCGAGCGCGTAGCCGTGCTTTGGGCTTTCGCCGAGCACCGCGAGAGCGGCAAAGGGCAAAACTGCCTTACGCCAGCGCTTCTCCCAATCGAGGACAGCCTCATCCATCATTGAGTTATGACTTACCTCTATTATCGAGGTATGTCAATCAGAGCGAATTAGGCGGCCTTGAGGGCCTTCGGGCTAGCTACCGGCACGGACAGGCTGAACGTGGCGCCCTGACCAAGGTCACTCGTGACGGTGATGTCCCCGCCCATGGCGCGCGCGAGATCACGGGCGATCGAGAGGCCTAGGCCAGACCCGCCGTAGATCTCGGCGACTTGCGCGTTCGCGTGACTGAAAGGCTTGAACAGATTTTCCTGCTCGGCTTTGGCAATGCCAATGCCGTCGTCGATGACGTCGAAGACAACAACGTCGCCGCCTTCACGCTCTTGCACGCGAGTCTTGATGCTGACGCTGCCGCGCGGTGCGAACTTGATGGCGTTGCCGATCATATTAAGCAGGCACTGACGCAAGCGCACGTGATCCGCGACGATGTAATTGGCCGCGGCGCTTGGTTGGACCGTGAGATTCACGCCCGCTGTGCGCGCGGCCGGACGCATCAGGCCGTGCACTTCCGCGACCATGCCGACAACAGGCAGCACTTCGCGCTTCACGCTGATGCGATCAGTGTCGAGACGCGATTGGTCGAGGATGTCGTTCAACAGCACGTTGAGATGACGCGCGGCCGATAAGATCCGCTCAGCATCGCTGCGCGCGCTTGGTGAGTCGGTTTCCTCTTGGATGATCTCAGCGTAGCCGATGATGCCATCAAGCGGCGTGCGCAATTGGTGGCCGACCTTGGCGAGGAATTCGGACTTAACGCGGCTTGCTTCGAGCACAGCCTCTGCGCCAGCCATCGCGCGGATTTGGTGCGCCACGAGATGGCGCGTAATGAGCAACGTCAACGCGCCGATGCACAGAAGGCCGATGACCACTGGCCATATGCGATTCTGAAACGAAGCAGATCCAGGATGGGTGTTGCGCCAAACCAGATTGCCTACGTTGGCGCCGGAGGGCGTCGTCACGGGAAGCGACACCATGTCGGCGTTCAACGCGGCATTCGGCGCAACGAAATGAAAGTCTTCGAGCGACATCGAGCGGCCGGCTTGCGCGAAGCCCGCCACGTCGATCACTTTCACAATTGCGAGATAGTCATAGCCTCGGAGCGGATTGTAGGCGATGCGCGTGGCGTCATCCTCGCGTGTAATTGGCACGACCGCGATGATGAGCAGGCTATCGCCGAAGCGCGCGTAAGTGCTCGCCACGGTTTGACCCGGCGTCGGCGCGCGCGCGAGCCGGCGCAAATTTGGCAATTGCGCGCCAGCTTGGGCGATGATCGGCGCGATAGCGCTGAGATCGTCCAGGTACGCGTCGTTTGCCCAACTGTAGCGGACAGCACCGCTCTGGCGGAAAAGCACAAGCGCATCGGCGACGCTTGAGTACATGTTGCCGTCGATCCATTGCTGGTTCCAACGGCCGCTGATGTTCTCGAAAGCGGCGTCCCAGTTCGCGAAGTCGAGCCCGGTCGCGCCCATCATTCGGGCCCTTCCCTCAAGGCCGCTGAATACAAGCGTAGCGCTGTTGCGCTCGAAGGCGCGGTCTTGATCACGTGCCGTCGAGGCGAAGGCGAAGATCGCAAGCGCTATGATAACTGCGACGAGCCCAATGACGGGAGCGCCGACGCCTAGCCAGGCGCGGCGCACACCGATTGCGGCTGCGTTTGCAGTCTTCGACATTGGCGACCCACACACCCTTTTCTGAGCGTTTCGCCAACGTTAACATGCGCGGTGTTGCAGAAGCATTGATGGCGCCGCGCACAACACAGTTGATCAAAGGTCAACAAAGCTAGCTTTTGTAGTTAGCGCGGATTAGCGTTTGGGACCTGGGGAGGTTTCGATGCGTCTTGTACTGATTGGCGCCGTGGCGGCGTTCGCGGCCCTGCTCTCGCTTTCGGGCGAAGCGCACGCGCAGTCACTACAATGCCGCCAACAGATTACGCCGGAGCAGCGCGAATTCTGCGCTGAAGGTGAGATCGACGATCTCGACGATCAGGTGAAATACTGGCGCTCGGCGGCGCGTCAGCCTCGCGCGGACTACGACTATTTCGCGCACCGGCGTGAACGCTGCGACGGTGAGTTCGCGTGCATCGCTCGCGAGCTGCAAACTGAAATCTCAGAACTGCAAGCTAAGATCGAGCCGGCCGCGCGCGTTCGTGTTCAAGAGGCCTATGCCGGGCCGGTTGTGTATCGCGCTGCGAGTTCGATGAGTGAGATGGATGCGATCATGGACCGCATCATCACGCGAGATTCCTGGGGTTGGATGTTCAATCGCTACGACCGCGGCAGCGTGCGCAACACGCGCGTTGAAGCGCGCAATGGGCGCGATCGGCTTGTCTATAGTGAATACACCTATAACGGCGGCACGCCGGGTTGGGTGCATCTACTTATCGTCGACGGGCAGCTCGCTTGCGTTGAGTATCACGACTTCCAAGGCGCATGCCGGCCGGTCGGGGCGCGGTCGTACGCTTACGGGATCACGTCGCGTTTACTTGCCGCCGCTGCAGGCTACTGACGCTCGATTGAACCGAGCGCCAAGCGCAGAAATTCAGCGTCCGACCATTCGGGGCCACGGTTGCGGCGCATGAGCGCTTGCAGGATGCCGGTGGCCTGGCGCGCGATGACGAGATCAAGTGCGGGAATGAGATAAAGCCGCTGATTGCCAGCGCCGGCTGCCATCGAGATGCCGCCGAAGCGCTCGGAAAGCGTGGTGTCGATCTCGATGCCGGCGTTGCGGCCTGGCGGAACGAGACCGTCGCGCAGAAGCCAGAAGCTGAGGCCATAGCCCGGATTGGCGCGCGATCCGTTGAAGCACTCACGCAGCGCGCCGCGATCTACTCTGCCCTCTCCGCCCTGCTGCACGAAATGACCAAAGCGCGCCCAATCGCGCGCGGTGAGACCGGCGCCTGAGGGCATGTGCGGATTTCCGTCCGCGCCGCGCCGCCATGCGGTGGGATGAATGTCGAGCGGCGCGAGGATGCGCCGCGTGAGATAGTCGAGCGGATCGCCGTTGGTTTTGCGGCGGATGATCTCGCCGAAGATTTGGAAGGGTGTGGGGCCATAGGCAAAGCGCTCGCCAGGGGCAGCCTCCGCTGGCTGTGCGATCGCATCGGCATATGTCGGTGGTCGCGCGATGGGGCCGCCGCTGATGCCACTGGTCAGCGAGAGCAAGTGGCGGATGGTGATGCGGCGGCGATCGTCGTTGCGCCATTCGGTGAGCGTCTCGGATGCACGCTCATCCCACGACGAAATCAAGCGATCCTGGATCGCGGCGGCGCACATCACGCCGGTGAAACTCTTTGTGCCACTCGCCAATTCCCAGCCGCGCGTGACACCGCCTTCGTTCGGATAATCCTCGAAGATGACTTCGCCTTGGCGCATGGCAAGCATCGAGACGCCGCGCCGCTCAGCGGAGTACGCGGCAGCGGCGTCGAAGTTGAAGACTTGCGCGACGGCAGGCGTGGCGAGGCAGGCGGCGGCGCTGGCGGCGAGGAAGGCACGTCGGTTCATGGGCATGCCTCCATAAACGCGGGAGACGGCGTAATCCGTCGCTTAGTTCGCGTCGAACTTCACGCCGGTCATTTTTTCGCTGAGCGCCCAGAGTTTATCCGCGAGCACGGGGTCTATGGCCCAGGGGCGCACGCCCGCCATGGCTTTGTGATCGGGCGGGACTTGTTCGGCGATGTCGCAATCTTCGCAATAGACGCCGCCCTGTCCGTCAAGTTGCGCGTTGGTGGCGCACCATACGCTGGTGGCCGCGCCTTGTGATGGCGTTTTGAAACGGTCGTCGACTTTGCCGTCGGCGTCGATCCAACCCATGGCGCGCTTTTCTTCTTCGGGCATGTAGCGCTGGAGGTCGGTCATGATGCCGCCGGGGTGTACGGCGAAGGCGCGAACGTTGCTCGACTGACCACGCTTATCGAGGCCGATGGCGAAGAGTGAGTTCGCCGACTTGGCGCGGCCGTATGACATCCACTTGTGATATTCGGTGCGCTCGAAGTTCGGGTCCTCAAGATCAGGCGGGCAGATCCGGTGACCGATCGATGACAGCGACACCACGCGCGCACCGTTGGCTGCTTTGAGTGCCGGCCAGAGACGCGCGGTGAGTTGGAAGTGGCCGAGATGGTTGGTCGCGAATTGCGCTTCGTAGCCGCGTGCATCGCGCATCAGCGGCGAGGCCATGATGGCGGCGTTGTTGATCAGGATGTCGAGCTTCTTGGTTCGCGAGAGGAAGCCGCCGACGAAGGCGTCGATGCTCTTGGGATCCGCGAGATCAAGCGCGGCTTGTTCGACATTAGCAATGCCGACGAGCGCTTGCTGCGCCTTCTCGGCCGAGCGCGCGGGGACGATGACGATGGCGCCCGCGCCAGCGAGCGCTTTGGTGGTTTCGAGGCCGAGGCCTGAATAGCCGCCGGTGACGATGGCGACTTTGCCGGTGAGATCGCGCCCTCCCGTTGCGTCACGCGCATCGGTGCGCATGCCATAGCCGGAGTTCATGGGCTTTTGCGGTGTTGGCATCGCGGCGTCTCCCCTTTTGCGCGGGACGCTAGCGCCGAGACACACCACGTCAATCGGTTACTGTGATTGTCTGCCAGGGGCCGACCTGTGTGGACTGCAATAGCCAAACCGAGTCGATGCGCCTCCATGACTGGACGACTTCTGCAAAGCGCGCCTGATGCTCATTGGGCCATGCATCGTCAACCAGCAAAAGCGTGAGTTGTGCGCTCTCGCGCCACTCATTGTCCTCAGCGCCAATCGCGGTATCGAACCGCATTTCATACTCGCCGGCGGCAACGAAGCTCCGCCAGCGCGCAAACGCGGCATCCGCTCCCGCCACAGTGGCCTCACCATTCAGTGTCAAGACAACGTCGTCCGCCAGAACGTGACGCAGCCGTTCGCTCGCGAGCGCGTCGTACAGGTAAGGCTGAACGGCATTGGCTGCGCTGGCTGCGATGTTCACCTCTCCGGACAGCCCGAAGCAAAACGCAAGCCGCGACGCGTCATTGCTAAAGAACTGTTGGTCCAAAAATCCGCATTCATTGAAGGCGGCGAACGCATAGCGCATCGTCCGCCAGCCAAAATCGAATACTTGGTCCGCGCTATCATCGCAGGCGTTGCGGCTCATAACTCGAGACTCGCCAAAGCCGAAGGTTTCGATCATCACCGACCAGCCATCCACGCAGATCGACGTCACCTCCTCGTTGTCCGCCGATCGCGATGCGGGATCACGCCAGGCAGGTAGCGGCGCGAGAGCGCGCGAATGGGCGTGTTCAGATGCACGGCGTGCGATGGCGTCCCAGGCATCGCTCTCAAGGCTCGCCTGCATGACTTCCGGAGGACGGCGACCGCCGTCGCCTAACCCTCGCGCTATGACAATTGCTTGGCTTGATCCGGCGCGGCGCACCTCCTCCACCATAACCGTAAGATTGCCATAGCCGTCGGTGACTGTAACGCGGACCACCTGACCGCCCTCTCCCGCAACAGTCGCGATCGACCCGGCGCTGAACGAGCGGTGCCTCTCCGCCAGGATTCGGGGATCACAAAGGTCTGCAGCATGCAGGTATCGGAGTTCGGCCTCACTGAACCCAGCGTCGCGGCACGGCGCAAAAACGTTCCATTCCGCGCGTGCGTCCGGCACCGCCACAAACCAGAGAACAAAGGCGGTGATTACCAAGCGCATCGGGAGAGCCTAACCGGACCTATTCTCCGCGACTCCTCTCAATTGCGTGATTTAGCGCCAGGGGCTGTCGGCGTCGGTGATGCTGAGCGGATCGTGGCCCCAGTTCATAAGGGCGTAGCGCCATCGCGAGGTCTCGCGATTTTTGCGCGGGGCTTGCATCGAGAGGCGGCGGATAAAGCTGATGACGCGGCGCATGTGTTTGATGTCGTCAGCGTTGGGCATGCGTTTAATACGTAGGAGCTGGATGGTGCGCTGACCGGCTTTGACGCCTACGGAAACACCGTCGCCAGAATCTTGGCCGACTGAGGCGGAGGCTTCACTCTTGTGCCAGTCGGCAATTTCGCGCGGAGTCATGTTCACAACCTCCGCGAACGCAGCGCGGACTTCGTCGTCTGTAGCCTTCGGCTTCATGGACGCGGAGGGTAGATTTCGTTGAAGCGATCCCAGATCGGTTTGCGATCGGCGGGCGCGCCATCGATCACCAAAGCATCGGGCGAGAAGACGACGTCGGGTTGCGCGCGTGAGGCCCAGATGTGCGAGGTCGGGACGAACCAGGTTGGATCGTCGAGCGTGCCGGCAGCGAAGAAGACGAGTTCGGTTGAGCCGGCGGGCGTGTGCCAGAGGCGCGTGCCGCATGTAGCGCAGCGATGAATGTCGACACCGCGGCCGGAGTCCGCAGTTTTGCGATAATGTGTGGTCTCGCCGGTGTAGCTGAAGGCTTCGCCGCGCGATTGCACGACGCCGAAGTAAGATGAGCCCGAGAGCTTTTTGCAATCGGTGCAGTGGCAAGCGTTCAGCGCCAGTGGGCGAGCATTGTAGCTGTAACGCACAGCGCCACAGAGACAGCCGCCTGCGTACGGCGCGTCCGGGAGCGGTGGGCGGTTCATGCTTTCACAGGTTTGACGGCGCTTGCAGCTTCTTTGGCGCGCCCACGAGCTTCTTCGGTGTTTTTGCCGCGCGAGGCGGCGACGCCCATGCGGCGCTTCTTAAAGCTTTCGGGTTTACCGAAAAGACGGATCTCGGTTTCGGGAACGCTGAGCGCCTCGGCGAGGCCGTCAAACGCAATGCCTGTTTCTTCCATGCCGCCATAGATGACGGCGCTGGCGCCCGGCGCGCGGAGTGAGGTGTCGACTGGAAGGCCGAGGATGGCGCGCGCGTGGAGCGCGAATTCGCTTTGCACTTGGGAAACGAGTGTGACGAGGCCAGTGTCGTGTGGGCGCGGGCTAACCTCGCTGAACCAGACGTCGTCGCCTTTGACGAAAAGTTCGACGCCGAAGATGCCATAGCCGCCGAGTGCTTCGGTGACTTTGCCAGCGATGTCGCGCGCGCGTTCGAGCGCTTTTGCGCTCATCGCTTGTGGTTGCCAGCTTTCGACGTAGTCGCCATCGACTTGCACGTGGCCGATGGGTTCGCAGAAGTGCGTGCCGCTGGCGGCGCGGACGGTGAGCAGGGTGATTTCGAAATCGAACATCACCTGCCCTTCGACGATCACGCGCGGTTGCTTCACGCGGCCGCCGGAGAGCGCGTAGTCCCAGGCCGGTGCAACGTCGGCTTGTGATTTGAGGCGACTTTGGCCTTTGCCGGAGGACGACATCACGGGCTTCACAAAATTCGGGAAGCCGATCTTGTCGACGGCGGCTTGCATCTCATCGAGCGATGACGCGAACGCGTATGGCGATGTTGGTAGCTTCAGATCTTCGGCGGCGAGGACGCGGATGCGCTCACGGTTCATGGTGTAGTGCGCGGCTTTCGCGGTGGGGATCACGGTGGCGAGCTTGTCGCGCTCGATGGCGACGAGTTCGTCAGTGGCGATGGCTTCGATTTCGGGAACGATGAGGTGCGGACGCTCTTGTTCGACGAGCGCACGAAGAGCCTTGGCGTCGGTCATGTCGATGACGTGGGCGCGGTGCGCGACTTGTTGCGCGGGCGCGTTGGCGTAGCGATCGACGACGATGGTTTCGACGCCGAGGCGCTGAAGTTCGATCACTACTTCCTTGCCGAGTTCACCGCCGCCGAGGAACATGACTTTGAGGCCGGAGGGAGAAAGCGGCGTGCCGATGCGGGTCATAGGCGCTGTTTAGCATCTAAAATGCCGTCGCCAATACGAGAGGCCGCCCTTTGACGGGCTTAGCGTTTAGTCATTCCAGACACGCGGAGCGCGATCTGGAATCCAGGGGCCAGCGGCGGTGCGTTTGCCGCTGGATTCCAGATCGGCATTCGGCCGTCTGGAATGACTCTACTTGCCGAGCATCGCGCGCACGGTGCGGCCTGCTTCTTCGATGGGGTGCGCGGCTGCGGCTTCGCGCAACTTCGCGAGATTTGGCCCGCCCGCTCTGTGCTCGGTCATCCATTGGTTTGCGAACTTGCCGGATTGGACGTCGGCGAGCGCTGCGCGCATCGCCTCTTTGACGTGGGCGTCGATGATGCGGGGGCCGGTGATGTATTCGCCGTATTCGGCGGTGTTGGAGATGGCGAGGTGCATACCGGCGATGCCGCGTTCGTGGATGAGGTCGGACAAGAGTTTCACTTCGTGCAGACAATCGAAGTACGCAAGCTCGGGTGGTGTCCCCGCTTCGACCTGGACTTCCCATGCGGCGCGGATGAGATGCGTGAGACCACCGCAGAGGACGACCTGTTCGCAATAGAGATCACCTTCGGTTTCGATCTTGAAGCGTGAGGCGATCATGCCAGCGCGGCCGCTACCGATGGCGGCGCCGTAGGAATAGGTGAGCGCTTCGGCGCCGCCAGTGTCGTGCGCGATAGCGACGATAGCGGGCAAGCCACCGCCCCGTGTGAAGGCTTCGCGCAGCGCTTTGCCGGGGCCCTTGGGCGCGACCATGACGACATTGATGTCGGCGGGCGGTTTGACGAAGCCGAAATGGTAGGCGAAGCCGTGGACGAACATAAGTGTTTGCCCGGCGCGAAGGTGTGGCGCGATTTCGGCGGCGTAGAGATCGGGCATCACTTCGTCGGGCGCGCACATGACGAGCACGTCGCAGCTGGCAGCCGCCTCAGCGACGCTGATCGGCGCGAAGCCATCGCGTTCGGCATCGACCATGCGACGCGCGATTTTGTGGAGCGCGACGACGACGTCGACGCCGCAGTCGCGCAGGTTCAGCGCGTGGGCGTGGCCTTGGGCGCCGTAGCCGATGACGGCTACACGTTTGGCTTTGATGAGCGACACATCTGCGTCGCGTTCGTAGAGGACGCGCATGAAATACCTTTGTTCTCTTGCGTCCTTAGCGCGCGCGCCTCACTTAGGCAAAGAGGAGCAACGTCATGGCGGGTGCGGCTGAAATTGTGCGGTTCTGGCGCGATGCGGGTCCGAAATTCTGGTTCGTGAAGGATGAGACGTTCGACGGCCGTTGCCGCGCATTCGAGAACCAACACCACGCTGCGGCGCGCGGTGAGCTGAGCGCATGGGAAGCGGACGCCGAAGGCGCACTGGCGCTACTGATCCTGCTCGATCAAATTCCGCGCAATATATTCCGCAAGAGCCCCCACGGGTTCGCTACGGATCATCTTGCGCAGGCAATAGCGCTCAGAGCGCTCGACAAGCAATTTGACGCCGCGACGGACACCGATCTCCGCTTTTTCTTCTACATGCCGTTAGAGCACGCCGAGGATTTGGCGCTGCAGGAACGGTGCATGACGCTGTTCACCAATTTGGGCGACGCGAACTATTTGAAGTTCGCGGCGCTGCATCACGACATTATCGCGCGCTTTGGACGGTTCCCGCATCGCAACACGATCCTTGGGCGCAAAAGTACGCCGGAGGAATTGGCCTTCCTTGCTGAAGGCGGTTTCGCCGGTTAGCGGATCGGGGCGTCGAAGGCGAAGCGCCAATTGCCGTCGTAGTCGCGGGTCCACACGGAGACATAGCGCCCTGTCGTGCGGGCGCCGTCCGCAGCGATGTAGGTGGAGTTGCCCCACGTCCAGCCCATGTCGCCGCGTTCGGAGACGCGACCCGTTTCCGGCGCCCATTCGAGACGCGCGCCTTGTGGCCAGTTTTGGTAACGCGCAGCGATGCCGGCACGTCCGTTCGAAAGTGAGTCACTCGTGACGATGAGCGCGTCTTCGGCGGCGTATTGGTTGAAAGCGGCAGGCACACCGTCAGCGGTCGCCTTCGCGGCGAAGGCGCGATCTGCTTCAAGCAGCTCAGTCACCGCCGCGCGCGATAGCTCTTCTTCATTGCGCGAGCCTGCGATCTCCGAAAGGCGCAGCGCAAGGCGGCCGGCAACATCGGTATTGGCAACGCATGGGCGTGAAAAACTGGTCGCGCGGCCGGCAAGTGCAACTTCGATGTACGCCTGTTCGCCCGCTTGGCAGACTTCCTCGGAGCCACCGACTCCGCCGGTTACGCTCATCAATGCGCGCGTGAGAGAAGCGATCTCGCCGCGTTGTGCAGGCGTAACTTGAGTGACGCGCGCCGCGTCGCCGCCCCACAACCACCAACCGGTCGAGGGATGGCCGGTGAAACGACGCACATTCAACGTGCCTTGCTCGCCGCGAAGATCGTAACGGATCACGCGGGCGACGCCGCCGTTTGGCGAGGCGAGCGTGATGCGCACAGCCATGTCAATGCCATCAGCGGCGATCATCGCGCGACCGCCTGTGGTTGGCGTTACGTCGGCGGCGACCAGCGCTTGCGCCCATTGCGGCGCGCGCAATGAGAGGTTTTGCGCAACCGCCGGGGCGGCGAGCAGAAGCGCGAGGCCGCATACAGCTGCAGCGCGAAGCATTCTCATGGTCCCCACCCTAACTCTTCTATTTTGCTGGAGTTTAGGGCGCCGGCAGAAGCAACGGAAGCCTCAGGGCTGCGGCCTGTCCTGCACAGGCTGCCCGTTTCTCAGCACCCATTGTGCTGTTCCCGCCACGTTATCGACTTCACGTTGGAGATCGCGCACCTCGCGCGGCATTCCAGCCTGCACGCCACCGTAATCCACCACGGTTTTCGTTCGCCCATTGCGCGTAATGGACAATGTGTAAGTGGGTAAATCTGTCATCTCACCGCGATAGGCGTCGCGAAGGTTGTCGAAGCCAATCTCGTCGAACCGCGCAACAAGACGCGTCACATCTGCGGCGGGAATTGTTGAGGTTGCTTCGCCGACGACGTTTACAAAGTTGCTGCCGTTGTAGCGTACCTCGCCGGCGCCATTCACGGTGACCGAATACACTGGACAAAAGCCAAAGCAGGCGCCGCGCGTGAGCCGGATTTCCACGTTGTCCATTGAAGAAGTCTCCGCTTGCGACGTCACGGGCGCGCAAGATGCGAGCGCAACGGCGCCGAGAAAAGCGATGAAGAAACGGCGCAGATGCATCGATCAATCCTTAGTTGGCGCGTGGGCGAGCAATCGCTTCACGCTTGGCAATCCAGGCGGCGTCGCGGCGCTCAAGCAGATAGCCAGGGAATAAACTCTCAAGCCCCTCTCCAAGCTCCGCCGCCAATGTGTA
>JAPLOL010000112.1 GCA_026400735.1 Alphaproteobacteria bacterium | reverse complement strand
ACGCGGCAGCTTCCCAATAGGTCCCAGGGGGACAAACGGGGTTGAGCACGCGGGGTCGAAGGCCCCGTAAGAGCAGCGTTTTTTGCGATCCACTCTATCAAAGCGCCGTCCGTCTCGGGCGGCGTTTTTCTCGTCGGTGGGCCTCAAAGAGGCGCGCCGCCGTGTTTTGCGTTTAGCGATGCAGGTCGCGGCGCAGGTGAATTTTGGGAAGACTTTGCGATGATGCAGCAAAACATCCGGATCAGGCTCAAGGCCTTTGATCACCGCACGCTCGATCTCTCCGCTAAGGAAATCGTGTCGACTGCGAAGCGCACTGGCGCGACCGTGATTGGTCCCGTGCCGCTCCCGACTCGTATTGAAAAGTTCACCGTGAACCGTTCGCCGCACGTCGATAAGAAGAGCCGCGAGCAATTTGAAATCCGCACGTTCAAGCGCGTGCTCGATATCGTTCAACCGACTCCGCAAACTGTCGATGCTCTCATGAAGCTCGACCTGTCTGCTGGCGTCGACGTTCAGATCCAAGTGTTGGGTTGATAGCGATGGCTAAAGAAGCTCCCCGTCGCACTGGCGTGATTGCACGCAAGGTCGGCATGATGCGTGTCTTCGGTGAAGACAATTCGCACATTCCTGTCACCGTGCTTGATCTCGCTGGCTGCCAAGTTGTGGGCCGTCGCACGGTCAACGCCGAAGAGTTCAAGAACTCTGCTGGTGAAGCCGTCGCCTTGAAGCCGAAGAAGTCACGCAAGAACGAAAAGAACCAAGCGCCTGCTCGCGAAGCGAAGGGCGATGGCTACAATGCCGTTCAGCTCGCCGCCGGCGCCACCAAGGCCAAGAACAAGACCGCCGCTGATCGTGGTCAGTTCGCGCGCGCCAAGGTCGAGCCGAAGGCGATCGTTCGCGAATTCCGCGTTTCGGAAGATAACCTGCTGCCGGTGGGCGCGGTGATCTCCGCTGAACACTTTGTCCCGGGCCAAAAGGTTGATGTCGCCGGCATCTCCATTGGTAAGGGTTTCGCCGGCGCGATGAAGCGCTGGAACTTCGGCGGTCTGCGCGCCACGCACGGCGTGTCGGTGTCTCACCGTTCGCACGGTTCGACTGGCCAGCGCCAAGATCCAGGCAAGGTCTTCAAGGGCAAGAAGATGGCCGGTCACCTCGGCGACGAGCGCGTCTCGGTTCAAAATCTGCAAATCGTCCGCGTCGATGCCGAGCGCGGACTGTTGTTTGTCCGTGGCGCAGTGCCCGGCGCCGAAGGCGGCTGGGTTGAAGTGCGTGATGCAGCGAAAGTTGCGCTCCCGAAGGAAGCGCCGACTCCCGCTGGCATCCGCCAAGCGCAAGCCGCGGCTGAGTGAGGGCGGACATGAAACTCGACGTTCAAACACTCGATGGCAAGAAGGGCGGCTCTGTCGATCTCGACGAGACGATCTTCGGCATCAAGGAAGTCCGCAAAGACATCCTGCATCGCATGGTGAAGTACCAACTCGCCAAGCGCCGTGCTGGTACGCACAAGACCCAATCGCGTGGCGAAGTCTCCGTCACGCACTCTAAGGTCTATAAGCAAAAGGGCACCGGCCAAGCTCGTCACGGCGCGAAAAACGCCCCGATCTTCCGTGGCGGTGGTCATGCTCATAACCGCCTGCCTCGCGACTATTCGCACGACCTGACGAAAAAGTTCCGCGCGCTCGCGCTTCGTCACGCGCTGTCGGCCCGCGCCAACGCTGGCGACATTATCGTGATCGATGCGCTGACGGTGAAGGACGGCAAGACTGCTGCGCTGCAGAAGTCGCTGACCAACATGAAGCTTGAGAAAGTGCTCTTCATCGCCGGCGAGAAGGTCGACGTTGGCGTTGCGCGTGCTGCTCGCAATCTTCCGCACGTCGACATCCTGCCGAACGCTGGGCTCAACGTTTATGACGTGCTGCGCGCCGGCAAAGTGGTGCTGACGCAAGACGCCGTGAACGCCATTCACGAGCGCTTCAAAGGTACGGCTGCGCCGAAGGCCAAGAAGACTAAAGAAGGGGCCGCGGCATGAGCGCGCTCAACAAACATTACGACACCATCCTCGCGCCGGTGATCACGGAAAAGGCCACGCTGCTTTCCGAGCAGAACAAGGTCGTCTTCCGCGTTCCGCTGACGGCGACGAAGAAGGACATCAAGGAAGCTGTTGAAGCTCTTTTCAAAGTCAAAGTGGGCGCGGTGAACACCATCGTCCGCAAAGGCAAGACGAAGAACT
>JAPLOL010000055.1 GCA_026400735.1 Alphaproteobacteria bacterium | reverse complement strand
ATGGCCATGAGCAGTGACGCCACCACGAGATCGATGATCACGAACGGGATGAACAGCATAAAGCCGATCTCGAACGATCGCCGCAGCTCTGAAATCATAAACGCCGGCGCCATGATGCGCAGCGGCGTGTCTTCCGCGCTGGTGGGCGGCGTTTCCAAGCGCGCCATGTCGATGAAGAGCGCTAGATCGTCCTCGCGCGTTTGGCTGGCCATGAACGTTTTGAGCGGCGCGATGATACGCGGGAACGCCTCGTCGAGCGGCATCTCTTCGCTCATAACCGGGCCAATACCGGCCTGATACGCCTCGTTCCACACCGGCTGCATCACGAACGCGGTCAAGAAGAGCGACAGCGAGATGATCACCACGTTCGGCGGCGCCTGCTGCAGGCCGATCGCCGTCCGCAACAGTGAGAGCACAACAACGATGCGCACGAAGCTTGTCGTCATGATGATGATCGACGGCGCTAGCGAAAGCACCGTGATCAGCGCCGCCAGCTGCATCACCCGCCGTCGTCTCCACCGCGACCGCCTCCGGCGTGGGCGTTTCCTTCGCAGCCATATCGGTGACCAGCACGTCGCCTGCGGGCCCCAGCAACATCACGTGCTCTCGGTCATCGACGCGCACGATCACCATGCGGCGGCGGGTATCGATCAGCAGCGTTTCGGTGACGCGCATGCGCTTGATGCCCGGCCCGCCCGGTTGGAGCATGCCGAAGCGGCGCGCCGCGTATGCGCAGCCGACGATCAGAGCCAATGTTGCGAGCAGCGCGAACACCGCCCGCGCAAAGTCCAGCAAGTCCACCACCGTCTCCGTTCTGGAGTTTGAGCAACAGTGGCTGGGCCGGTTTGGTAAACGAGGTCTTAATTTTCGCGGTCGAAATTAAGTCCCGCTTAACCACGTTGGGATGCACTAGGCAAAGTTTGCAGCCCTGAGTCGGACTCGAATGGACCTAGGCAATACCCCCTTCTTCGGATTGCTGCGCGCGCGGCTCGACAATTTGAGCGAGCGCCAGCGGCTCATCTCCGAAAACATCGCCAACGCTTCTACGCCAGGATACCGGCCCCGCGACGTCGACACCTCTGGCTTCGAGCGCATGGTCGCCTCCGCAGCTGGCGGCGGCGGTTTGCAGATGGCGCGGACGAAGTCTGGGCACATGTCGCCAGGCGGCAGTGGCTCGGGCGGCGTCAATATCGTCACGCGTGACGACTCTGAGACCACGATCGACGGCAACGCGGTGGTGCTCGAAGAGCAAATGTCGGCCGCCGCGCAAACGCGCATGGAATTTGAGACGGGCATCGCGCTCTACCAAAAAGGCCTGGAACTCATCCGCATGGCCGCGCGCGCGCCTGGGAGATAGATAGATGACGGATATCAACGCCGCGATCTCTGCTGCCGCTTCCGGCATGCGCGCACAGCAAACGCGTATGCGGATCGCCGCGGAAAACATCGCCAACGCGAGTTCAACCGGAATCAATCCGAACGAGGATCCGTTCCGTCGCCGCATTCCGCTTTTGGAAAGCACCACGCTCGCGTCAGGCGCACGCGGCGTGAAGGTCGAGGGCACGGTCAACGACATGACCGAGTTTCGCGAAGAATATAATCCGTCACACCCCGCTGCGGATGAGCGCGGATATGTGCGGCTGCCGAATGTCGACACCCTCGTCGAGATGATGGACATGCGTGAGGCGACGCGCGCTTACGAAGCCAATTTGAACATGATCGAAGCGGCGCGGACGATGACTTCGCGCGCGCTTGATCTGCTGCGGAGATAAGTAATGGCGATCGATCCAGTCTCGGCCGCACGGGCCTACCAACAAGCAGCGCAAGCCATGCAAGGCGGCGGCGCAACCGGCGGCGGCGAAGGCGTCGACTTCGGCTCCCTTGTGCAAGACGCGATCCGCCAAGCAGGCGCCGGCGCGGGGCAAGCTGAGCAACAAGGCTTGGCGGTTGCATCCGGCCAGGGCGACATCGTCAACGTCGTCACCGCCATCGCCGCTGCAGAAACGCAACTGCAAACCGTGATCGCTGTGCGCGACCAAGTGATCAGCGCGTACCAAGAAATTCTGCGGATGCCGATCTAGGGCGCATTTCGCCTTTTTGTTGCACGCTCAGGGAACTTCGCTCCGTAGCTGACGTTTCAGCCGCATCACATTTGGTGAACGGAGACTTTCCCATGCTTGGCTGGGCAATCGGCTTCTTCCTCGCCGCACTCGTCGCGGCTGTTTTTGGATTTGGCGGTATCGCCTCTGCGTTTACCGGCATCGCCATCATTCTTTTCTGGGTCTTTCTCGGCCTTTTCGTTGTGTCGCTGGTGTTCGGGTCACTCGGACGCGGCCACGCAACGGGTCACGCCATAACGGGCGGCGGCAGTGGTCGTACGATTGGCGTGCTCGCGCTCGTCGCTGGTGTTGCGCTTCTGGTTTATGCTTGGGTCGACAACGACATGTCGGCTGAACGCGTCGGCGCGCAGATCGACCGCACAGCGGTACAGGTCGCCGAAGGCACAAGCGACGCTCTGAACGAAGGCGCAGACCGTGCTAGCGATCTGGTTCAAGACACCTCGACGGAAATTCGCAACGACGCTTCGCAAGGCTTGGACGAAGCCTCCGACAACGTCGATCCGGACAACAATCGCCGCAATTAATCTATCACTCCCCGTACGTCCTTTGCGGCCCGAGCCTCGCTCGGGCCGTTTTGTTTGGAACACTGACCGCATGGTCGGGTTGGATTCACATGGCTACCCGTGACGACATCGCATGCCTCAACCGATTGGCGAACATTCTCGTTGATGCGCGGAGGCTGTACGCACGCGCGGCGCGGATTGCCGACGATCCGGATGTGGTTGAGCGGATCGATCGCACCATGGCCGAACGCGAGAAGCTGCTGACGGAAATTCGCAGCCTCATCATCAGCCTCCACGGCGCCGACCGCGACAACGGCACGTTCCTCGGCGCGGCGCACAAAGCGTTCTTGAATGTCCGTTCGCTGTTCGATCGGGACGAGCGTGCAGCGCTTGGCGAAGTGCTGCGAGGTGAGCGGTATTTATGCGACGAGATCCGCAAAGCCATGCGGGACGATGAATTGAGCGCCGAGGTGCGTGCGTTCTTGGGGCTAGCGTTGGATCGCATTGTCAATGTCGAGATGCGGATCGAAGGCACGCTCGAGCAAATCGAGCGCGCGCGCGCCAACGAAAGCATCCACCCGATCCCGCCGCACAGCTGAGGCGTGCGTCGACTCCCCGCCCCCTTGCGGGGCGGGGTTGGGGGTGGGGGTAACGGCGGCGCCGTTTCGAAGCTGCGGAGCTGGCGCCCCCATCCGTCGCGCATCCGCGCGACACCTTCCCCGCGAGGGGGAAGGAGGACGGAGCTAGGAGCTGTCGGCGCTGGCGGCTGTGGCCGCGAAATGCGCGAGCGCTGGTGCGGCTTCTGGTTGGGGATCGATCACGCGCAGTCTTGTCATGCCGCGATGGAGTCGGCGAACGAGCTTTGCGACGTGGCGAT
>JAPLOL010000138.1 GCA_026400735.1 Alphaproteobacteria bacterium | reverse complement strand
CGTTTAAGCGTTCGCCGTTGACGATTTCGCCGCGCGACGCGCGCCGTTGTTCTTCGGCGAGCGTGGTGGTTGGCCGCCAGGGCGTCAGGCGCAGATACTCGACCTGCCGCGCGGCGCTCTCGATCTGCTCGCCGAAACTTTGATCTTCGCTGATCGGGGTTTCGCGGATTTCGTCGTAGATAACGTCGCTGTCGGCGATGAGGCGGGCTTCGGTGTCGAACACGCGGACGCGAGGATGGCCGACCCCGGGACGGGCGCCCTCTGCGATCGGCGGCAAAATCCGGTGCAGCACCAGGCGCACGGCGCTGTCGTTGATGTAAGGGTTCGGATCGCCTTCGACGGTGCCGGTTTCAATCAGCAGGTTGGTGATCAACTCACCTTGTGTGCGCAAATTGCGGAATTGCGCTTCGGTCAAACCGGCGCGCATTTCCGTCAGCAGCAGCACGCCCAGGATGAGGACGAACAGGCCGGCGAAATTCCAAATGAAGATGATCCGCGCGATGCGCGAACGCAGGATCGCGCGGAAGATCCCGTCAGATTTCGTTGTACCGGTAGCCGACGCCATAGAGGGTTTCGATCGCGTCGAAGTCGCCGTCGATGTCGCGGAACTTTTTGCGGAGCCGCTTGATGTGGCTGTCGATGGTTCTGTCGTCGACATAGACCTGATCGTCATAGGCAGCGTCCATCAGCTGGTCCCGGCTCTTCACATAGCCGGGGCGCTGGGCGAGCGCTTGCAGGATAAGAAATTCGGTGACTGTGAGGCGAACCTGTTCGCCCTTCCAAGTACAGGAGGCGCTGGGAGAAAGGCTTTTTGATGTAGTCGTCGGCGCCGACATTGAAGCCGACAACCTCGTCCATCTCGTCGTCCTTCGAGGTGAGGAAGATTACAGGCAGGTTCGATGCTTGGCGCAGGCGGCGCAGCACTTCGACGCCATCCATGCGCGGCATCTTGATGTCGAGGATGGCGATATCCGGCGGCGTCTCCGAGAGCGCTGCAAGCGCGGCCGCGCCGTCCGTGTAGGAACGCACGGTGTAGCCCTCGCCCTCGAACAGGACTTTCAGGGAGGCGAGGATGTTCTCGTCGTCGTCGACAAGGGCGATGGTCGGCATGGGAGGGAAGCGAATCCTGTCTTTACCGTAATGAACTGGTACCGGCCTTCTTACCCGTCAATGGGCGGCGAGGCTAGCACGCAGGTTTCACGGGCTTGTGTCTGAGCTCTCGCAGGCGCGTGGCGCGAGAAACGGCGGAATTTGGACAAACGCCAGCGTTTCGACAGCGGTTCAACGCGGCTAGTTCACCTCGGCGCGCGTACGGCTCAGGGTGAAGCCGTGCCGCTCGCGATTGGTGCAGCTTAGGCCAGCTTCGCTGACGTTGCAGGTGAACGCGCCTTCGGACCAGCTCTGGCCGTACTGGATTGTCTCGCCGCTACAGCAGCCGCGCTCATCTGTCGGCTCGATGCGCGCGGGACCGGTTTCCGACATAACGATGCGGACGTATTCCGGCTCGGAACGATCACACTTCAATTCGGCGCGGCCGTCGGCGGTTTGGTAGACGGCGGTGCCGCCGGCAGGCGAGTAGACACAGCCAATGTTGCCGGATGGCGCCATGAACTCGATTGAGACGCCCTGCGCCGCTGCTGTTTCAGTCTGAGCCTCAGGCGCCGGCGTTGGCGCAGCCGATTGCGGCGGCGAACAGGCAACCAGCGCAGCGGCGAACAGAAAATATCCGACCTTCATCGGCAAAGTATGCGCGCCTTAGCCGGCGAAAACAATTCGCCCGAAAATGCGCCCGAACGGCGATTGTCGGTATTGCCAGTGCTGAATGGCGGCGCCGCCGCTCCTGGTGCATCCGCGAAATGCGCGATGAACACGACCGCGCGATTGGGCGCGATGATCAGGTGCTGTTATGCAAGGCCTCGCCGCGTTCTCCTTTGGGATCAGCGCTTACATTCTCTTCCAGTTTCTCTGCGCCATCGACGCGCCAGCGTTACAGCTGTGCTAGCCGTCGCTGCGCGATTTCTGGAATGCCGGCAGGCCGTCGCCGAATTTGATCCAGACGATGTCGTGGCTCAACCACGAATGATGCGATGGTGGGGAGGAATCTGGATCGTCGAGGCTCGCGGTCGTGACGTCGATGTAGCTGTCGTCGTCGGTGCGCGCGTAGGTCAGTTGCGTGCCGCACTTGTTGCAGAACTGGCGCTCTACGTTGGCCGAGGAACTGTAGCGCGCGGGTGCGCCTTTGGTGATCGCTAGCGTGCTGGGATCGACCGTGATCCACGCGACAACTGGCGCGCCGGAAACGCGGCGGCAGGTTTTGCAATGGCAGATCATGCTTTGTTGCGGCGGCGCGGAAAGCGCATAGCGGATCGCGCCGCAATGACAGCCGCCTTCGATGCTCATCGCGGCGACACGGAAATTTCAAAGCGCGTGGCAAACGGCTCACCGTTCATCATTTCCGTCGTCGACTCGACCGACACGGAGCGGGCAATTCCGGTTTGCGCATCGACAATGCACTGAACGCGCTGTGAAGAGCGATGCACGATTTCGCCGCTTATCGATCCCTGATGGACAACGGTATCATACATGAACGTCAGACGTGCGACGCCTGCTGCAACCGATTGCAGTTGCCGTTCCATGCGCCAAGTCATTGCAAGATCCTCGCCCTGGCGTTCTCCTTGCGCGACGACTGGCTGGCCAATAGGCGAATTTGCATTGTGACAGACAGCCATGAAAGTAAGGGGCGTCGCCAAGCGCTGCGACATGAGCGCGGCTTGTTGCTCGCTCGCAAAGGAAAAGTAGTCGCCTTCAGACATCCAGGTCGGCTGCCCAGCTTCCCCCAATCTCATCGCAATCGGCCTACCTACGAGGCGATTGAGTTCGTCAGATCGAGACGCGTCATGACCAGCTACCGAGAGAACGGTCCATACTGCCTCGTAAGACCGATCGTCGCCAATTTGGCTGAGCAGCTCTAGCGAGTAGTCCATGCTAACCGTTTCGCCGTCGGTGTTTGTCATCACCTCGGCGACCGCGAAGCGGGCGGGAACGGTCGGCGCGTACGGCACACTGACATTCTCCTGGGCGCTTGCCGTCGCAGCCCAGAAGGCGCCAGCGATTGCTATCCAAGCCAACCTCATGGTCCGTCTCAACTAATGCGCGGCGCCCCACGTGGCGCCAGCTTTTGCTTCTACGGTAAGCGGTACGGTGAGAATAGCCGCGGGCTCGGGCGCTGCTTCCATCACGTCTTTCGCAAGCCTGCAGAGCTTATCGGCTTCATCCTTCGGCGCTTCGAAGACAAGTTCGTCGTGCACTTGCAGGAGCATGCGTGATTTGAGTTTCGCTTTCGCGAGCGCGGGCGGCAGGCGGACCATGGCGCGGCGGATGATGTCGGCGGCGGCGCCTTGCAGTGGTGCGTTGATGGATTGGCGTTCGCCGAAGGCGCGTTCGCTTGGGTTTTTCGACTGAATGCCTTTGACCCAGATGCGGCGGCCGAAGATGGTTTTCACGTAGCCGTTCGCGCGCGCGAACGTTTTGGTTTCTTCCATGTAGTCGCGGATGCCGGGGAAGCGTTCGAAGTATTTCTTGATGTACGCGCCGGCTTCTTCGCGGGCGATGCCGAGATTGCGCGCGAGGCCGAAGGCGCTGATGCCATAGATGATGCCGAAATTGATCGCCTTGGCGTTGGCGCGAATGTCTTTCGGCATGCCTTCGACGGTAACGCCGAACATTTCGGACGCCGTGCGCGCGTGAATGTCGATGCCGTCGGCGAAGGCTTGCTTCAGCTGCGGGATGTCGGCGACGTGCGCGAGGAGTCGGAGCTCGATCTGCGAATAGTCGGCGCTGACGAGAACGTTTCCCTTCTCCGCGATGAAGGCTTCGCGGATACGGCGGCCCTCTTCTGTGCGGATCGGAATGTTCTGCAGGTTCGGATCGTTGGACGCGAGACGGCCCGTGGTGCTGGCAGCGAGCGCGTAGGTGGTGTGCACGCGGCGCGTTTCCGGATTGACGGCCGCTTGCAGTGCTTCGGTGTAGGTGGAGCGCAGCTTTGAGAGCTGGCGCCATTCGAGCACTTTCGCGGGCAGATCGTGCTGTTCGGCGAGATCTTCAAGGATGCTCGCGTCGGTGGACCAGGCGCCGGTTTTGGTTTTGCTGCCGCCCGGGAGTTTCAGTTCGTCGAACAGAATTTCACCGAGTTGCTTGGGCGAGCCGAGATTGAACTCCTTGTTCGCAAGCCCGTACGCCTCTGCCTCGTATTGCAGCATGCGTTGCGCGAAATCGCCGGAGAGGCGTGACAGCATCTGCGGATCGATCTTTACGCCCTCGCGTTCCATCGCGGTGAGGATCGCAGGCAGCGGACGCTCAAGTGTTTCATAGACGGTGATAAGGCGATTGCTTGCGAGTTCGGCTTTGAGCTTGCGATGCAGACGAAGCGCGGCGTCGGCGTATTCGCAGGAATACGCGGCGGCGCGTTCGACGGGCACCAGATCGAAACTTTGTTGCGCTTTGCCTTTGCCAGCGACGTCGCTGTACGGCGTGAGGCCGTGGCCGATGTGCTTTTCGATCAGTGAGATTTTATCGTGATCGTCGAGGCCGCCATAGAGCGTGTACGATGCGAGCATCGGATCGTCGTAGGGCGCGAGCGCGATCTTGTGTTTGGTGAAAAGCGCGATGTCCCATTTGACGTTGAGGCCGACTTTGGTGACGGAAGCGTCTTCCAGAAGCGGCTGCAGAGCGGCAAGCGCGGCGCTGAGTTGGATCTGCGCACCAGTGTCAGGAGCCGATGTTTCAGAGGGGGCTTCGGACGCGAAGAGTTCGCCGGCGCGAGATTCTGCGCCTTTGTGCTGGAGCGGGATATAGATTGCGTCGTTCGCGGCGATCGAGAGCGAGAGACCGACGAGTTCGGCGCGGTTGGCGTCAGACGAATCCGCCTCGGTGTCGATGCCGACGGCGCCGGCGAGTTTGGCACGGCGGATATAGTCTTCCAACGTCGGGAGATCGCGAACGATTTTGTAGGCGTCGATTCTGAAATCGCGCTCAATTTCTTCAAGCACGGGTCCAGTACGTGAGCCGTCATCGGCGTGTGCCGGCGCGGGCGCGGGTGCGGCGCTGGCGTAGCTGGCGACGATCTGGACGCCCTTCTCTTTTGCGAAGTGCTCACGCACGCGGCGGCCGAGGGTGCGGAATTCCATCGTGTCGATGAATTGCAGAAGCATCGCCGGATCGGGCTCGCGCAACGCGAAGCTCTCCCACTTCTCTTCAACTGCGACGTCATCCTTCAGCGTGACGAGCTCGCGGGAGAGACGGATTTGGTCGGCGAAGTTGATCAGAGTCTCGCGGCGCTTTTGTTGTTTGACCTCGTTGGCGCGTTCGAGAATGGCGTCGAGCGAGCCGAACGTGGTGAGAAGTTCAGCGGCCGTCTTCGGCCCGATGCCTGGCGCGCCGGGGACGTTATCGGTGCTGTCGCCGATGAGCGCTTGCGCATCGATAACCTTGTCCGGGCCGACGCCGAACTTTTCCATCACCGCGTCGAGGCCAAGTATGCGGTTCTTCATCGGATCGTAGAGTTGGATCGATCCTTCGACGATGAGCTGCATTAGATCTTTGTCAGACGAGACGATGCGCACGCTGGCGCCAGTCGCGGCGGCTTGGCGCGCATAGGTAGCAATGAGATCGTCAGCTTCGAAGCCGCCCATTTCGATGCACGGCAGATTGAACGCGCGCGTGGCGTCGCGGATCAGCGGGAATTGCGGGACGAGATCTTCAGGCGCGGGCGGACGATGCGCTTTGTATTCGGGATAGAGTTTATTGCGGAACGTGACTTCGCTCTTGTCGAAAATCACCGCGAGGTGTGTGGGCGCCTCCGCGCCTTTCATCTCTTCCAGGAACTTCCACAACATGTTGCAGAAGCCCGCGACGGCGCCGACGCTCACGCCATCGCTTGCGCGCGTCAGCGGCGGCAACGCGTGGTACGCGCGGAAAATGTAGGCCGAGCCGTCGATGAGGTAGAGGCGCGGAGCGTCTTTTTTAGCCATGCGCCTATTTAGGCGCTCCGCGCGATTAGGTCAGCCCTATTCTTGGACCGTTGCGGCGCAGCACGACGAATGGCGCTCGCAAAATCTGCTCTGCGTGGTCCTCATGGCATGACCCACGCACACGAGTTCGCTCTCGCTCAGGGTATCTATGGACCGCCCTGGATACAGCACGTCCAGCGCGTTCGCGAGTGTGCTCCCATGCAGACTGGCTGCGCGGACTTCGCAATCGGACAGATAAGCGCGTCGGTAGATATGCCAGCCCAAGGAACGAGAGATGCCGTCGAAAGAAAAGCTCGGCTCGTTCAATCCTGCCGCGTCGTGCGCCGCGCGATAGACCGAATGCTCGGCGCTAGACACGCCTTCATTCTCGATTGCGCGCGGATAGCCGTGTGGCATGAGAACTGCGCCGTCGCATCGCTGCTCCGCCGGAAGTGCGTCGTAGGAGGCGTGCGCCGCATCAAGCAATGGCCGAGCCTGAAGCCAAAGCCCCAACACCACGCCCGCAGCAATCAAAGCGATAGCGCCAATTGTGGTGACGATCGCCTTGATCATGCAAAAACTCTATCCGGCAAAGAGCTTGTTGTAATCGGGCGGACTGCCGCGGCGTTGCCACAGAGCATCGGAATCACCGTCGCGGAGGAAATCTTCCGCGGCTTCGCGGGCGGCAGCCATGGCGATGTTAAAGAGACCGGTCGCGGCGCTTAGGCGGCGAACGCCGAGTGCGCGCAAGTGCGTAGCATCCGGCGCTTCGGGACGCGCCATGATGTTGAGCGGCAGCTTAGTGCCTTCGACAACAGCAGTGATCTGCGCGGGATTTGCGATGCCCGGCACGAACAAGCCGCTGCCGCCTGCCCGCTCGATGGCGGCGGCGCGGCGGAGTGTTTCTTCGATGGCTTGTTCCGGTGGCACGAGCGCCTTCAGGAGTACGTCGGTGCGCGCGTTGATGTAGAGATTGACGCCCTTCTTCTCGGCAACCGCGCGAATGGCTTCGATCTTTTTCAGGTGCAATTCGTGCGGCTGCTTGCCGTCTTCGAGATTGATGCCGACAGCGCCGGCGTCGATTAGCGTTGCGACATTCTCTGCCGCCTCCTTCGGATCGTCCGAATAGCCGCCTTCGGCGTCGCACGTGATCGGCACGGTGACGGCGCGCGCGACGGCTTCGACGACGGCGATCAGGTTGGCGACGGGGAAATGGTGCCCGTCCGCATAGCCCTGCGCCCATGCAACTGCAGCGCTTGATGTGGCGATGGCTTTCGCGCCGGCATCTTGCACGATGCGCGCTGAGGCTGCGTCCCACGCGTTCGGGAGGATCAACAAACTTTCATGCAGCTTGTGGAATGTTGCGGCGGTTTCTGCGGACATAGCGCATCTCTCCTCGATCATTGCGTTATAGCACGATCCACATTTCCACCTCGCTGTTTTCGGACTTCCACCTTTTCTTTTTCATGCATGGTTGCGTGAGCCGCGAAGCACTCCAATCTATTCGGGTTCGGAGGATTCTATGTTCGACCATCTCTCGCTTGGCGTGCGCGATCTCGAAGCGGCGGCGCAATTCTATGATGCGCTGTTCGCGCCGCTCGGCCATTCGAAGACGTGGTCGAAAGAAAACGAGCTCGCGTATGGCCGCGATGGCACGCGCTTGTTCTGGCTCTATCCGACCAACGGCGATCGCATTGCCGGGCTCGGTGCGCACATCGCGTTCCGCGCAACGTCAGAGCAAGAAGTGGACGAAGCCTATCTCGCTGCGCTCGAGCATGGCGCGACGACGGTGCGCGCGGCAGGGCTACATTTGGATATTGGGCCAGATTATTACGGCGCGGTCGTGCTCGATCCCGATGGCAACAAGATCGAGATCGTCGTCGGCGCTATGCACTAAAACGCCGTGGCGAACGACAACAGACCCCACAGCAAGAACAACGCAAAACCTGCCGCCAGCATACTAAGAACAGCAGCGGCAATGGACCGGTCTCGTGCGACGCGCGCAGACCCTTTCGCGACCACTACTTTAATCATCAGGTCTGCCGCGTAGAGGTTAGCCGCCAGCCAACCAAGCATTACAAGGGCTAGTCCCAGCGACGGCAGAGTAAAAACCAGCGGCGACAGCATTACGAAGATTGCGACGCTGATCAGCCACGCAGCGAGCGCAACGAAAAGCAGCACGTATTTGAGGATGGGCGGAGAGCTCTCGCCGCTCATCTAGCTCAGTGATCGTCGCCGGCGCCGTGAGCCAGCACGAAGCGGCGGTCGCAATAACCGCATTCGACGAAGCTCTCTTCGCCCATGTCGTAGAACACGACCGGGTGCCCGAGCGCGCCACCGCCGCCATCGCACTTCACGCGGCGCGACGTCACTTCAATCACTTCGGGCGCCGGAATCGCGTCGGGATCGCCCGGGGTCGAAGCGTCGGTTCTCGGATTGTCGTGAAGTTTCGACATTTCTGGTCGCGGCCTGGGTTGAAGCGGATAAAGCGCGCTCGTAACTAAAGCGCATCGCGTGTCCGCGCAATGCGGGACACCCCAGGTATTCCATGCCAACATCACAAACGCCGCCCGAGTTCGCCATCGAAGCGCGCGGCCTCGATAAAACCTATCGCGCCCAAGGTAAGGGCGCGGCGGTCCACGCACTGAAGGCCATCGATCTGGCAATCCCGCGTGGCTCGTTCTTCGGCCTGCTTGGGCCGAACGGCGCCGGCAAATCGACCTTCATCAACATTCTGGGCGGTCTCGTCGTGAAGAGCGGCGGGACCGCTTCGATTTGGGGCCACGATATCGACGCCGATCCGATGAACGCGCGCGGCGCGATTGGGATCGTGCCGCAAGAATTGAACATGGACCCGTTCTTCTCCCCCGCCGAAGCGTTGGAGATTCAGGCTGGCTATTACGGCGTGAAGAAGGGGGAGCGGCGCACAGAAGAGATTCTACGCGCTGTTGGTCTTTGGGATAAACGCGACGCGTATGCGCGGACGCTATCTGGCGGCATGAAGCGGCGGCTGCTCGTTGCGAAGGCGATGGTGCACGGGCCGCCTGTGCTGGTGCTGGATGAACCTACGGCTGGTGTCGACGTCGAACTGCGGCGCCAGCTTTGGGACTATGTGCGCTCGCTGCACGCAAGCGGCGTGACAATCGTGCTGACCACGCACTATCTCGAAGAAGCGCAAGAGCTCTGCGATACGATCGCCATCATCAACCACGGCAATGTCATCGCGTGCGAGCCAACCTCGAAGCTCATCTCGCGACTTGACCAAAAAACACTGGTTGTAACGCCGCAATCACCCGTCACGCCGCCGCTCAAAGGTTTCGAAGACGTGACGTTCGCCATGAAGAACACCGGCGCCTTCGCCCTCACCTACAAGACCAGCGAACATTCGGTCGAGGAGATGCTCGATCGCGTGCGCGCGGCGGGCGTGGCGATCAAGGATCTCTCGATCCAAGAGCCTGACTTGGAAGATGTGTTCGTGGAGCTGACGGCATGAAATACGTCAACCTCGGCAAGACCGGCCTTAAGGTCTCGCGTATCTGCCTTGGTACGATGGCGTACGCGAACGGCGCCGGCGGCGCCCATCCTTGGGCGTTGAGCGAAGAAGCGTCACAACCGTTTTATAAGCGCGCTTTCGAATCCGGGATCAATTTCTACGATACGGCCAACGTCTATTCATTCGGCACTAGCGAGGAATTTCTTGGCCGCGCGGTGAAGAAATACGCCAAGCGCGATGAAGTCGTGATCGCGACGAAGGTCCACGGCGAGATGCGACCGGGCGATCCGAACGGCAAAGGCCTTTCGCGCAAAGCTATTCTTGGCGAGATTGATTTGAGCTTAAAGCGGCTCGGGACTGACTATGTCGATCTCTATCAGATCCATCGCCTCGATCCGGAAACGCCCATCGAGGAAACGCTTGAAGCACTGCATGATGTCGTGAAGAGCGGCAAGGCGCGTTATATCGGCGCTTCTTCGATGTATGCGTGGCAGTTCATGCAGGCGTTGGCGCTGCAGAGCGCGAACGGGTGGTCGCGGTTTGTGTCAATGCAAAACCATTTGAATTTGCTCTATCGCGAGGAAGAGCGCGAGATGCTGCCGCTTTGCCGCGATCAAGGCATTGGCGTTATTCCGTGGTCGCCCTTGGCGCGGGGACGACTGGCGCGTGCGGCCGATGAGAAGACCGAGCGCAGCGAGACCGATAAGTTTGGGACTTATCTCTATCGCAAGACCGTGGAAGCGGATCGCGTGGTGATTGAACGTGTTGGCGAAGTTGCGGCCGAGCGCGGCGTGTCTCGCGGCCAAGTGGCGCTCGCTTGGCATTTCGCAAAGCCTGGCGTGACGGCGCCGATCGTTGGCGCGACGAAACCTGAGCAGCTCGAGGACGCGATCGCCGCGATCGACATCACACTGAGCGCCGACGAAGTGAAGCGCCTAGAAGAGCCCTACGTCCCTCACCCTGTCGCTGGATTTGTTTGAGGCCGAGACCCATGTGCCGAAACATCAAGACGCTGTTTAATTTCGACCCGCCGGCGACGGACAAGGAAATCCGCGACGCGTCACTCCAATTTGTGCGCAAGCTCTCGGGTTACAACGCGCCATCGAAGACGAACGAAGAAGCGTTTAACGCTGCCGTTGATGAAGTCTTCGACGCGGCAAAGCGGTTGCTAACTTCGCTCGAAACAAACGCGCCGGCGAAGGATCGAGAAGTGGAAGCGTCAAAAGCTAAGGCGCGCAACGCCGAACGCTTCGGCAAGCCAGCGGAGGCGTGAGATGCCCTACGTGAACATCAAGATCACCAAGACCGGCGCGACAGCTGAGCAAAAGGCGGAGCTGATCAAAGGCGCGACGGAATTGCTACAGCGCGTGTTGAACAAGAATCCGGCGACGACCGTGGTCATCGTGGAAGAAGTCGAGACCGACAATTGGGGCATCGGCGGTGAAACCGTCACCGCGCGCAACGCCAAGGCGCCGCGATGAACACGCCGTCGCTCGCTTTCTACATCGCACTATCGACCGTCGGCGGCATTCTCATTCCGATCATGGCGGCGCTGTCAGGCGGGCTTGGGCGCACGATCGACAGCCCGTGGATGGCGGCGGCGATTGTTTCTGGCGGCGGCTTTGCACTCACCCTCGCGTTCGCGCTTCTAAACGGCGGCGCCAACATTTCATGGGAAGCGCTTCAGCAAGCCAAGCCCGCGCAACTCCTCGCAGGGGCGGGCTTTGCGTTCTATCTGCTGTCGATCACCTGGGTCGGGCCGCGGTTTGGCATCGGCAACGCGGTGATGTTCGTACTGGCCGGGCAGATCATCTCGTCGGCTCTGATCGATCACTTCGGCCTGTTCGGCGCGCCGCAAAAGCCAATCGACCTGTTGCGCGCCTCAGGCTTGGTTATCATGGCAGTCGGCATCGCGATTGCGCAGATCGCAGCGAACAACGCGCGACCGCAGGCTTAGGTCAGGCAGACCGGTTCGTCATAGTTCGATGCCACGATGCCGTCGGCGCCTTCGGTAAAATCAACCGTCGTGCCCGCCCCGCAGCGTTCTTCGTGGTAAAATGGATTGCCGGTGCAAAGCTTGGTCTGACCGGATGCATTGCGAAACCAAAACTCATCTTCGGGCCAGCGCGGCGTGACATACGCTCGCCCCTCCGCCCCGAGCGTCCAAGCCTCGCGATACGCTTGCGCGTTTTCCGGTGCTTGAATTTGCACCCAGCTGGCGTCCCGCACGTAGCAGAGCTGTCGCACACGAGCGTTCGCGACCTCAGGGTCAGTTGAAAAGCTCGCGCACGCGCAGAGCGCCAACAACGCGGCCATCGCCGCCAATTCCCTTATCATGCTCGCCCCCACGCCACGCCGCTTCATTACATTGAGTCGAGCGCGAGGGACTTGTCGCCTCACAACGGCGTGTGTTCAGGCCCAAGCGCCCACGACGACACAGGCTAAAGGAATCAGCGCGATCGCATCCGTCAGCGCGATGGGACGCAGCGGACCTTTCGGAAATCGCGCGCTGGCGTAGACCAGCAAGAACCGACGACGCTGATCACCGCAACGATGCTCGCCGCTTGCCGAGCCTCCGGTGCGAACGCAGCGTAGCCACAGACGATTGCGACAGCGAGAAACAAGACGCCGCGATGCGTGAGGATCACGTTCAGCTGTAAGTCCGCGTCGACGCCGTACATGCGCCGGCGCAATGCGGGAGAGAATGTCGCCAGCGCGGGCGGCGCGTGCACGAGCACCAGCGCCAGCCACGCGAGTGTGATCAGCACGGTGTTAGACCGGGCGCTCTGCGAGGACGCTGACGGCCAGCAGACGCGGCCCATCGGTCGTGCAGCGCTCATCGACGATGCGCCAGCCTTGAGCTTTTAGCAGCGCTGTTGCGCGGCTGATGCGTTCCATTCCGTTCGCGGCGCCGGCGAAATTGGTCGGATTGTCCAAGTTCGAAGCGCGTTGCGTGATCACCAAGCGACCACCGGGCGCGAGCACGCGGGCAATTTCACGAAGCGCGCGGGCTGGATCGGGCCAGAACTGGAACGTGTTCACCGCGAAGGCTCGGTCGAACATGGAATCGCGGAACGGCAAATCAGCCGCCTCCGCGCGCATAATGGCGGCGCGACCATCGAGGCAGGCGCCATGGACAGCGTGCGCAGCGTAGTGCGCGGCCGTCGCGGATTGATCGATCCCTGCGACAAAGCCTTCACGCCCTACTCGCTTCAAGGCGGCGCGCACGCCCATGCCCGGGCCGCATCCAAGTTCGATGACGCTATCGCCAAGACGCGGGGCGAGAAGGTCGAGCGCGGCTTTGTTCTGACGTCCGCCGGCGATCGCCATAGCCGTGAGCGCCGCACCCCCTAGGAAGCCGCTTGGGTCGCCCCATATGCATTCGAAGCTTTTGCAGCGTTCGCCGGACTCATTCGCTGCCATTGACGCGCGCATGCCGCCCTCCCAGAATGACAACTTAGCTGTCAAATATGACAAGTGGGTTGTCAAGTGAAAAAGCCGTCGCAAGCCTCCGCCGAGGATATTTTGGATCTTTCGGTGGCGGTCATCGAATTTTACTTCCGCATTGAAGCAATCAGCGAAGCGCTCGCCGGGTTCGCGACCGCTGGCGGCGAATGGGGCACGCTGCGCCAACTCATCAAGGAAGGACCGCAAACCGTGCCAGACATGGCGCGTTCGAAACCAGTGTCGCGCCAGCACTGTCAAACGATCGTCAACGCGTTGGAGGCGCAGGGTCTGGTGGAGTTTATCGACAACCCCAAGCACAAGACGTCAAAGCTCGTGCGTGTGACGAAGCGCGGGCAAACGCGCTTTCAATCCATGCGCAAACAATTCCTAGCGGCGGCCGGCGTCTATGCGCCGGCCTTCACGGCAGCGGAAGTGGCGACGGCTTCCGACGTATGCCGACGCGCGCGTGAGCTGATTAAGGTCTAACCCTCGTCGGCGAGCGCGGCGTCGAGCATTTCGACCAAAGTCATTTCGCCATCACCGAAAGCGTGGCGCTTCCAGTCGAAGCCGGCCAGCCGGTCGACCGCGAACGCTAGTGCGATCCCCTCTTTCTGCGACCACCAGCGGCCACGGCGCGCGAAGTTCGCCATTGCCTCGTCACGCTCAGCGCCGCCACCGCTCGGATGCACGATCCATTGATACGCGACCCATTGACCGGAGCCCTCAAGCGTCAGCCAAGTATCTTCGGCGGCCGCGAGATAGGCATCTGCGCCCGTGTACCAGCGCGCTTGGCGCGCACGCATCAGCTCCCGCGCTTCGCGCGCAAGGCGCCGCGCTTGTGCATCGTCGCGGGTGTTGGTGATCTGAAAAAGCAATTCGGTTTCGCGCTCGACTGAAGCGGCAAACTCTGCGTTCTCGCCGAACCGATTTTGAACCATGTCGTCGTTGATGTCGTCGCCCGGCAGATGGCTGGCAGCTTCGATGGCGGTGATGCGAGCACCGTAAGCACCGAATTGGGCGACGTGCGAACCTTCGTGAAGCAGCACGCCGATCATCATTGTCTCAATGCCCAGCGCATCATTGCTCACGCCGGCAGCGCGCCAGACGCTTGGCGTGGACATAACGAAGAAGGCGTGATCGCCGTCGGCGCTGGCAAACGATGTGACGCCCGCGGGCATGACTTGGCCACCCGGAAGCGTGATCTCGCCACTGTGCGGCGTGGCCATCCAAGTGACTTGGGCCACTGTCGCTGCGCTGAAGGCGTTGGCGCTGGTGAGCACGCAATCATCGTCAAAGAACACCGCCTCGAACGGGCGTACGCTGGTGACGCCGGTGATTTCATTTGCAGTAAGGCGCCACGCATCGAGCGCTCCGTTGATCCAATCGCGATCCTCGATCGAAACATTGCAGGCTGGCGTAATGGACGCCGTCTCTGTGCTTGTTGCGCAAGCGGCGAGGCCAAAACTCAGAGAGAGCAAAAGGTAACGCATCGTATCGCTTTAGCGTGGCCCGTTATTCTGACTGAGGAACTGGCCAACCGTCTCAAGCATGCGTTGCCGATTTTCTGGCTCCCAATTGCTCCAATAATGTCCCTCGTGCTCGAAATCGAGATACTCAACCTGTTTGCCGGCGCGGCGCAGCGCGTCTCGCATCGCTTCTGATTGCTCGACCCGGACCGTGTAATCGTCGCGACCGTGAATGAGCAGCACCGGCGCCGTAAAGTTCTCTGCATGGCGGGCTGGAGACGTCGCGATCAGGGCTTCGCGATCGGCGTTTGCATCGCCGGTAACAGCAACCCAATACGCATACCCCAATGAGTTTCGCCCCTGGCCGCGGCGCTCTTGATCGAGCATCTCAATGAGATCAGCATCGCCCGCGATTGAAACGACGCAGCGATAGAGATCGGGCGTGAAAGCGCCACCTGCAAGCGCCGCGTAGCCGCCATAGGATGCACCCACGATACAGATCCTGCCGGCGTCGACCGCGCCTTGCGCGATGAGATGGCGTACGCCGTCGGTAATGTCGTCCTGCATGCGCAGACCCCATTGGCGCCGGCCTGCATTTGCGAAACTTCGGCCAAACCCTTCGGAGCCGCGGAAGTTCGGCTGAAACACGGCATAGCCTAGCGACGCCAAGTACTGCTCGAAGTAACCGAACGCGTAGGAGTCACGTGACTCAGGGCCGCCGTGTGGCAAGACCACAAGCGGCACGGGGCCAGCCGTATTGCGCGGCGTTGTGAGGTAGCCCCAAAGCGCCGAGCCATCGCGCGACGTGTAGTGAACGACTTGTGTCGGCGCCAATTGCGTGCGGGGCAATTGCGGATATGTCGACGCAACCGGCGTAAGGGACGCAACGCTCAAATCATAGACGTAAACCGTTGGCGGTATCGTCGGACCATTCACCTGTATCAACCACTTCGTCTTGTCATGAGACACGCTCAGAAGCGAAAAATCCGCCGCGCCTTCGAAGTAGACCGAGATCGCGTCGAAGTGGCGTTGCATGCGCGGGTCCACCGCGCGGCACTCCCAGCGCTCTGTCTCAGCGCAACCGGCAAGCAGCGTATTATCGGTTGGATCGACTTGAATGCCCTGCGCGTCAGCATTGGCATGCGCATAGACCGGCGCCCCCAGATTTCCGGTAGCGGTGTCGTAGAGATAAACCGCTTGGTATTCCTGCCCTTCAGGGCGCGCGGCGATGTAGATTTGCCCAGCACCGGGGCCAGCTGAAATTGGGAAGAAGTCGCGGTTTTGCGCGACTGAGGCGCGCCGCACTTCGTACGCAAGTTCCCAACGACCACCCTGAGGCGCGCGCCGGAAAAATTTGTATCCGGCGCCATTGGCCAGCGGATCTGTGCGCAGCACAGGCGTGCCCAGCCCATCGACGTAAACGGTCGAGGTATCCCAGCCGAGCGCATCGTCTATGACGGTCGCCCGTCCGTTGGTGACATTAACGCGAAATGCGGTGTAGCCGTTTTGGCCCCATGTCCCGATGATCACGTTGTCCGGATCATTCTCCAGAGAGTCGATAAGTTCGATCGGCGCGAAGTCCGGATTGAGCAATTGACGCATCTGGCCTTCGAACATCGCCTGAACGTTCGTGCCGTCACGGTTCATGCTGTAGACGCGCTGAATCTGCCGGTAGTTCACGTCGTCCGGCGTGCCGTCCCAATCGATGCGCTGCGTCACCGCAAACAGCAATCGAGCGTCACCCTTCCAGATCACCCAATCGAGAAACAGGCCACGATCGCGCCGTGCGCTTTGAACGGCCTGCGCTTGGCGCGTACGCCAATCAACCACGACAATAGCCTGATTGTTGCCGGCCACACGCTGGATCAAGACCACAGACGCGCCATCCGGCGAAAGCGACGAACTCGAGAAATTCTCGTCGCGCGCAAACATCTCCGCGGTGAGTTGCTGCGTTTGGGCTGACGCGGAGACTGTCGCGACAGCAGCGAGCACGCAAAGCGCGCTGAGCAATTTGCGGATCATGGCTCTCCCCAACCGATCTCGTTGAAGGGCACCCTAGTCACTGTGATCACGCGCGCAACCTCGCGCTGCGCTCCAAAACGAAAACGGCGGGCGCTTCGTAGCACGCCCGCCGTCTCGACAACCCCGGAATGGGGTCATGTTACTTTGCGTCGGTGACGCGTCCGCTGTTTAGCGGCCGCCCATCACCTGGGCCTTCATCACGGCCGACTGGCGGAACGCCAGCTTCTTCGACGCCTTGATCTTCACCGGCTCACCCGTTTGCGGGTTGCGGCCCATGCGGGCCTTGCGGGCGCGAACCATGATCATGCCGATATCGCCGATCTTCACCTTGGCGCCCTTCAGGACGTAGGCCTTCACAACGTCGGTGTAGCCTTCGACCATCGTCTTAGCTTCCGACTTCTTGATGCCCATGTGGTCGGCGATCGCTTGCAGCAGCGCGCTGGCGGTGACGGTCTTGCCGGCAACAGCCACGACCTTCACGGCCTTCGCCGGGGCCGGAGCGGCCTTCTTGGCGCTCTTACGAACGGCGGACTTCTTCTTGGCCGGAGCCTTCTTCTTTGCAGCCTTTTTGGCCATGTGGTGTTTCCCTTCTCAAAGGTTGTCGTGTGGTTACTCAACGAACCGGCGTCAAATCAGGCTTTTTAGCTGCCCTTCTTCCCGCCGGCCTCTGAGTGATGCCACTCATTTCTTGATGGAGCGTTGATCGCGCCTCTCTCGAAACACGTCAAAAAGCCCGGTTTCATGCGGTTTTCGACGTTTGCGTGGGATTCCCTGACATGAGGGCCTCTGAGTCGCAACGTAAAAAAGCTGATTTACAGCGGTTTCCACACGCGCGATGGCCGCGCGTGTTACCAAAACCCACATAAATCAACAAAAATGCGGCGTCCCGCCTCAGCGCAGGCCCATGCGAATGGCGCCGTCCAAGCGCACATCCTCGCCGTTGAAGTAGGAATTTCGAATCATTTCGAGAGCGAGAGATGCATATTCTTGCGGGTTTCCGAGACGCTTCGGAAACGGAACGCTTGCCGCCAACGCTTCTTTCACCTTCTCCGGCGCGCCCATCATCAAAGGCGTTTCGAAGATGCCCGGCAGGATCGTGTTGATCCGAATGCCCTCGCCCGAGAGATCGCGCGCGATCGGCAGCGTCATGCCGACAACGCCGCCCTTTGAAGCCGAGTAAGCCGCTTGGCCGATTTGGCCGTCTTCTGCCGCCACAGAGGCAGTCATCACGATGGCGCCACGTCCATCGCCCTCGGTTTGATCCAAGGTGAGCATGCCAGCAGCAGATTTTGCGACGCAGCGGAACGTGCCGATCAGATTGATCTGGATTGTCAGTTCGAAAATGTTGAGCGGGAAATGTTTGATCTCGCCGGTCTCTTTCGAGCGGCTGGCGGTCTTCATCGCCGACCCGATGCCGGCGCAGCAGACGAGAATGCGTTCTTGACCGTTTGCGGCGCGCGCGGCTTCGAAGCCGGCATTGACGCTATCGTCGCTCGTGACGTCGACCTTGCAGAAGGTTGCGCCCAGTTCAGAGGCAGTGGCTTTGCCGCGATCCTCGTCGCGATCGAAAATGGCGACCTTCACGCCCTCGGCGCGCAGCTTTTCGACCGTGGCTCGGCCCAGGCCCGACGCGCCGCCCGTCACAACAGCCGCGATATCTGACGAAAGACGCATCTTGTTCCTCCCTTGGCGCGCACGCTGGCGCGCAACGGCGTTCTAGCCGCCGCGCGCCCGAACGCAACTTTGCGTCGCGTCAGTTCGGATCGGCCTGCTCGCGAGCCGAGTCTGCGTCAGACCGCTGGTCGCTGTGCTGCTCAGCCGGAGGCGGTGGTGGCGGCACTGGTGGTGGCGGCGCTGGTGGTGGCGGCGCTGGTGGAGGCGGCGCTGGTGGAGGTGGCGCTGGTGGAGGTGGCGCTGGTGGTGGAGGCGCCGGCGGAGGTGGCGCTGGTGGTGGAGGTGGTGGCGTGACCGGCGGCGGCGGGGGCGCAGGCGGAGATACGGGCGGTGATGGCGGCGAGTTCGGGTCGCGGGGACGTGGAGGCCGCGGGGGCGGCGGTGGTCCGGGCGGCGGCGGTGGCGGCGGCTGTGTCACCGGCGGCGGCTGAGGCGGCGGATTGCTCATTGCGTCACGCAACTGACGGATGCGTCGCTGCGCACGGTCGCGGAATTCGCCGTCGCGTTGGGTCGCAAGATAATAATCGTAGGCGTCAATGGAATCACGCCGTGTGGCGCGATCCCATGCGCTGCGGTCGTCCGCCTGCAACTGATAGACGCGACGCTCGGCGTCGCCGCGGTGATAACCGTCGGGGAAATCGCGCATGTAGCGTTCGTATTCACGCACCTCGTCACGGCGACGCGCGCTGTCCCACGCCCAATCATCCTGGCGGCGATAGTCGTCTATGATGCGGCGCGCATCCGTGGCGTACGGAGAACGCGGGTAAGCGCGCAGGAAGTCGGCATAGCCACCTATCGAGTCGAGGCGGCGCGCGCGGACCCATGCGCCTTCATCCGTATTCCAAAGATAGTCGAGGCGATCGCGCGCTTCGTCAGCATGTGCGCCGCCTGGCCAAGCATTGAGGAAGCCTTCGTACGCCTCGATGCGATCAATGCGTGCAGTTTCAGCCCACGCGGCACGCTCCTCCGCGGCAAGACGCAGCGCTGCCAGCACGCCGCGACGTTGATCGGCCTCGGGCGCGTTCGCTCCCCAGCCGAAGCGGGTCAGATAATCCTCATAAGACGCCTCAGTATTGACCTGACGCGCCCTGCCCCAAGCTTCGCGCTCCAACACCATCAGTTCGGCGATGCGTTGGCGTGCAGCTTCAGCATGCGGGCTCGCGCCGTGGACGTTGAGATAAGTCTCATATGCCTCTGGCCGGTCCTGGGACGTGGCCGCGCCCCACGCGAGGGCCTCGACATCTTCAGGCGTCTGCGGTGTAGCGCACGCGGCCAACAAAGCGGCGACCGACGCGGCCGCTAACATCTTCAAACGCCAAAGCTTGGACGCCATCCCCACTTCCCCCTATCTCACCCCTAGTAGTAACACTTTGACCTGAACGACCGCGGAATCGAAGGACCAAACGATGGGGGGAATATCGATTGGTCCAATTTTCTGGGCGCTTGCCGCGTTGGGCGGCGCGGCTGCCCTAGCGTACGGCCTCCATTTTCTGAAACGCCCGCCGAGCTTGGTGCGCGCACTGATCAAGACGCTGTTCATGGGCGCAGCTGCGGCGGCGCTGATTAGCGCGCACGCGCCCTTCCCGCTGATCGTCGCGATCATCTGCTCGGCGCTGGGCGACTTCTTCCTTGCGTTCAAAGCGAAGTGGACCCTGCCGCTTGGAATCCTGGCATTTCTGCTCGCGCAGCTTGTCTACGTCGTGATGTTCGGCGCAATCTGGTTTTTCTCTGGAGACAACGCGCCTCTGTGGCCGCGCTACGCGGCAATGGTTGGGATCGGCGTGTTTCTCGTGTCTTTCCTGATCTGGTTTTGGCGGACGCCGGAATTCAAGCGCGCGCCGATTAGCGGCGGTTTAACAGTCGCTGCGCTCGTCGCGCTTGGCGTTTCTCTGCCGATCTTGATCGTTGCTACGCTCATGGTCGTGAATGGCGAAGCGGATTCGCGGCCGCCGCTTACAGCGTTCGCGCCGCTCGCTGGCTTCGTGCTCGCGACGATTGCTCTCGCTATTTGGCGACGCAAGCTTGGCGCTGTGCCGTTGGCGGCGATGATCTATGCAGGCGCAATTTGCGCGATGGCGATCACAGCGATGTGGCTGCCTTGGATTGGGTGGCCCGCGATGATCGGCGCCATCAGCTTCTTGACGAGCGATCTTGTGCTCGCAGGTGAGCTTTTCCGTCTGCCGGCTGATGCGCCCGCGCGCCGCTGGACCGCGCCGGTTGTGTGGTGGACTTATGTGGCCGCGCAGGTGCTTATTATTACTGGCGTCATCACCGTTGTGCTCGCGAGGTAGGACATGAAAAAGTTCGGCGTTATCATCGCGACAGCGTGCGCACTCGCCGGCTGTGGTCAAAGCACCGCGCCATCGCCGCCGCCATCCGGCCCACAATATGAAAACGCGCAACCGATCATTGAGCGCTTGCCGCTGATCGACGCGTGCTTGGCGCTCGCGCCCGACCGGCGCGTCGTCACGATTAACCCCACGGCGACGAGAACGCTGCGCCTCTCGGGCGAAGCCGGCGATGTCGATTGCGTGGTTCCCGACGACGCCCAAGATCCAGAAAATGCGAGCGTGCTTCCGGCGCTCGACGATCCGCCAGCGAACGCAATTCAGTTCGTCCGCGCGCCGGGGGAAAACCCGGGCGGCGAATGCTACACCGCGCCTGAAGTGCGCAACGGCAGCGGCGAATTGCTGGGCTGGGTGCTCGATCCTGAGGGCTGCTAGTCCGCGAACGCGCTCGACTCGATCAAATCGCAGACGCGCGCGATGTCGCTCGCGAGCGAGCGGTCGCGCTCCATATTGGCCGAGACGGTACGCACTTTTGCGAGTTCTCGCTGAAGCCGTTGTGACGTCTTGAGCGGTGCGTGGAAATCGAGCCCCTGCGCCGCCGCCAGCAATTCGATCGCGATAACGTTCGCGGCGTTGCGCGCGATGTCGCCGGCTTTGCGGCCGGCGAAAGTCGCCATGGAGACGTGATCTTCTTGGTTCGCGGAGGTTGGGATCGTGTCGACCACTGCCGGGTGCGCGAGCGTCTTATTTTCAGAGACGAGCGCTGCGGCCGTGACTTGCAGGATCATAAAGCCAGAGTTGAGCCCGCCCTCCTTGACGAGAAATGCAGGCAAGCCCGAAAGCACCGGATCAATGAGCACCGCCACGCGACGTTCGCTGATCGATGCGATTTCTGCTGCAGCCATTGAGATCATGTCAGCGGCGAACGCGACGGGCTCAGCGTGGAAATTGCCGCCTGAAAGGATCGCATCGTCTTCGGCGAAAACGAGCGGGTTATCGGTGACGGCATTAGCTTCGATCTCAAGCGTTGCTGCCGCGCTGTTGAGCACATCGAGGCAAGCCCCCATGACCTGCGGTTGGCAACGGATCGAATAAGGATCTTGCACGCGATCATCGCCAGTGAGGTGCGATTTGCGGATGTCGCTGCCGTCCATCAAAGCGCGAAGCCGCGCCGCAACTTCGATCTGGCCCTTTTGACCGCGCGCGATGTGGATGCGTTCATCGAACGGCGCGTCGCTGCCTTTCATCGCGTCGGTGGACATTGCCCCGGAAACGAGCGCCGCATCGAAGACATCTTGCGCGCGGAAGAGCGCATCGAGCGCCAGCGCTGTCGAAACTTGCGTACCGTTCAGAAGTGCGAGGCCCTCTTTCGGACCAAGAACCACTGGCTCCGCGCCAATGCGCTTCAGCGCTTCATTGGCGCTGATCTTCTCACCGTTCAAGCGAACATCGCCTTCGCCGATAATCGCGCATGACATGTGTGCGAGCGGCGCGAGATCGCCGGAGGCGCCCACAGAGCCCTGCGCCGGAATGATCGGCAACGCGTTGGCAGCGAGCAGTTTTGCAAGCGTATCGACGACAACGCGGCGAACACCCGAGCGGCCAGCCGCAAGCGTCACTACTTTGATCGCCATCGCAAGACGCACGACGCGTTCGCCGAGCTCAGGGCCAACGCCGACCGCATGCGAAAGCACCAGGTTGCGTTGCAGTTGTTCGAGCTGATCGGCGTCGATGCGCTTTGACGCGAGCTTCCCGAAGCCCGTGTTGATGCCGTAGAGCGCAGCGCCCGTTGCGAGCGCTTTAGTAACGGCGGCGGCGGCTGCATCGATGCGCTGATAGTCGCCGGCGTCGAGCGTGAGGCCGCTTTTGCCGGACCAGATGGCGCGAAGTTGTTGGAGCGTGAGTTTCATTTAGCGGATGTCCAGCGCAGGCAGATCGAGATGTTGTTCGCGGGCGCATTGCAGCGCTTCTTCGTAGCCAGCGTCCGCGTGGCGCATGACGCCTGTGCCGGGATCGTTCCAGAGTACGCGCGCGATGCGTTTGCTGGCGGCCTCCGTGCCGTCGCAAACGATGACGACGCCGGAGTGTTGCGAATAGCCCATGCCGACGCCGCCGCCGTGATGCAAGGACACCCAAGTTGCGCCCCCTGCGGTGTTGAGCAGTGCGTTGAGCAGCGGCCAATCGCTGACGGCATCGCTGCCGTCACGCATTTTTTCAGTTTCGCGGTTCGGTGAAGCGACGCTGCCGCTATCGAGGTGATCGCGCCCGATCACGAGCGGCCCGATCTCCCCTCTCGCGACCATTTCGTTGAACGCGAGGCCGAGGCGATGGCGTTGGCCCAATCCCACCCAGCAAATCCGCGCCGGCAAACCTTGGAACGCGATGCGCTCCTTGGCCATGTCGAGCCAGCGATGGAGATGCGCGTCGTTCGGAATGAGCTCTTTCACCTTTGCATCGGTCTTCGCGATGTCGTCGGGATTGCCCGTGAGTGCAGCCCAGCGGAACGGGCCTACACCGCGGCAGAAGAGCGGCCGCACATACGCGGGCACGAAGCCCGGATACGCGAAGGCATCAGAGACGCCGTTATCCTTCGCGACCTGGCGAATGTTGTTGCCGTAATCGACCGTGGGGATGCCCATGTTGTGGAAGTCGAGCATCGCTTTCACGTGCACCACGATCGAAGCGGTCGCCGCTTCGCGCACGGCTTCTGGATTTTGCGCGCGCGTTTTGTTCCAGCGCTCAACCGTCCAGCCGACAGGGAGGTAGCCGTTCACGGTGTCATGTGCGGAGGTTTGATCGGTGACGGCGTCGGGGCGAATGCCGCGTTTCACCATCTCCGGTAAGATCTCAGCGGCGTTGCCGAGCAAGCCAACAGAGATCGCCTCGCCTTTCGCGCATGCTTCGTTGATCATCGCCATCGCCTGATCGAGCGTCTCGGCACGCTTATCGAGGTAGCGTGTTTGGAGGCGCTTATCGATGCGATCGCTTTGGCACTCGATCGCCAAACAGCACGCGCCCGCCATCACTGCCGCGAGCGGCTGCGCGCCGCCCATGCCGCCGAGGCCGGCGGTCAAGATCCACTTGCCCTTCCAGTCGCCGCCAAAATGCTTGCGGCCCATTTCGGCGAACGTCTCGTAGGTGCCTTGCACGATCCCTTGCGTGCCGATGTAAATCCACGAACCCGCCGTCATCTGGCCGTACATCATGAGACCTTTGCGATCGAGTTCGTCAAAGTGCTCCCACGTCGCCCATTTGGGCACGAGGTTTGAGTTCGCGAGCAGCACGCGCGGCGCGTCCGCGTGCGTTTTGAAAACACCGACTGGCTTGCCGGATTGGATCAGCAACGTTTCGTCGTCTTCGAGACGGCGAAGTGTTTCAACGATCTTATCGTAGCTCTGCCAATCGCGCGCGGCGCGACCGATGCCGCCATAAACGACCAATTCATCCGGATGTTCGGCGACATCGGGATCGAGGTTGTTCATGAGCATGCGCAACGGCGCTTCGGTGAGCCAGCTCTTGCAGCTTAGCGTCGTACCATGCGGCGCGCGGATGACGCGCGAGGGATCGCGACGGGGATCCATGTTTCCTCCGGAATTTTGAGGCGGGTGTTAGCCTGCCGTAGGGTCCGCGTCCAATGTCACGGCATCGCACCGTGGCGCCGAGCCGCGAGCGGCGATAAGAAGCGTGAAACCGGGGGATCATCATGGCTCACTTCGTCCACAACCGCCGCACGCTTCTGGGCGGCGCCACGGCGATGGCTGCAGCGGCGCTGCTCCCCTCCATCGCAAGCGCGACGCAAGACGACGCGACCGACATCACGGTCAGCAACGGGCGGGTCGTCACCTACAGCATATGGCGGCCGTCCACCGTCCGCGCGGCGATCGTGTTCAGCCACGGACAAGGCGGCAAGCCGCAGAATTACGAAGCGCTGACGAACATTTATCGCGACGCGGGCATTCTGATCGTCGCGCCGCTGCACGTGGATTCGCTCGACCATCCGCGTCACGCTGAATTCGATCGGCGTGCGGGGTTCGGCGCGCGCTGCGAGGACATGATTACGGGCTTCAATCTGCTCGCATCGTTGGCGCCAGACGCGCCGAAGGCTGTGTCGGGCCATTCCTACGGCGCGCTGATGTCACTGATCACGGGCGGCGGAATGCCGCCAGCTGTGCCGGCGCCGCTCGCGCCAGTGCGAGCCGTGGTCGCGTTCTCGTCCGCGGGGCGCGTGCCAGGGCTCGTGAACGAGCACAGCTACGCGGGACTCACGGCGCCTACTTTGCTGGTGACGGGTGATCAGGACACAGTCGAAGACGCCGGCATCACAAACTGGCGCGATCATCTCTATCCGTTCGAGACAAGCCCGGCAGGTAACAAAACTGCCCTGGTCTATGCGGGCGGTCACCACAACTTAATCGGCGGTCAGCTCGCTGCAGGTGCAAGCGGTCCAGATGCGATGCGAAACGGCGCGGATTTCATTTTGGCGAGTGCTGCAGGCGATGCTGAAGCGACGGCGCGTATCGCGGCTTTGCAATCGAACACCGTGCGCGAAGTGATGCGCCGCTAAACGACGCGGCCTTCAAGCACGCGCTCTTTCAGCAACGGCGCACCAAGCCAATAGCTGAGCTCTGCAGGCGATTTGACGTCCCAGATCGCAAGATCGGCGGCTTTGCCGATCTCAAGTGTGCCGACTTCATCGAGAATTCCGAGCGCGCGAGCGCCTTCGCGCGTGATGCCGGCGAGCGCCTCCTCTGGCGTCAGACGGAAGAGCGTGCAAGCCATGTTGAGCGCGGCGAGCGGCGAGGTCATCGGCGATGTGCCGGGATTGCAATCACTCGCCACGGCGATGTGCACCCCGGCTTTGCGGAGTGCATCGACAGGAGGGAGTTGCTTTTCGCGTAGGAAATAAAACGCGCCGGGTAGGAGCACCGCAACTGTGCCAGCACGCGCCATCGCAGCGATGCCGGCATCATCCAGATATTCGAGATGGTCAGCCGAGAGCGCTTTGTGTTGCGCGGCGAGCGCCGAGCCGTGCTGGTTGCTGAGCTGTTCGGCGTGCAGTTTGACGTCGAGACCGTTCGAACGCGCGGCTGAGAAAACGTAGTCGGTCTCTTCGGCCGTAAATCCGATGTTTTCGCAAAAGGCATCAACCGCATCGGCTACGCCTGCAGCGGCGACAGCCGGGATCATAACGTCGGCAACAAGTTGGACGTACGCGGCGCGATCGTCCTTGAACTCCTGTGGCAGCGCATGGAGGCCAAGGAAAGTGCGCTTCACGCGGACATTACCGCGCTGCGCGAGATCGCCCGCGGCTTCGAGCATCTTCAGCTCGTTTTCGAGATCGAGTCCGTAGCCGGATTTTATCTCGATCGTTGTCACGCCTTCTCGCGTAAGGCCCGCAAGGCGGCGCGCTGCGCTGGCAGTGAGTTCTTCGCGTGTCGCGGCACGGGTGGCGGCAACGGTGGAGACGATGCCACCGCCTGCCCGCGCGATCTCCTCATAGCTCGCGCCTTGCAGACGGAGTTCGAACTCTCGCGCGCGATCCCCGCCAAAGACGAGATGGGTGTGACAATCGACGAAACCGGGCGTGATCCAGGCGCCATCGCAACGGCGAACATCGTGCGCGATTTCGTCCGGCGACCTCGGCAGGTCGGCGGCGTAACCGACCCAGACGATGCGGCCATCTTTTGCGGCCACCGCGCCGCGTTCGATCGCGCCATACGGCTTGCCGGGCGCCATCGTGGCGAGGTTTGCGTCAACCCAAAGCGTGTCCCACATGCGCGCTCTATAGACTGCGCCGCGCCGCCGCGCCAATGATCCGCCCATGACGACCGATTCAGATTGCCGATCCTGGTTCTCCGCTGCCGATTTGCTCACGCAGGACTCATCCGCTCCCGTTGCTTTGCTTGGCGCCCCCATGGGCTTGGGCTCGATCACACCGGGGCGCTGCAATGAAGCCCCGGAGATCGTGCGCGCCGCCATGAAGCGGATGAGCGTCTATGATCTTGAGACCGAGGCGGATCTTTCAACGTTACGGATTTTCGATGATGGCGATGTCGGGATCGAAGATCTGCAGCCGGCGGAGTCGCTTGCGCCGATGGTAGAACGGCTTGGCCCGCTAACGCGCGACCATAAGCTGACGATCGTGCTCGGCGGCAACAATGCAATCACACGGCCCTGCGTGCATGCGCTGGATCCGACGCTGCAACGTGTCGGCGTGCTGACACTCGACGCGCACTTTGATCTTCGCGACACCGATTGTGGGCTAACGAACGGCAATCCGATCCAAGCGCTGTTGGAAGATGGATTGCCGGGCGCGCATGTCGCGCAGATCGGGCTTCTGCCCTTCGCCAACACGAAGAAGGCGCATGATAAGGCTAAGAACGCGAGCATTTACGTCGCGACTGCAGCGGCGTGCAAAGCGCAGGGTTTAGCCGCCATTGCAGCGAATGCGTTGGAGCGGCTAGCATCGCGCTGCGATGTAATCCACGTAGACTTCGATATTGACGTTGTCGAACGCGCCGCGATGCCCGGCGCGCCCGGCGCGCGACCAGGCGGCATCGCCGTGCAAGATTTCTTCGATGCAACGCGTCTCATCTGTGCGCATCCAAAAGTGCGCAGCGTAGATCTTACCGAGTTCGATCCTTCGCTAGACGTCGCCGCCATCAGTGCTCTGACGGCGGCGCGTTGGGTGTGCGAAGTTCTAGCCGGATTTCAGAAGCGCTGAACTAGCCGAGGAATGTGCGCACTTCGCTCATGAAGCGATCGAACTGATCAATCATGATGAAGTGATAGCTATCGTCGATCTTCACGATGCGCGCGGTTGGCACGTTGGCGTACGAAGCGCGCATGTAGGCGTCGTACTGCTCGGGCGTGATCGGCGCTTGCGGTGGGATGACATAGAGCACCGTCAGCGGCGCGCGGATGTTCGCTAGTTCCGGACGCAGATCGGTGACGATCAACTCATGAAACGCGTTTGCGGTGGTGCCGACATTGCTGAGGCGCGCGTGTTCAACGATCTCTGGCCGCGCATCTTCAGTGCGCACCATCGAACTGATCATGCCGCGCGTTTGATCTGAAACCACACCTTGCGGCGCCATCCGCATTGCACCGCGGATTTGATCGGCGATCGGCGTAACGCTTTCGGAGGTCGCGCCGGGTCCGCCGAACATCGCGCCCATGAACGGAAACATGTCGACGACCATGAGCTTGCCGACGGCGTCAGGATGGCGTGCGCTCAACATCATGCCGATGGTGCCGCCCATCGAGTGGCCGATGACGGCGGGATGATCGAGGTGATTTTCGCTTATGTAACGCGCGATTTCTTCCGCAACGGGGGCCGATACGTCGCCGTCGCCGTTCGCGCCGACTGGCGCGCCGGCAAACCCGTTGAGCTGAACCAGGTGAACGCGGTGCGTACCCTCCAGCGCAGCGGCAGTCGTGTTCCAAATGTCGCGCGATGAGCTGAGACCGGGGATCAGAATGACGTCTGAACCGCTGTTGCCGCGCACGACGACACTGATGCGCTCGGAGCTGAATGCGCCCGGCGGCGGCAATGCGGCGGGCGTGCTCGCACAGGCGGCCAAGGCGAACAACGCACCGATCAGCAGTCCACGACGTTTCATGTCTCTCTCCGAATGAGCAGCGCATTTCGCGCCGGATTGTCCCTTAACCGCCGCCGCCCTGCTCGTTGGATGCACGCGGCGCAATTTTCGCCAGCGGGATCAGCATGGGCACACGGCGGCGATAACTGGTGTAGGCATCATCACCGAGATCGCGGCGCAGAAAGCGCTCTTCGAGCTTCGCGCGCAGCGAAATAGCGGCGACTAACAGCAATGCGCCTGCGACTGCCTCTAGCCGCCCGCTTTCCACAGCTGTAGCGCCCACGACCAGCAGCAGACCCGAATACACCGGATGCCGCACGACGCCGTACGGGCCGGTGTCGACGATGCGGTGATCTTCGCAAGGCGCCGATGTGCTGGACCAAAGCGGGCCAAGGTGCAGACGTGCGGCCCAGGTAAAACCCAGACCAAGCACAGCCAAGCCCGTCATCGCCCAGCTGATCTCGCGCGATGTCGCCCAGAGTTGTGAGTTCTGCATCGGAAAGTACGACGCCAGCATCATCACCACTGCACCAAGAGTCAGCACGCGGCTCGGGCTCTCGGCGCCAAGATCATGGTGTGAGGCCGTGCGCGCGCTCCAGCCGGCGGCGAGAATCCATGTGACGAGCCACACAATCCAAACCGCCGCGATGAGCGCGCCCGGACTCATTCCATGGTCACCACGAGCTTGCCTGTCGCGGTGCGATCCATGAGTGCGCGTATTGCTTTGCCGCCGTCCTTCAGCGGATAGCGCGCGGAGATGCGCGGCTTCACTTTGCCTTCGGCGTAAAGCTTGAAGAGATCGCGCACGTTGCCTTGGTGGAGTTGCGGTTCACGCGCGACGCTTGCGCCCCAGAATACGCCGACAATGGATGAACTCTTCAGCAGTGTGAGGTTCAGCGGCGGCGTCGGGATGCCAGCCGGGAAACCAATCACCAGATAGCGGCCGTTCCAATTCATCGCGCGCAGAGCCGGCTCGCAATAATCGCCGCCGACTGCGTCGTAGATCACGTCCGCGCCGCCGCCCGTGACCTTTTTGAAGTCCTCTGACAGCGCTTTGCTTTGATCCTTCGCAAACGCGCCCGGCGGATAGATCACCGTCGCATCAGCGCCTGCCGCTTTCGCGAACTCAGCTTTCGCTTCGCTCGACACCGCGCCGATGACGCGCGCGCCCATCGCTTTGCCGAGTTCGATCGCCGCAACGCCGACACCACCCGCCGCGCCAAGCACCAGCATCGTCTCGCCAGCCTTCAGAACGCCACGATCTTTGAGGGCGTAGTACGAGGTGCCGTAGGTCAGGATGAACGCGCTCGCTTCATCGAACGGCATCGCGTCCGGGATCGGCAACACGCGCGCGGCTTGCGTCTTCACCTTCTCAGCCATGCCGCCCCAGCCGAGCGAGCCGATGACGCGCTGGCCAACCTTCACATTCGTCACGCCGGCGCCGACGCTCTCGATCACACCCGCGATCTCACCGCCCGGCGCGAACGGGCGCTCGGGCTTGAACTGATATTTGTCTTCGATGATGAGCGCGTCGGGGAAGTTCACGCCCGCCGCCTTCACCGCGATCACAACTTCGCCCTCACCGGCCACCGGATCTGGCGCGTCGCCGTATTGAAGCTCTTCCGGCGGGCCGATCTTGGTGCTGAGCAGCGCTTTCATGTCGTCTCCTTAGGTGCGTTGCGGTTTCTTGTAGCGGCTTGAGCGCTAGCGGTCCAAAATTAGCTATGACCCGCAACGGCTATTTTCTGCGCCTCGCCTTTTCCATCGTCATCGACGTCTTCGACTTTACGTTGGGGCGCATCCCCGGCTTCGGGACGGTCACGGACGGCGTGGGCACCGCCGTCATGTTCGCCATGTGGGGCCCAATAGGGCTCATCAACATCCTGGAGGTCATCGACGTCACCGAGGTCTTTGACGGTTTCATCCCGACTTCGACCATGGTGGCGCTGTACGTGGGTTGGAAGAACGGCATGTTCGGCAAGAGTTCCACAAACGTGACGCCTCGCGATAGCGCGGCCATCGGCGAATAGGTCTATAGAGCGCCTATGAGTTCGACCTGGGCGCTAGCCCTCCATGGCGGCGCCGGCGCAATCGCCGAGCGCGCGTACAAAGCTGAAGAAGAGCATATGGCCGCCCTGCTCGATCGGGGCGCGGCGATGCTCGCTAAAGGCATGAGCGCGCTCGATGTGGTGACGGCCATGGCTGGCGCACTGGAAGCGAGCGGCTTGCATGTCGCTGGCAAGGGCGCTGCGCCGAATGCCGAGGGTGTCGTTGAGCTCGATGCGTCGCTCATGGACGGCTCGACGCGCGCGGCAGGCGCAGTTGCGGCGTTGCAAGGCTTCATCTCGCCGGTACGCGTGGCGCGCGGCGTCATGGAGAAAACCTCGCACGTGCTGCTCGTCGGGCCGGGCGCATGCGCATTCGCCCGCGATCAGGGCTTCGAGAAAGTCGACGATCCGAAAACTTATTACGTCGCCGCTGAAAGCGGCTTGCCGGGCGCAGGTACTATTGGCGCTGTGGCGCTCGATACAAACGGCAAGCTTGCGGCGGCGACATCGACGGGCGGATTGCACGGAAAGATGCCTGGACGTGTCGGCGATACGCCGATCATCGGCGCAGGTTGCTGGGCCGATGAGCGTGCGGCGGTTTCGTGCACCGGACTCGGCGAATATTTCATGCGCGTAAACGCGGCCGCCGACGTTTCGGCGCGTATTGCCTACGCTGGGCAGAGCTTGGAACAGGCCGGCGCCTCTGTGGTCGAGGACGTGCGTAAGCTCGGCGGTTATGGCGGCTTGATCGCGGTGGACGCGAAGGGCAACGTCACGGCGCCGTTTGCGAGTCAAGGCATGAAGCGCGGCCTCGCCTCCTCCGCCGGCTTGCGCGAAGTGAAAACGTTCTAAGTCAGAGGTTACGCCATGAAAACAATCGCAGCACTCGCTACTCTTGCTTTGCTTGCCGCTTGCGCAACCACGAGCGGCGGCGCTCCGAGTGGACCATTCACGCAGTGGCGCTGCGAGGGCGGCGCAGCTTTCAGCGTGCGCATCAGCACAGAGGGCGAAGGATCGGCTGAAGTGTTCGCGGGCGGGCAAACCTATCGCTTGCCGCGCATCGCAGGCGCCTCGGGGCTTCGCTATTCCAACGGCTCAGTCGAATATCGCGAGAGCGGCGGCCAAGCGACCGTCGGTGGCGCGCGTGGCGGCCCGTACAACGCTTGCCGGAGAGGATAATCCCATGAAGAAGCTCTCAATTCTCATCACTTGCTTGGCGGTCACCGCGTGCGCGACCGGTGCGACGACACCCTCGGGGCCGTTCGCGCAGTGGCGCTGTGATGGCGGCGCGGCTTTCAGCATGAGGCTGACCGACGCTGGCAACGCCGAAGTTTTCGCCGCCGGCCAAACTTACGATCTGCCGGGTGTCGTTGCCGGTTCAGGCACGCGCTACACCAATGGCTCAGTGGAATATTGGGAGCACGGCAACGAAGCGATGCTCAACGGCGCGCGCGGCGGACCATACACGAACTGCCGACGGGGCTAATGCGCGGTTATTTCGGTATTGGGGCGGAGGAAATCTCGAAGCCGATGAATCTCGGCGCGCTGATGCGCACCGCGAACGCATTTGGTGCGAGCTTTTTCTTCACCATCAATGCGCACCCAAAAGTGCGCGAGGCCTACAACAGCGACACCTCGCGCAGCTTCGATCACGTGCCGTACTATGCGTGGAATACCCAAGAAGATTTGCTGCTGCCAAAAGGGTGCGCGCTCGTTGGCGTCGAGCTGACGGATGATGCCGTTGAGCTACCGCGCTTTCAGCATCCCCAAGCGGCGGCGTATGTGCTTGGCCGCGAGCGCGGCTCGCTATCACCGTGGTTGCTCGAACGCTGCGCACATGTCGTGAAGATCCCGACGAAGTTTTGCGTGAACGTCGGGCTCGCTGGCGCGCTCGTGATGTATGATCGCCTGCTCGCGCACGGCGGCTACCCGGCGCGCCCGATCATGCCCGGTGGCCCGCCACCGGAAATGAACACAAAGCTGAAAGTGAAAAGCTAAGCCCGCTTCTTCGCGCCAGGCCCCGCGTGCGGTCTCACCTCGCGCGGATCGACGGCTTCGCCGCATTCCGAGCACGTCATCACCGACCTGAAATCATGGCCACACGTCAGATGGCGGTGCAGCAATGGCGGGCCCTTCTTGCCGGCATAGTGCTCGTCGCCCCAATGCACGAGCGCCATCAGCGCGGGATAAAGCCCGATCCCCTTCTCCGTGAGCCGGTACTCGTACCGAACCGGCCGCTCTTGATACGCGACCTTCTTCAACACGCCCTCGCCCACAAGCAGTTTCAGCCGTTCCGTCAGCACACGGCGGGCAATGCCAAGGCTCGATTGAAAATCCTCAAACCGGCGCACTCGCAAGAACGCATCGCGCAGCACAAGAAGCGTCCAGCGATCGCCGATCACGGCGAGTGTGCGCGAAAGCGAGCAATTGGCCCTGTCGAGATCATCCCAACGCATTTCCGAAGTTTGCCATTGACTCAGTTCACTTTCAAGACTTACTACAGCACAACTCAAGACGGAGGCGAAACATGCCCGCCCGCAACGCGACCTGCGCCATTGTTGGCGCGGGGGACTTCATCGGCTCAGCTATCGCGCGAAAGTTCGCCGCTGAGGGCTACACGGTGTTCGTCGGTCGCCGCACTGCTGAGAAACTCGAACCGCTCAAGCGCGAGATCGAAGCCGCTGGCGGCGCTTGCGAGGCGCGGGCGCTGGACGCACGCAAGGAAGACGAGATCACTGCGTTCCTGCAGGCGGCTGACGCGCACGCGCCGCTGGAAGTCGTGATCGCCAATCCGGGCGCCAACGTGAACTTCCCGATTTTGGAAACGACAGAGCGTGTGTTCTTCAAAGTCTGGGAGATGGCGTGCAAGGCCGGCTTCCTCACCGGCCGCGAAGCCGCGCGGATCATGCTGAAGCACGGGAAAGGCTCTATCTTCTTCACCGGCGCCACGGCCAGTCTGCGCGGCGGTTCGGGCTACGCTGCCTTCGCCAGCGCAAAGGCCGGCCTGCGCGCCGTTGCGCAAGCTATGGCGCGCGAGTTAGGCCCGAAAAACATTCACGTCGCCCACCTAGTCATCGACGCTGGCGTCGACACCGCGTTCGTGCGCGACCGCATCGCGCAAGCACGCGGCGCCGATGTCGCGGCGAACTTGCCGGCGGACGTGCTGATGGAGCCCACATCCATCGCGAACGCTTACTGGGCGCTGCATCAGCAAACGCGCGACGCGTGGACGTTCGAGATGGATCTGCGTCCGTTCGGGGAGACATGGTGATGGCGACGGCTGAGTTTCTGTTCGATTTCGCGAGCCCCAACGCTTACCTCGCGCACCGCGTGCTACCGCAGATCGAAGCCCGCACGGGCGTGAAATTCTCTTACACACCCGTTCTGCTCGGCGGCCTCTTTAAGCTCACCGGCAACCAGGCGCCAATGTTCGCCTTCGCCAACATCCCCAACAAGCTCGCCTACGAGATGCTCGAGCTTCGCCGTTTCATCGCGAACCACAAGCTCGACGCGTTCCAGATGAACCCATTCTTCCCGGTCAACACGCTGATGATCATGCGCGCCGCAGTGGCGGCCGAGATGGACGGCGTCCTGCCGCAATACGCGGAAGCCGTCTTCCACCACATGTGGGAGGCGCCAAAGAAAATGGATGATCCAGCGGTGGCCACGGAAGCCATCACAGCCTCGGGGCTCGACGCCACGCGCCTACTGGCGCGCGCTCAAGAGCACGAAGTGAAAAAGAAGCTGATGGACAACACCGAAGCGGCGGCCAAACGCGGCGCGTTCGGCATCCCGAGTTTCTTCGTGGGAGACGAGCTCTATTTCGGCAAAAACACGCTGCGCGAGGTTGAGGACGCGCTGTTGGCGTGAGCGTCAACGCGTGGCGTAGACGTATTCGACGCGCGGCTTATCGGTCGCTGCCCAAATTAGCGCCCAGAACCAGCCGATCACGGTCCAGCCGAAGAAGAAGTTCAGGAGAAAGACCGCCACAACGTTGTGGCTCCGCGCGCCGGCGATAATCGTTGGCAAGAAAAACAACGCGGTAAGGATCGACAGCGTGACCATCGGCGGCTCCAGTGGACAACTGCTCATAAGGTATGCGGTTGCGGTCTGTGCCGCAAGGTCAGCGGCGTTGTGAATCGGACGCGCCGGGCGCACTAACGCCGCCATGGTCGACTTCAGCGCCAGCTATTCAAAGCTCTCCGCCAATGTTCGCGGCGCGCTCTGGATGCTCGCATCGGCCGTCACCTTCACGCTAATGACGTCGCTGATCAAATACCTGGGCGACGACTACTCACCCGCTCTGCAGACGTTCTACCGGCAAGTCGCCGGGCTGGTCGTGCTGCTGCCGATTATCTTGCGTGACCCCGTCGGCGCGTTTCGCACCACGCGGCCTGGCATCCTTTTCTTTCGCTCCTTCGCCGGCACGATCGGCATGGTGCTGGCGTTCTGGGCCTATCAGGAAATGCCGCTGGCGGAGGCGAACGCGCTTTCTTTCACGCGCACGCTTTGGATCGTGCCGTTGGCTATCTTTGTGCTTGGTGAAAAGATCGGACCCTGGCGACTGGGTGCGACGCTCGTTGGCTTCGTCGGCGTTTTGGTCATGCTGCAGCCTTCGATCGCCAATGCTGTCGGCTGGCCCGCCGCGGCTGCACTCTCATCTGCCGCGCTCTTTGCGATGACCGTGACTGGCATGAAGATGATGACGCGCGATCACTCGGTCACCGTGCTGATGGTGTGGTCGGCGGTTCTCGGACTCGTACTCTCGATCCCGCTCGCCGTGATCGAATGGCGCTGGCCCGAACCCATGGATCTTGCGCTACTCGCCGCCATGGGCGTGCTCGGGCTCGTGACGCAAGTTTGCTACATCAAGGGCATGGCGCTCGGCGACGCCGCCGCGATGGCGCCGATCGACTACACGCGGCTCGTCTTCGCGATCCTCTTCGGGCTCGTGCTTTTCCACGAAGTCCCGAACCTCATCACCATGCTCGGCGCGCTGATCGTTATCGGCTCAACGTTGGTGATCACGCTCCGGGAACTGCATTTCAAACAGAAACCGCCTCCCGTCCGCACGGAATAGCGCTCGCGCATTGCACTTAGGCAGCGTTGGGGATTGCGGGGTCGCCGAAGCCTCCCCATAACGCGGCCAGTGACCACTGCCCCCGCCTCCAAGCCTTCGCTGGCCGGCCTTTCCAAGGCTGAGCTAGCCGAGAAGCTCATTGCCGTCGGCGTCGAGTCGAAGAAGGCGAAGATGCGCGTCGAACAGCTGTGGCGCTGGATTTACCATTACGGCGTGACCGACTTCGCCGCGATGACGAACGTGGCAAAGGAACTGCGCGCCACGCTAGCTGAGCACTACACGCTCGATCGTCCGGAAATCGTCACGCAACAGATCAGCACTGACGGTACCCGCAAGTGGCTCATTCGCCTCGGCCCCGGCATTGAAGCAGAAGCTGTGTTTATTCCGGGCGTCGGCAAAGCGGGCGCGCTCTGTGTCAGCTCTCAAGTCGGTTGCACGCTGAACTGCACGTTCTGCCATACCGGCACGCAGAAGCTGGTGCGCAACCTCACCTCCGCCGAGATCGTCACGCAGGTGATGATCGCGCGCGACGCGCTCGGCGAATGGCCGACGCAAGAGCGCCCGCTCAATGACGGCGACCGCCAGCTCACGAACATCGTGTTCATGGGCATGGGGGAGCCGCTCTATAATCTGGACAATGTCGACACCGCGATCGACGTGATCTCCGACGGAGACGGCATTTCCATCGGCCGCCGCCGCATCACGGTCAGTACCGCCGGCGTTGCGCCACGGATCAAAGAGCTGGGCGATCGCACCGGCGCGATGCTGGCGATCTCGCTGCACGCCACCAACGATGAACTTCGCAACCAGCTGGTGCCGCTGAACAAGAAATATCAGCTGGAAGAATTGTTCGAAGCGATCCGCTCTTACCCGTCGCTCAACAACGCCAAGCGCGTGACGTTCGAGTACGTGATGCTGAAAGGCGTGAACGACTCGCTGCCGGAAGCAAAGGCGCTGGTGAAGCTGCTCGCGGGGATCCCGGCAAAGATCAATCTCATCCCGTTCAATCCATGGCCAGGCACAAATTATGAGTGCTCGGACTGGAGCACGATCGAAGCGTTCGCCGAGGTACTCAACCGCGCCGGCTATTCCTCGCCGATCCGCACGCCGCGCGGCCGCGATATTCTTGCCGCTTGCGGCCAGCTGCGCAGCGAAAGCGTGAAGCAACGCGCCAGCGAACGGCTGAAAGCCGAGCCCGGGGCGTGACGCCGACGCTCACTGCGCCCGGCATTGTCCTTCGTCCACTTGCCCTCGCTGATGCTCCGGCCCTGTTCGTCGCACTGAGCGATCCGCAAGTTCAGCTCTATCGCCGCGCGCTCGCACATACGTCGCTTGCCGAGACCGAAGCCTACATTGCCGACACACTCGGAAAATCCCGCGCCGCCTGGGCGATCACAGCAAATGGCGGCGAAGCACTCGGCCGGCTCGCGCTACGTGTAACTGAACCCGAAAGCGGCGAATTCGGCATCGTCATCCGCGCAGAAGCGCAAGGCCGTGGCCTGGGACTAAAAGCTATCGCCCTCGCCGAGGGCTTCGCGTTCGGCGACCTCAATTTGCGTATCCTTCGCGCGAACATCGACGCCGAGAACGTAGCCTCGAAAGCCCTCTTCGCGCGCGCCGGGTTTCGAACCGCCGCGCATCTCACGGCCGACCGTGCCTCAGAGCGCGGCCCGCGCGACAGCGTGATTATGGAGAAGGTGCGGGCGTAGCGGCTTCGGGAGTCGGCGTGCACTGCGCATGTACGGCCACACAATTGCGGCCTCCGCGCGCGTTACATTGTTGTATCGAGCCTCTCACCGCATCATCGGTGCTGTAGGACCACGCCATACCCCGCGCGCTTCGGTTAGACGGACTGAGCGCTAGAGCCGCGCAGACATTGCGGAACGCGAAGGCCTCGCAATCGCCTTGCGAAGCACGATCGCACGCTGTGGCGGCCGCGCGCTGCGCCTCCAGTGGCGAGGCGTAGTCGGTCGAAAATGCCACACGACGGCTCGACCGTGAGAGCGCGATCGCGCCAAAACTATCTGGCGATCCGGGTCCGTGCACTTGAGCCAAGGCAAAGCCGGGAATGGCTTGCCGTCCGGCTGCGATTTCTCCTTCAACCCAATCAGTAATGTTTTGGATTTCGGCGCGCGCCTCAGCGGCATGAGCGCCATTGGGATAGACGATGAGGTAGTTCTGCAAGTCCAAATACGAAGGCGGGTCCATGGCGCGCGCGAAGGTGGCGTCATCGAACTCACGCACAATCTCGCCGCCTATGCCAAATTGTGCGAACTCGCCGGCCACCGCCGGCTTCGAATGCAACGCCGTCTCGATATCCTGGCGTCCTTCAACACCACGGCCTTGACCCCAAGCAGCGACGCCGCGGCCAAATACGCGCCACGCCACCCACTCATCGCTGCCCCCTACGCGCAGCGCGATGTTGAAATCATTCCAAGCTTCAATGTTACGGCCTTGCCGCAGCCCGACGAGACCGCGATTGCCGAAAGCCGCCGCAAGACCTGGGTTCATCTTGATAGCGCGATCACAATCCGAACGCGCGCCGCGCAATGTCCTGTCGTTCCGCGCACGTAGCCAGCATCGCAAACTATAATCGGTCGCCAACGCGTTGCCACGATTGGCGATCCTGCTCATATCCTGTGTTGCGTTTTCAAAATCACCCCGCGCGATGAATATTGATGCGCGCGACCGAAGCGCGTCGTTTTGCGGCGCGAGCCGAATTGAATCGTCGAGCATTCGAAACGCGGCGTCTTTATTGCCGTTTTCGAGCTGCGTTTGAGACTGCGCGAAAAGCTCTCTCGCACGCGCCTGATCGGCGGCGCTTGGCGCAAACCGCAGGCCCAGCCCAAAAAACGCGGCCAGGCCGCCGACGACAAGAACGGCCAGCGCGGCCGCCACAATCATCCAGGTCTTCATGGCCTCCCCCGAGCCCGCTTACGCGCCGAGGCTAGCAAAGCCGCCGCCGGTTTGCCTACCCTTAGGCGGAAAGCCGCGCTAACTTGGCGATCCGGAGGGGATTGCCATGGCCAGCAGCACAAGCGCCCGCATTGCGCGCGACCGCAGCGTATCAGGATTTTTCGCGTTCCTTGCGTCTGTCCCGGCGCTCGCAGCAATCGCTGCGCTCGCCTACGCTGGTTACGATCTTATGACAGATCCGAGCGAGGATTTGAGCAAGGACGGCGGTTTTCTGCTGATCGCTATGTTGGCGCTGTTCGCATTTTTGTTCTTCATTGTAGCGCGCTGGACCTATGACGCAGTTCAAGCCGGACTCACGCCACAGCGTGTACAAGCTATGTGGTTGCGGCGCTTCCAATCCGAGAATGGCGACGCGTTCCGCACTTCGCGCGTGATCGACAGACTTTCTCGCCACGGCGTATCAGCGCTTACCTTGCAGGATCGCGATGTGCAGCTTTCCTTCGAGCAGCGCCGCAATCGCCTCGCGCCGATGTCAAGTGTTCGGCGCCATCTTTTCGCTGATCGCAATCGCCGTGATTCTCGTCGCCATCGTTTTCATTGGCGTCATGGGTACTCTTGTTGTGGTGATGTTGCTCGCTGCGATTTCCGGACCCATTGGGGCAATGTTTTCGCGCAATCGCGATGATTTTGGCTCCCTGCCCCGCCTGCTCGAACGCCTGCAACGCGGCAAAGGCCGGCGCGGCGCTTCGATCGTGCGGATTTCGGATGCAAACTGGCGCCAGGCGGTGTCGTCGTCACTCGGCGCCGTGGACGTCGCCATCATTGACCTCACCAATGTCAGCGAGAACGTGGCGTGGGAGATAGGAGAAGCGGTGAAGGGCGTGAGCCCATCTGGGCTCGTATTCATCTGCTGCGAAGGCAACCAACTCTCGAACGAAGCACGAGCGGCCGTTCGCGGCGCACTTGGACGCGAGCCCAGCAATGTCGTCTACTATCCCGCCAAGCGCAGCGGCGACACTAAGCGCTTCGCCCGCCAGTTGCGCGAAACGATCTACAGCGCAGCCGATCTGCGCGGAGCCATGAAGAGCTAGATGACGCTACCTACACTTCAATTGCCCGACGCGGTTTTGCGTCCGCTTGAACTGAGTGATGCCGAGGCCTTGTTCGCCGCGCACGGCGACGAGCGCACGCACCATTTTTGGTCTAGCCCCGCACACACCGACGTTGAACAAACCCGCACATACATCGCCGACACACTCGCGATGCAGGGCGCGCACGTTTGGGCGATCACCGAAGATGGCGGCGAAGCGCTCGGGCGTATCGCGCTGTTCGTCGAGCGCGAGGGCGTCGGTGAGATCGGCATCATCATGACGCCGGACGCGACTGGGCGTGGCCTTGCCTCTAAAGCGCTGAAGCTCGTGGTCGACTATGGCTTCGGCCCACTCGATCTGCATCGCATCGCCGCGGACATAGATCCCGACAACAACGCCTCGATCTCGCTCTTCCTACGCGGCGGCTTTCAGCGCGAGGGCTTACTCCGCGGCAATTGGAAGACACACCTCGGCGTGCGGGACACTGTCATGATGGGCAAGCTGCGCGAATAAGGGCGGCGCATTACTGCACCGCCCTTCTCTCGTTCAATGCGCGGTTTTGCGGGTGCGATAGAGCGAATAGAGGATCGCGCCACCGATTAGGCCCAACGTGCCGATCAGCGCCCAGTGCGGTTCGAGATACGGCAACCACCCGAGCTCCTTCGACAAACCGAAGTTCCAGATGATCTTCACGCCGATCAGCACGAGCACGAGCGAGAGCCCGTACTTTAGGTAAGCGAAGCGCTCCACCGCGGCTGCGAGCATGAAATACATCGAACGCAGGCCCAGGATGGCGAAGATGTTCGACGTGTAGACGATGAATGGATCGCGTGTGACCGCGAAAATCGCCGGCACCGAGTCCACCGCAAACACGATGTCCGCAGCTTCCACCATGATCAGCGCCAAAAACAGCGGCGTTGCGAACAGCGCTAGGCGGTTCGTCTTCGGATCGGTTTGACGCACGAAGAAATTGTGCGTGTCGATACGCTCCGTCACCTTCATGTGCTTGCGCACGAACTTCAGGATGCGGTTATCCTCAAGGTTCATGTGCTGCTCGCCGCTGCTGAGCATGCGCCAGCCTGTCCACATCAAAAAAGCGGCGAAGAAGTAAAGCACCCACGTCCACGAGTTCACCACCGCCGCGCCGGCGGAGATGAACAGCGCGCGGAAAACGATGGCGCCCAAGATGCCCCAGAAGAGCACGCGGTGTTGATATTCGCGCGGCACGGCGAAGTACGTAAAGATCAGCGAGATGACGAAGATGTTGTCGAACGCGAGCGCCGTTTCGAGCAGATAGCCGGTGAAATATTGGATTACGGCTTGCTGATTGAGATTGTCCGGCGAGTTATAGAAGGCCGCGTCGGGCTGGTAGATGTAGTAGACGTAGAGTCCGAACAGCATCGCGAGCGATGCGAAGCCCGCCCACATCATTGCGCTTTTTCCAGGCGAGATGACGCCATCGCGTTTGTTGATCAGGCCAAGATCGACCCAGAGAAAAAGCCCGACGACGCCAAGAAAACTGAGCCAAAGCCAAATCGGCTGCCCAGCGAATTCAGTGAAAATTAAATCCATTTGCTCCGTCCGCACGTCTGAAGCCGGCGCTTGAAGGCGCCGGAATGTGACTGACGAATTGCGGGCGAAAGCGCGTTACCGGCGGGCCGTGGACCTGAGGGGCTTAGCGCCGCTCACTCGCAATCCTCCAGTCCGACATCACGGTCGATGGTGCGCATCGAACCGCCAGAGGGGCCCGGCCTGGCTCTCCTGACATAGCGCAGGCTTACGATGTTACAACCCCCACCGGGAAACGACGGCACGCAAAAGGGCGACACATTGCTGCGCCGCCCTTCCCGCACTTTGAGTACGTTTACGTTATTGCGCGCCAGCCGGACGCGGACGGTGCAAATCGAAACGATCGAGTTCGCTGACCTTCGCCCACGCCTTCACGAAGTCCTTCACGAACTTCTCCTTCGCATCGACAGCGCCGTACACTTCAGCAAGCGCACGCAGCTGCGAGTGCGAACCGAAGATGAGATCGGCGCGTGAGCCAGTCCACTTCACTTGGCCTGACTTGCGGTCGCGGCCTTCGAACGTTTCTTGGCTGCCGCCGACGCCCTTCCACTGCACGCCCATGTCCAGCAGGTTGACGAAGAAGTCGTTCGACAACGTGCCAGGCTTGCTGGTGAATACGCCGAGCTTGTCATCGCCGACTTGCAGAACACGCAGGCCGCCGATCAGCACGGTCATTTCCGGCGCGCTCAGTTCGAGCAATTGCGCGCGGTCAACGAGGTGCTCTTCCACGGCCATGATCGGCTTGCGAACATAGTTGCGGAAACCGTCAGCCTTCGGGTTGAGATACTCAAACGAATGCGTCTCGGTTTCTTCCGCTGTCGCGTCAGCGCGGCCCGGCGTGAACGGTACGGTGACGTTGACGCCGCCATCCTTCGCTGCCTTCTCGATCGCAGCGTTGCCGCCGATCACGATGAGGTCCGCGAGCGAGACTTTGCCGCCAGCTTCCTTCTGGATCGCTTCGAGTTTCGCAATCACCTTCGAGAGCTGGGCCGGCTTGTTGACCTCCCAATCCTTCATCGGCGCCAAACGAATGCGCGCGCCATTGGCGCCGCCGCGACGATCCGAACCACGGTACGACGAAGCCGAAGCCCACGCCGTTTCGATGAGCTCGCGCGTCGATAGGCCGGAAGCGAGGATCTTCGCCTTCAGCCCATCAACATCGCCAGCGCTGATCGTCGACTTCGCACCCGAGATCGGGTCCTGCCAGATCAGCGTCTCTTTCGGGACGTACTTGCCCTTATAGAGAACCTTCGGACCCATATCGCGGTGCGTCAGCTTGAACCACGCGCGCGAGAATGCATCAGCGAACTCGGCCGGGTTCTTGTGGAAGCGGCGCGCGATCTTTTCGTACTCAGGATCAAAACGCAGAGCGAGGTCAGCCGTCGTCATCATCGGCTGGTGCTTCTTCGACTTATCGAACGCGTCCTCGACGTCGCGACCAGCATCGCCCTTCGGCTTCCACTGGTGCGCGCCCGCCGGCGACTTGGTCAGCTCCCACTCGAAACCAAACAGCGTGTCGAGATAGCCGTTGTCCCACTTCGTCGGATTCTTCTTCCACGCGCCTTCAATGCCGGAGGTGATGGTATGCCCGGCCATGCCGCTCTCGAACGTCGAGAGCCAGCCGAGGCCTTGGTTCTCGATGTCAGCGCCTTCCGGCTCTTTGCCGACGTGGCTGTCCGGGCCAGCGCCGTGCGCTTTGCCGAACGTGTGACCACCAGCGACGAGCGCGACGGTCTCTTCGTCGTTCATCGCCATGCGCGCAAAGGTTTCGCGAATGTCGCGGGCGGACGCGACAGGATCAGGATTGCCGTCCGGGCCCTGCGGATTGACATAGATCAGACCCATCTGCACGGCGCCGAGATTGCCAGCGAGTTCGCGATCGCCTGAGTACCGACTGTTCGGCCCCTTTGAGTCCGCGAGCCACGCTTCTTCAGCGCCCCAATTCACGTGGTTCTCCGGCTCCCAAACATCGGCGCGGCCGCCGCCGAAGCCGAACACCGGGCCGCCCATCGATTCAATCGCGACGTTGCCGGTGAGAATGAGCAGATCGGCCCACGAAAGCTTAGCGCCGTACTTTTGTTTGATCGGCCAGAGCAGACGGCGGGCCTTATCGAGGTTGCCGTTATCCGGCCACGAGTTCAGCGGCGCAAAGCGCTGCTGACCACGGCCACCACCGCCACGGCCATCGCCGACGCGGTACGTGCCGGCAGCGTGCCAAGCCATACGGATGAAGAACGGGCCATAGTGGCCGTAATCGGCCGGCCACCACGATTGGCTGTCGGTCATCAAAGCACGAAGATCCTTGATCACCGCATCGAGATCGAGGCTTTCAAATTCCTTCGCGTAGTTGAAGCCCGCGCCCATCGGGTCGGATTCGGACGTATTCTGATGCAGCACGCTGACGTTGAGCTGGTTCGGCCACCAATCAACATTCTGGCGTCCGCGACCATGCGAGACTGGGCATTTCGATTCAGCTGTTCCATCGGCCATGGAAAGTCCTCCTAGAAGGCGTGAGTAGCCTGTCGGGGGAAGAAGGCCCAATTGGATTTTCTATAGAGACCTATAGACGGAGCCTTTGGCGGAACTCACAGGGGCAAAACGTTCGACGCCAGGAGAATGGCCACGGCGCCGAGCAAAACGACACTGATGACCGCCACGACCATGCCTCTTGAACGTCGTTTGGCGCGCATGTCGTCATAGGCGGCCTCATCCAGGTAGAATGCGCTGGAAGCCGCCTCCTTGACCGCACCGTGCTTCAGCAAGCTTCGCATAACGCGCAGCTCAAAGCCGCGCTTCCTCTCAATCGATATCGCCGTCTTTTCAGACACCGCACCGTGTTCGCGCAGAGCCGCGACGATCTCGCGCTCCTTGCGCAAACGTAGCGCAGCAACAACCGCCCCAGCATTCGACATCGTTACCGCCTCCCTCGCCCGCGTGCGTGTAACTAGAGCTGCTCCACGAACTTCAAATTCCGCAGCCCCTCACCTGAACGCTCCTTCGCGTTGGTCTTGCCGCTGCGGATGCCGTTGATGATGTCGAGCGCGGTGCGTTTGTTCGCGGGCAGATCGGCATCGGTTGTGCCAAGCGGCGTCACGCGATCGCCCCAGCGCACCAAGTGTGCGCACACGGTGAGTCCAGCGCCGAACGCCGGCATGAGAATGAGCGCGCCGGGCTTCACGCGCCCCTCTTCCAGCGCTTCTGCGAGCGCGACGGGCACGGTGGCGGCGCTCATATTGCCGTAGCGCTCAACCGTGAGCATGACCTTATCCATCGGCACACCGCTGCGGGTCACGACAGCTTCGATGATGCGCATGTTAGCTTGGTGCGGCACTACGAGATCGATGTCGTCGGCGGTTACCCCGCATTTTGCCATCACCGCATGGCTCGCTTGCACCATGCCGTTGACGGCGCGCTTGAAGATTTCCTGGCCGTCAAAATCCCACTCGGTATCACCCATAGTGATGCCGCGATTGACGTAAGCCGTGCCCATCCCGCGCACGCGCAATGTCTGACGCGCCTCAGCGATGCAGCCGAGCTGTTCGCCGAGAACGCCTTCTTCCTTATCGCTTGCTTGCACGACAACTGCCGCGCAACCATCACCGAACAGCACCGCGACGTTACGGTTGTCCCAATCCATGAACGGCGAAATCCATTCAACGCCGATGACAATCGCGTTCTTCACCACACCGGTGCGGATCATCGCCGTGGCGGTCGAGAGCGCGTAGAGGAAGCTCGTGCACGCCGTGTTGACGTCCATCGACGCGGCCTTGGTCGCGCCAATCGCCGCCTGCACGCCAGAGCTTGAGTTCGGCACTTGCTCGTCGTTGCTGCAGCTGCCGTAGACGATGAGATCAACGTCCTTCGCATCGAGGCCAGCGCACGCGAGCGCTCGCTTTGCAGCGATGGTCGCCATCTCGCTTGCGGTGACGTGGCTGACGCGACGCTCCTTCATGCCGGTGCGCGACACGATCCATTCGTCGTTCGTGTCGAGAAAAGTGGAGAGGTCGGCGTTGGTGAGCGTGGCCGGCGGCATGCATTTGCCCCAGCCTGTGATCGCTGCGTAGGTCATGAAGGATGTCCCTCGAATTTTATGCGTTACCGCTAGCAGGCGGCGGCGCGGACGTCATCCGCTAAGCGCCGCTGGGAGAACCTCAGAGCAGAGCTTCGCCGCGGAAAACCGGCACACACTGGCCTGCGACGGTGGCCGTGATGTCCCCGCCGCTACGGCTTGCTGCAATGCGCAAAACACTTGGCCGGCCCATTTCTTCGCCTTGGCGGACAGTGAAGGCGTTCGCATTCGCAGGGCTGTGCCGCAGCAGGAGCCCCGCGAGCGGCGCGTTGGCGCTGCCAGTTGCGGGATCCTCCCAAGTGCCGGAGATCGGCGCGAACATTCGCGCGCGGATGTTCGCGCCATCGCGCGTGTAGACGAAGATTGAGAACCGGTTGCCCAGATCTTCGCGGCTGGCGAGCGCGCGGCGGAACGCGCTGATGTCCGGTACGCAGCGTCCAATCGCGTCGTGGCGAATTTCGGCAAAGATGTATGGGTTGCCCATAGAGGCGAGGATCGGCGCGTGCGTTTCGGTGACGATGTCGGTCGGCGCGAGCCCAAGGCATTGCGCAATGAGATCAGCGGAAAATTCAGCGCCGGTGGAAAGCGGTTGTGGCGCCGTGATTTTCCCGCCACTCACCTCGCCCTCAGCATCACGCTCAATCTCAACAGCGACAATGCCTGCAGGCACTTCGAGACGCAGGTCTTCACCGCGCGCGAGACCAGCGCGCGCCATCACATAGGCAGTGCCAATACTCGGATGCCCAGCGAACGCCATCTCGGTGGTGCGATTGAAAATCCGCACGCGCGCCGTGTTGGCTGCGTCTTCCGGCGGCAGAACGAACGTCGTCTCACTCAGATTGAACTCGAACGCAAGCTTCTGCATCTCCTCAGCCGATAGGCCGCGGGCATCCTTGAAAACCGCGAGCGGATTGCCACCGAAGCGCTTATCCGTGAACACGTCTACAGTTTCGAAAGCATAGTTCGGCATCCCGCCCACATGGGCGAGCGGAGCCGCGCTGGCAATCAGCTATTTGCGGAAATTCTTGCCGAGAATAGCGGCGATCAACAGCACAAAGGCGGCGAGCCGGATCAAGTAGAGCCAAGAACGCTCCTCGAAGGGCAGCGACAGCAGCGACGTCAGCGCCGAGCTGATCGCTAGCAACAGGAACGCAACCGAAAACGCGATGAAAAGCGTGTCCGATGTGCGCACCCAAAACCGCAAGAAGAACGCTGAGGCTACGAGATAGCCCATCGTGATCATGCCGGCGAAGAAGTCAGAGTGCGGAAACACTCACTTAATCTCCCACATGAAGCCGTGAATGAGTACGGCCACCGCCGCAAGCGAGGCAATCTGGCGGTACGCAAGCAGATTGGTTTCCGGCGTCGGGATCACGTCGATCACGACGAGAATGCTGTTGATGGTCAGAAAGAAAAAACAGAGCGCACACCAAAACAGCAGACGCGTACCTGTCCGCCGCCAAGCGCGCGTCATCAGAAACGTGCATGTCGCGCATGTCACTACGCACAGCAGATAGACGAGTAACGGGCCGATCATTCGTCGGCCCGCAACTTGAAGGCGTCGGCGAACGAGCGCAGTTGCGCGACTTCGTTTGTCGCTTCGGGATAGGACCAGCTCTCGCCAAGCTCGAGATCAAAACCTGCCGGCTCAAACCGGCAGAGCCCCGCCTCCGGGGAGAAGGTCATCTCTCCGAACAACGGCTTTTGCGGCGTGTCATAGAGATCGACGCGCACGAACCGAAAGCCCTCCGCAAGCTTCGATGCGGCTTCCAGCATAAAACCAAGATGCGCCGGCTCCGGGACATTCGCCGGCGCGTCCGGATAGTTCATCTTCAAATCGAGCCGGGTCCAGGATGGCGAATAGAATTGGCGCGTATGTTTGCTGAAGCGTGCGTGATCGACTTGAATGAAACGCACCACGCCATCGAACACCCAGAACTTATAATCATCCGGCGCCCGTCCTTCGCCAATGAACGGCTCGATCAGAAGTTGGCGCTTTACGTTCCCATACGCCCACTCACGGTGAACGAGATGGTGATCATAATTCAGCCAGCCATTCGCTTCTTGCGCGACCGAACTCAGATTCGAATTCGCGGTGACGAACTTCACTTGCGCGCTTGAGTGATTGGCTTTCACCACTGCCGGCTTCGGCAAATCGCTCAGAATTTCTTGCGTGAGATGCTCACCATGCCAGAGCGTTGGGATAAGCCACTCGTCCCCTATCGCGTTGGCGACGAAATCCTTCACCTGCACTTTATCGACAAGCGCAGGCGTACGCGGATCGTGATCCTGCAACTTCAGATATTGCATCTTCTCGGAGAAGAGCTGCGGGTTCGCGAGATTTGGAAAGCGCCCGAACACACGGAAATAGTCGAGATTGACCGCAGCAGCGTCTGGCAGACGCCGGAGCAGTTCAAGGTAAGCGAGCTTCGTCGCCCATTTGATGCGCTTACCGGGCATATGCACGGGTTCCCGCTATCGACCGACCACAAGTGTGAGCCGCGGCCGTTAACGCAGGTTCAAAATACTTGAGCGCGGGCGCGGAGTTCAGCGCGATGTCGCAACGATCGGCGATGTTTCCAACATTACACGCCTCCCAGGCGACTCATGTTAGGCGTCAGGCATGGAACCGATCGCACAAGCAACCGCAATCATTCTCGCCGGCGCCTCGCTGGGCTGGATCTCGCTCTTCTCGTTCGTGCTTGCGCCAGTGGCGTTCAAGCAATTCGACGCGGGCCGCGCCGAACGTCTTGTGAAACATGTGATGAATTCCGGGCACGGTATCCTGGGCCTCATCGCCTTCGCCTCGGCGATTGCAGCCTTGATGGCCGGCGCGATTGCCGGCGCAGCCACGGCAGCAGTCGGCGGCATCTTTGCATTCATGTGCAAGTTCGCGCTGGCGCCGCGCGAAGATAAGCCGCTCAAAGGTCACCGCGTGATCAAGACGGCGCGCATTGTCGCGTCCGGACTCACCGCGTTCATCGCGCCAGTGCTGATCGCCGCGATCGTGCTGACGATGTTGAAAATCTAAGCCGCGACGTTCGACTTGCCGTCCTGGATCGCGCGCTTGGCGCGCTCGATCCAAGTCGCGACATCGTCTGCCGTCGGCGCCGGCGCAGTGCCCCACGCGCGCTGACCTTCATCCGACAAGCCCCATTGGGCGACGCCTTCGCACAGATGCGACGCATCGCTCTCGGCCAATTCGTGCGCATCCTGGACGCCGCACGCGACCAGCGCCTGCGCCTCGCGTGACTTCATGCCCGGCACCGTGCACGCCAGCAAAGCTTGCGCCTGCCAATCGCGGATGACCTTCGCGGAGATGTGACGGGCATCAATCTGCTGCTCGCCCTCTTCTGCGTTAAGCGCCAGGAGGTCAGCGATGGTTTTCACGCCGACAGCCTCAAGACGCTTCGCTGTCTTCGGCCCAATCGAAGGCGCTTGGACAACAGGCGCACCCTCATTCAGCGTGAATTTCGGCAACGTCTTCTCACGCTTCGCTAACGGGGCGCCCTCGGGCAATTCGCGCGGCATTTGCTGCGGCTGCGACCTCGGCTGCGGCGGCGCCGCCGTTTGCGGCTCGACCTTTGGACCAACATCAATCGTACGTACTTGCTTCGCGCGCGGGATCGCTGGCGCCTTACCGCTTGCAACACGCGGCGCTGCGCCTTCGCCAGCCTTCGCGCCAATCTCGCGTGGCCACTTGGCGTCGAGGTTCGAGAGCGGAGTCTTCAAAACTTCGAGCGCGTGCATCTCGCGCACGGCCTTATCGTCTTCTCCAAGTGTGGTGCGCACTTTGCCGGTTTTGCGATATTCCTCGAACTGCGCTTCGACTTCCTTGCGCGCAGCAGCGTTATCGAGCGTCTTCAGCACAGCTTGGATCGGAATTTCAAGCGCCAGGAAAAAGCCTTGCAGATCGTCGCCAAGGCGTGGCGGACGCACGGCGGCCTCTTCAAATGCTTTATCGAGAATGCGCGCGAGACCAACGGCGGCGTGGCCCACGAGCTTGGCGATCGTGTCTTTCAATTCTTGGTCGAGACCGGCAGGCGGATCTTTCACGCCCTTCGCGAAGTCGTAGTGATCGATCACTGTCTCGTAATATTGGTTCGACAGCTTGGCGCCGGCGCGCACCATTTCCGCCAGCCACTTCTCGCCGCCCGGCGCGTCCATCTTAGGATAGCCGCCCTGATCACTTTCGAGAATGCGTTGGAACGTCGTGTATGATTTGGAGAAGCTCCACTCGACGGCGCGGTGGATGACGTTCTCTTCTTCAGTTTGGTGCGTATGGAACGGTTGGATCGGGTCGACATAATAGTGGCTCATCACGCCAGCTGAGTATGCAGCCTGCTTCCAATCTTTCGCCGCCATCGCGCGCACCGCGCGTCGATACCATTCCTCGCAAGACTCGATCGCGCCGCCCCACTCCTTCTCGCGGACGTGAAGGACGTGGTTTTTGAAATCCTTGAACACCTCGTCGGGCGCCTTGGCGCCCGCGAGATAATCGGCGTGGTAATGCAGCAGCAGGTTGCGCCAACGCTCGGCGTCCGGGCTTTGCAGATGTCGCAATGCATCGACCGCGAGGCGGTGATGGTTTGAGCGGCAGCGGCTCGCAAATACGACCGCATACAAAAGCGACATGACTTCCCCGCCCTCGCCTCAGGACTAAACGCGAGGTTAAGAAATCGGGCCAGTTTGGTTAGCGAGCGGTTAACCGCCGCGCACCAGCCCCCAGTCTTCGCTGAGAATCCGCACCAACCGCTCGTGCCGCTCTTCGATGGCGTGCAGCGACCAATCCTCGATCGGCGCGATGTCTTTGGTCAGCGTGTAGATCGTCGCTTTGGTATCGAAATAGATTTTCCGCTTCTCGGGGTAGGGCTTGTTATCGGCGCCCGAGTTCTGGTCGTAGGACAGCAGCGTCAAGTTGCCGAGTAGGTTGGCCAGTTCGTTGCGCAGCGCCGGGTCCGGGAAACGCTCGTTCCACCACGGGCCGCCATTCTTCGGCAGCACATGCTCAACCGTGGCGTCGTCCGTCATCGACACAATCCGCCCGCCAGGCATCGCCGCCTCAAGACGCATCAGCAGCAAACGGCGCTGACGGTCGCGCTTACGAGACCGGTTGAGCGTTGCAAAGAACTTCATCTGCTCGGCTTCCGTAAGCAGAAGCGCGCGCTGCTTGCCTTCGGCGGTGTGCAGCATCTTATCGTCGTTGATGTACTTGATCACATTGGCGTAGCGCGCTTCGCGGTCGCGATTTTCCACGACCGAAAGTTCGCACGCGAACGTCAAGCGATCGAGCGCCTGGAAAAATCGGCGTGCGCGTTCGGGATCGGACGAATTCTCGGCCAAGAACGCGATTGCGCACGGCGCCCAATCCCATTGCTCGACTTGCTTCATCAGCGCGACGCGGCGGTTCACCTCGGCGCTGGCCGGGCCAACATCGATCGAGCCGGCATATATCGCCCGCAACGCATGCGCGTAGCGCGGCAATTGCTCGAACAAAAACGCACGAACACCGCCCGCCCGCTCGACCGCGGTGCGGAACGAGGCAAGGTCGCCCGGCGAAAGCAATGGCTCACCCGTCAGCAGGAACGGCATCATGTAAAGCAAGCGAGCAAAATTCTCGCGCTCGAAAAGATCCTCGGTTTGCTCCCACTTGCGCGCCGCTGCATCAGCTTCGGTGTTGGAGAGGCCGGAATTCTCTAGCAAATCGCTCTTGATGATGTCGGCGCCAGAGAGCGGCGAGCCACGCTTGTTCAGCGTGTTGAACACGGTCTGAGCGCAGCCACGCTCATCGGCGTCAACCACGTTCAGCGTACAGGCGCGCACGATATACGACATGAACGCATCGAGTTCGCGATCTTCCGTGATCTTGCTCATCTCGGATTCGATCGTGCGCGCGGCGTTGGCGATCAAATCCTTAGAATCCACGCCGATTTCGGCATGCCGGGCCAATTCCATCATGTGTCCGGTCTCTTGCACGAAGCCCAGATAGAAATTCTGATCTTCTTCACGAAGCAGCAGGCGCGGCGTGTTGCCGTCCATAATCAGCAATTGGTACTGCTTCGAGCGGCCGGGAATGCGATCGCGGACGTAGGCGAGCAGCATTGTCAGCGTCGCCAAACGTTGTTGGCCGTCGGACACTTCGAGCTTGCCGTGATTTTTCACCAGCACGATCTGGCCGATAAAATAGAACGTCGCGCCGCGCTTATAAGCGCGCCATAAATCCTGGATCAGCTCGCGGACTTCGCGCTCCGTCCACGTATATGGACGCTGGTAGCGCGGTACTTTCAACTGCTTGCGCGTTAGCACCGCGCCGAGATTGAGGATTGTGGAGGTAAGTCCAAGCGGCGTGTCGCCGAAGGCGCCGGCCATATATCTCTCCCCGCCAAAAGGTTATTTCTTGGTCAGGAACGTTGCGCGCGCCGAGAGTGGGCGCAATGCGCGTGGTGGAATAACTCGGCGCACTTTTCGACAGCGTTTCCCAAATACAACGCCGACTAAACCTGTGATGCGCGTGCAAGCGACGTCAGCGCGAAACTTGGAGCTTCGGCGATGTGCGAAAAATCACTGAAACCGCGGGTCTCGAATGCACGCAGAGATGCGCGGGCTCCATCTCCGCTTGTGAAAGCTGCACGCCGCACGCGCGGCGCGCCCTCCTCGGCGATGAGAACATGCGCGAGCCGCCGCGCGATCGCCTCGCCGGAATCCATCCAAACACATGGGCGTGGCGCGGCGTCGGCAAGCTCGGCTGCGAGCAGAGGAAAATGAGTGCAAGCCAGCGCCACAACGTCGATCTCCGCCCCGCCGGGGGCGCCGAAAAGTCCGCCGATCGCCTCTGTGATCGCAGATTGGTCTGGGTCGTCACCCCTGAGCTTTCGTTCGGCGGCCTCCACCAGAGCTGCAGAACCAAATCTGATGACCCTTTTATCGCCCGCGAACTGCGCAATGAGGTCATTCGTGTAGGCGCGCTGCACCGTAGCCGGCGTCGCCAAAAGCCCGATGACGCCCGTGCGCGTCGCCGCCGCCGCCGGCTTTATTGGCGGCACTACGCCAACGACCGGAATGTTCAGCGCGGCGCGGACTTGCTCCAATGCAATCGTCGAGGCCGTGTTGCACGCTACAACCACAGCTTCCGGCGCCCACTGCGCCGCGAGACGGGTGAGTAGCGCCGGCACACGATCGCGGAGCTGCTCGTCAGTTTTCAGTCCGTAAGGCAGCCAAGCGTTGTCGGCGGCGTAGTCGAGTTCAAACGCCTTGCCGGACGCCGCGATCGCGTCAAACACGGAAAGCCCGCCGACGCCGGAATCAAACACCAGAACGCGCTTTGCGGCGTTAACCATTTGGGCAATCGATCCACAGCGAGCGCGTTAACCAATACGCTGATTTAGGCCCGGTTTTCCGTTTCGGCAAAGGTACAGCACGCACCTGTGGAAACCTCGTGTTAACCGAGTTTGCGCGAATCATAACGCCGGGTAGCAACGCTGGTGTGGGGTTAAACGTCAACGCGCTGAAGAGCGCGTATTTGGAAATTTGGGGTCGGTACCATGAACGCCATCGGCAAATCGTCTGTCGTCTTCGTGACGCTGTCAGGCCTGTTCTGGGGCGGATGGGTGTTGGGCTCGCAAACGCCCGAAGGCCAAGAGGCCATCGCCCGCGCGTACGCGACCTACGCTGAGCAACAAGCGACCGCCAACGAAGATCTATTCGATTCAACCGCGCTGCGGGCGATCGTATGCGGCGGCGCCGAGAATGGCGCCCAGCAGCCGTGCCTCGCGGTCGTCGCCGGTGGCAAACTCTTCGTCGTCGATGCAGGCTCCGGCGCCGCGGACTCTCTCATTCAGCGCGGCGTGCCGATGGCGCGCCTGCAAGCCGTCCTGCTGACGAGCTCCGGTCTGCAGCAAATGTCCGACCTCAGCGCCATGTACGGCCAAGCTTCGCATGGTCGCGACAACGTCCTCCTCCCCGTCTACGGCCCGGCCGATACGCAACGTGCCGTCGACGGCTTGAACCAAGCCGCCGGCATGGATGGCGCCGCGCGCGGCCTTCAAGCCTGGGGCCCCTCACCAGAGCCGGGCCGCTCGGTGATCGTGTTCGAACAAGACGGCCTCACCGTCTCGGCCTTTACGACGCAAGAAGACGCTTTCACCGGCCGCGTCGGCTATCGCTTCGATTATCGCGGCCGCTCGATCGTGGTGGGCGGTGATGGCCGCATGGTTGGGGCCGATGCCGCCGCAAACGCCGATGTCGTGCTGCAAGCCGCTCAAAGCCAAGCGCTGTCGCACCTGCGTGATCAAACGAGCATGACGGCAGCTGAAGTCGGCTCCGAAGCGCGCGGTTCCAACACCGGCCTCGTGGTGCTCACTGGCGCCGGCAATCAGATGGAAGCGCAGGTGCAAGTTTCCGAAGCGCGCGCCGCTGGCTTCAACGACGTGGTCTCGGGTCGCGTCGGAACACTGATCGAACTGCCGCTCGACAATTCGGAAATCAACGTCCGTCCGCTTTAACGCAGCCAGACAGACGACCTGCGAAAGGGGAGCCCAAAAGGCTCCCCTTTTTGCTGCGCGGCTCTACAGTCCGCCTGTGCGCGCGCTCCTCGCCTTCGCTGCTTTGCTCCTCTTCGCGACGCCCGCGTCGGCGGATCGCTTTGCGCTCACCTATGATGGCTTTGGCCTGGGCTTCGTACCAGTCGGCGGCGTCTCGGTGGACGCTGACGTCACCAACGACAGCTACGACATCTCAGCCAGCCTCCAATCACGCGGCATCCTCAATCTCTTTGAGCGCACGAACATTCAGGCGACGTCGTCAGGCGTGATCAACGCCAGCGGTGTGCGCTGGCAGACCTACACGCTCGATCACCACTACAGCCGCAAACGCCGCCAGATCTCGATGAGCGCCGATGAGAACGGCGCGATCACCGCACAGATCGAACCGAACTATAGCACCTGGGGCGATCCAGCGGCGACCGAAGAGCAACGCCGCGCCTCGCGCGATCCGCTCTCTAACGTTGTCGCTATGGCGATCGATGTCGGCCGCTCGCGCCGCTGCGAAGGCACGTATCCAACCTTCGACGGCCGTTTCCACTACTTGCTGCAACTCAGCGACGGCGACATCGATGACTACGAAGGCGGCGGCTACGCGGGCCAAGTGCTGAAGTGCAAACTCGCCTACATCGCCGTCAGCGGCTTCAACCCGCGTGACGAAGGCCGCCGACGCATCCCGGAAGGCCAAATCTGGTTCGCTCTAATGCCGGACACGACGTTCGCGCCGCCCGTGCGCATCTCTACGCCGCTCTCAGCTGGCGGCGCGACAATCCGGCTAGCGAGTTTTCGCCGCGCCCGCGTTGACGTGCAGTACGCACCCGATACACCCACCCCACCTTGACCGCCCGCCGCGCAGCCACTGACCTCCTCGTCGCCGTGATGGATCGCGGGCGCGCGCTCGAAGACGCGCTCAACGAGACGCCAAGCTTCAACGCCCTTGAAGGCCGCGACCGCGCCTTCGCACGCGCACTCGTAACGGCGGGGCTCCGGCGCTTGGGCGGCGTCGACGCGGTGCTCTCAGAATTCCTCGCGCGCCCACTGCCCGACAACGCCGAGCACGCGCGCGCCTTGCTGCATCTGGGCGCGGCGCAATTGCTGGTGCTGGGCACACCGGCACATGCGGCCGTAGGCGAGACGGTCGAAACCGCCAACCACATGCGCGAGGCCCGCGGCTTCGCGAAGCTGATGAACGCAGTGCTCCGCAAAGTCGCGAGCAACGGCCAGGAAATTCTCAATGGCCTGCCGCCCGGCGCGGACTTGCCGCCTTGGCTCTACACGAGATGGCGCGCGAGCTACGGCGAAGTCGCACCGCAAATCGCGGAAGCGCTGCTGAGCGAACCTCCGCTCGATGTGACTGTGAAAGCTGATGCCGCGGGTTGGGCGGAAAAGCTCTTCGCGACCGTGACGCCAACCGGCAGCCTGCGCCTCGCACAACATGCGCCGGTCGATACTCTTCCCGGTTTCAACGAAGGCGCGTGGTGGGTGCAAGACGCTGCCGCGGCGCTCCCTGCAAAGCTGCTCGGCGATGTACGCGGCAAACGCGTGCTCGATCTTTGCGCCGCGCCAGGTGGCAAATCACTGCAGCTCGCTGCGGCGGGCGCGCACGTCACCGCCGTCGATAAATCTGAAGCGCGCTTGAAGCGCCTCCGCGAAAACCTCGCGCGTACCAAACTCGAAGCGGAAGTGATCTGCGCCGACGCGCTAAAGTTCAGCGCCGAACCCTTCGACGCCATCCTCCTCGACGCGCCTTGCACCTCAACCGGTACGCTACGCCGTCACCCAGATGTTGCATGGCTACGCCGCCCGACCGACGTGAAAGCCCTCGCCGACCTGCAAGCTCAACTCATCGAAGCAACAGCCAAGCTGCTGAAGCCCGGCGCGCCGCTGATCTACGCCGTCTGCTCACTCGAGCCCGAAGAAGGGCCCGGCGTCGTTGCGGCAGCTTTGCGCAATGGCTGGAAACGCGCGCCGCTCACCAACGAAGTCCCAGCAGAATTCATCACCCCTGACGGCGACCTGCGCACACATCCCGGCCAATGGCCCGAGATCGGTGGCCTCGACGGCTTCTACGCCGCCCGTTTGCTGCGCAGCTAAGCGCGAACGGAACCCGCTCGCCTTGCGCGCCCTCCCCAGCGCGGGGTACGACAAATCATGGCGCGGACGCTCATTTCACCTTCGATCCTGGCAGCTGATTTCTCAAAGCTTGGCGAGGAAGTACGCGCGGCTGAGGAAGCCGGCGCCGACATGATCCATGTCGACGTGATGGACGGCCACTTCGTGCCGAACATCTCGATCGGCCCCACGGTGATCAAATCGATCCGCCCGTATTCGAAGCTGCCGTTCGACGTGCATCTGATGATCGCGCCGGTCGATCCGTTCATCCAAGCCTTCCGCGACGCTGGCGCCGACATTATCACCGTGCACCCCGAAGCCGGGCCGCATTTGCACCGCACGCTGCAAGCGATCCGCGCGACCGGCGCGAAGGCAGGTGTCTCACTCAATCCAGGAACACCGGCCGAAGCCATCGATCCAGTTATCGATCTGATCGACCTCGTGCTGGTCATGAGCGTAAACCCAGGTTTCGGCGGTCAAAGCTTCATCGAAACGGCGCTGCCGAAGATCGAAAAGCTCCGCAAGAAAATCGACGCCACCGGCCGCGACATCATTCTCGAAGTCGACGGCGGCGTGAACGCGAAGAACGCCGCACGCGTCGTCGGCGCCGGCGCGACTGCGCTTGTCGCAGGCACCGCCGTCTATGGCGGCGACCCAAGCGAATACGCGGACAACATCAAACGATTGAGAGTGGCCGCGTAGCTCGATGAACGCGCCGGTCTCCCCCACCAACCGGCAAGCGAAGCCGGTCGCGGCGAACGACCACTGGCGCGCGAATCCATTTCACCGCATGCGCCTCGGCGACGCCGCACCCGATCGCATCGGCCGCTGGGGCAACGATCCGCGCGTCGGCGACACCGAACGTGGCCGCGAAATTGGCCGCGGAATCTGGCGCATAGGCGCCGAACGTCTGCAAGGCGATCACCTTTTCCCGTGGTTGCCCTCGCACCCGTCGCGACACTTCACTGCGCGCCTCCACTCATTCTCGTGGCTCGTCGATCTCGCCGCCGTTGGCCCATCCGCGCACGGCTTCATCGCCCAGCTCATCGACGCCTGGGTCAAAGAGCACGGCGAGTGGGACGATCTCGCTTGGGATCCAGAAATCACCGCCGAGCGCTTGTTCGCTTGGCTCTGCTGGGGCCGCCCGGCATTTGAACAAGGCGCACCGGAACAACGCGCATCATTGCTGCGCTCCGCCGCACGCCAAGCGCGCTTGCTGCTGATGGCGCAAAGCGAGTTGAGCGAGAGGCATCTGGGCTCGATCAAAGCCGGCGCTGCGCTCGTGCTCGCGGGGGCTGCAGATTTTCCCGAAGGTGAGCGCTTCGCCGAGCAAGGCGAAGAAATGCTCATCGAAGCCTGCGCCAAGCAATTCTACGGCGACGGCGGCCACCTCTCGCGCTCGCCAGAAGCGCTCGCAGAAGCGCTCTGCGACCTCGTCGCCGCGCGCGATGCGCTCGATGATCCGCCGCAAATTCTCGTCGATACGCTGCCCAAGCTAGCCAACATGCTCCGCATGTTGCGCCTCGGCGATGGGCGCCTCGGTTGCTTCCAAGGCGGCGCCGAAGGCTCAGCCGCGACTATCGATGCTGCGCTCGCACGCGCCGGCGGCGCGCTTCGCCCCTTCCAATTCGCGAACCACACCGGCTTTCAGCGGCTTGAAGTCGGCGGCATGCGCGCGCTGTTCGATGTCGGCGGCGCTCCGCCGCTGAACTACGCCGAACGCGCGCACGCCAGCGCGCTGTCGTTCGAGCTGTCGAGCGAGACCGAGCGCTTGATCGTAAACATTGGCGCCACGCGCGAGCTCTCGCCCGCCGCCCGCATGGCCGCACGCGCCACGAACGCACACTCAACACTCGTGCTCGCCGACGCGCTCTCCGCCAATCTCGATGAACGCCGCGGCGGCTCGCGTCTCACCGGCCCGCAACTCGATGAAGTCCGCCGCTCCTCGGACGAAAGCGGCATCACCGTGCAAGGCCGGCACGACGGCTACAAAGAAAAATACGGCCTCTGGCACCGGCGCTACATCTTCGTCGACAACGAAGGCAAAAACCTGCGCGGCATCGACGAGCTCATTCGTCCGATGAAACTGAAATCGCCAAACCCAAAGAACGACATTCCGTACGTCGTCCGCTTCCACCTGCACCCGAACGTGCGCGTGCGCATTTCAGAACATCAAACTGCGCTGCTCGAAACACCCGGCGGCCAACGCTGGCGCCTACGCACTGACGCGCCCAACATAGCCATCGAGCCCTCAATCTACTGGGGCGGCGAAATTCCGCGCGAAAGCCACCAAATCACGCTCTCCGGCGAAGCTGATCCAATGGGCCACGGGCTCGCTCCACCAAACCGCGTCCGCTGGGCGCTGGCGCGAAATTAGCGCAAGACCGCACTCAGCCGTCAGATCTCATTGCTCACGATCAGCACAAGCTTGGCAGGCGACGTCATATGTCGTGTCGCCTGCGCAACACCGTCACGCGCATCCGCCTCCGAGCGATAGTCAGCGAAGAACGCGCCATTCATCATGACGCGCCAAATGCCGTGGCGAAGTCTCAGCGTGAACGTTGAGCCCGGCGCGATCACTTGAAGCCCGGCGTCGTTGGACCACGGCTATCAACGCCGAAAAGACGGACGATCAAGTGCTCGCCCTTCCAAACCTCGACAATAGCGTTGTGTCCGGATCCGGCGCGTCCGTGATCCATCGCCTCGAGATCGTTTGCGAACGGCAGCAATTCCGAGCGGGCGACAACGCCACCCGCGTTTTTGTACCGAATGGAGTAATCCAAGAGAGCCGCTCCGGGCTCGCAACGGGCCAAGACCTTCGTATCAGGCCGGCCTACTGGAACGAGCCACGCTGAGCGCAGATCGTCATTCCCCAACTGGGCCCAAACCGCCTCGTATTCAATAGCGAACGGCGCAACCCCATCGTCCGTTTTTCGCCGATAGTAGCCATTCGCCACTCTGTAGCGGCAGAGGTGTAATGACCGAACACACCCATCAAGACGTGATGGTCAACGTAAGTTGTGGCGGGCATTTCTGGCTCCTACACAGCGGCAAAATTTCTCAAGCGCAACCCGGCACGCTTGAACTCATTTCGAAATACGTGGTCACAGAAAACCGACAGCGTCTCGGGAACGCCAAATACGTGGTGTTCGCCGAGCTTGGCTGCGTCCACGGCTATACGTGTTAAGCCACCCAAGACGACGTACTGCTTGTTCTCGCCATCCTTCGTTACCTTGAGGCGCGGCGACTTTTCTTCGTCGATGAAGGGTCCGTACCTCGCGAGTGCGCAGAGCCAGTATTTTGCGGGCGCGCCTTCAATTGTAAGATTGGTGTTATCGCAGGGCGCAAAGTCGAATGCGCCGGGATCAGTCGCTTCAGCGAAGGTCTTGAAACGGTCGCTGACAACGCACCATGCCGCGAATGCTTCAATATCGTCCGGCGGCGGACCTGCCTTTCGATCGAAGATAAGCGCCGGCGCTTCGGGAAGCGACGGCAAGCCGCGATTGCGTCGACCTGCGAGTTCTATTGATCCCGCGCGATAAACGCCCGGACGCTCGAACAGGACGTCCATGTTCGTAAGGCCAATGCCAGAGCGATTGAACTGCGGGGCCATAACATAAAATTTGTTGCTCATTCGGTCACCGCTCTCTCCCGGCTTCCTCGACCCGCCGCTGCAGAGGCGCGATGAGGAATTCGACAATGCGGCGCCCGGCCGGTTCTGATTTTTTTTTGCGGTTGCAGCAAGTCCCGCAGTGAATGTCGCGTTTGGGCCAGAATCTGACGTTGGCGAAATCTATCCCACCAAATTCTGCTCCTGCCCAACAAAGTCAGCGTCGCACCCAAAATCTATCCCACACCTCCAGACCACCCGTATCATGCGCCCATCCCTCACACGGGAGGTTCACCGGGCTAGCCGAGCCAAGCGAGCGTGAGGGATGCGATTGAGCGTGATGTCTTGCCGGCGCTCGCAAGAGTGAAGGCAGACGGAAGCCCGCGGGATAGCCGCTTATGGCGGCGAACCGCGGGAGCGCACCGGAGTCTGGCAAAGCTCCGCACGCCGCTGGGAGACCGATCCAAGGGAGTGAAAAACCTCCCCGTGACGGCCTGGTGGAAAACAATCGCAAAGGGCGCGTGGCGACACGCGGCGATGCGCAAGCATCGCACCTAAGGCACGACCCCAGCGCGTCTCCACGCGCCCTGCTCCCAGTTTTGGGTGTTTCGCTAGGCGAAGCACATCGCAATGCCGCATGCCCGTTCAAATTCCTGCCTATTCCCGATTATTCCAGTTGTATTCAAGGCATTCCTACCAATGACTGGACCCATGAAATTCGGCGATTACCTCAAGAACCGGCGCACCGAGCTCGGCTGGACGCAGCCCGAAGCGGCAGCCAAGGCCAGCATCGAGCAATCCTATTTGTCTAAACTCGAGACTGGGAAATCCTTCCCGTCAGAGGATGTGTACGCACGGCTCGTCGAAGCCTTCAGCCTCGACACCGAAGTCATGGTCGGCGCGCTCTACCCCGCCGAACTCGATCGCCTTCGCGAGATCGAAGCCGTCCGCAAACACCTCCTCCAGCGCGCCCACGACACCCGCACCGCGACGCATCGCTGGCTCTACGCCGGCCTTGCCGGGCTCGTCCTGGGCGGCGCGCTCGTCGGCCTCGCCCAAGTTGATCGCGGCGGCAACGGCATGCATTACACCTACCAATCGCCGGGGATCATCCTCGCCGGTGAAAGCGCAGACGTCTTCGATGACGTGGACAGCAATCCCGCGCTCGCCGCGCGCGCCGATGAGCGAACCATCTTCATCCCCGAAATGCGCGGTCCGGCATTCACCGAAACTGTGCCCAATGGCCGCCGTGAGTGGAATCTCGTCGGCGCCAACGCGGTGCTCATCCCAGACAAATTCGGCTGGGCCTTAATCCCAGGCTTCGCCCTCATCATTGGCGGGCTTGGATGCTTCTTCATCAGCTGGCGCAGACCCTGAGGACCTAATGAAAATCTCATCGCTAATTTTCGCTGCAGCCCTGACGGGTTGCGCTACCGGCTCGCTGCCTGCAACGCAGCGTCTCAACGGCGAAGCGCTCGACGCACGCATAGAGGCCCTGATGGCGCGCGAGCAAGTTGTCGGCATGGCTGTGGCGATCGTCGATCACGGCGAGATCACGCACGTTGGCGCTTACGGCTTGCGCAATCGCGAAAACGCGCTGCCGCTGCAAACCGACACGATCATGTACGGCGCGTCCGTCACCAAAGCGGCGTTCTCTTACATGGTGATGCAGCTCGTCGATGAAGGCAAAATCGATCTCGATCGCTCGATCGCCGATTATCTGCCGCGCCCGCTGCCCGAACTCGAAGACTACGCCGATCTCGCTGGTGATGAGCGCTGGCGCCAGCTCACGCCGCGCATTTTGCTGACGCATCGCAGCGGTCTAGCCAACATGCGCTTTCTCGAACCTGATCAGAAGCTGCGCTTCCATTTCACGCCTGGCGAGCACTACGCCTATTCAAACGAAGGCATCTGGATTTTGCAAATCGTACTGCAGGAAGGCCTCGGCCTCGATGTCGGCGCGGAAATGCGCCGCCGCGTGTTCGATCGCTTCGGCATGACGCGCACGTCGATGCAATGGCGCGATGATTTCGCCGGCAATCTCGCCGACGGCTACGCGATGGACGGCACGTTCGAACCACACGACCGCCGCGACAACGTCGCCGCCGCGGGCTCGATGGACACCACCATCACCGACCAAGCCCGCATGTGGCGCGGCATGTTCGCCGGTGAAGGCCTCTCCCCCACCGCCCGCGCCGAATGGGTCAGCGCACAATTTCCAATCCGCACCACCCAAAAATTCCCGACCATCCAATTTTTCAACTCGGTCGACACACGCGGCGAAGCCTCCGACCTTTCAGCCTCGCTTGTCGGCGAAACTTGGAACGGGCCAAATGACCGGTATTTTTCAAAGGGCGGCCACAACGATTGGACTGGAAATCTGGTGATCTGCGCCGAGCGCCAGCAACGCTGCCTGATCATGTTCGGCAACAGCGTCCGCGCCGAAGTGATCTTCCCAGAGATCGCCGAACTGGTCCTGGGCGAGACCGACTTTCCGTTCTGGTGGACCTATCCGGAGCTGCAGCCGGGCCACCAATAGGCTGCGTCAGAATCGCTCCCCGACTCCGCTTTTCCTGGAGAATCCCTTAGAAGCGCGCGCATGACAGACATTCTCCCCATCAAGCGCGCGCTCATTTCGGTCTCGGACAAAAATGGCCTGATTGATCACGCCAAAGCGCTCACCGCGCTCGGTGCGAAGTTGATTTCAACAGGCGGCACCCACAAGGCGATCGCGGATGCGGGCATGGCTGTCGAAGACGTCTCAAGCGTCACCAACTTTCCAGAGATGATGGACGGGCGCGTGAAGACGCTGCACCCGAAAGTGCACGGCGGCCTGCTCGCGCTGCGCGACAATAAAGAACATGTCGCCGCGATGAAGGAGCACGGCATCGAGGGCTTCGATGTTCTCTACGTGAACCTTTATCCTTTCGAAGCAACAGTCGCGCGCGGCGCCGATTTTGAGACCTGCATCGAAAACATCGACATTGGCGGCCCGGCAATGATCCGCGCCGCCGCAAAGAATTACGGCTTCATCGCCGTCGCCACCGACGCCGACGACATGGCCGCGATCCTCGAAGAAGCAAAAACCCACGGCGGCACGACGCTCGCACTGCGCAAGAAGCTCTCAGCCAAAGCCTTCGCACGCACCGGCGCATACGACGCGGCGATCTCGGCTTGGTATGCTGAGCAGCTCGAAGACAAAGCACCGACCTATCGCGCGCTCGGCGGCAAGCTGAAGCAATCTTTGCGCTACGGAGAAAATCCGCATCAAAGCGCTTCGTTCTACGTCACCGGCGAAAAGCGCTTTGGCGTCGCCACCGCGACGCAGCTCCAAGGCAAAGAGCTCAGCTACAATAACCTCAACGACACCGACGCCGCTTACGAACTCGTCGCCGAGTTCGATCCGAAGAACGGCCCGGCCGTCGCCATCATCAAGCACGCCAATCCGTGCGGCGTCGCGCTCGGCAGCTCACTGGTCGATGCCTACAAGCGCGCGCTCGAATGCGATCCGGTGTCGGCCTTCGGCGGCATCGTCGCGCTCAACCAGCGTCTGGACAAAGCCGCAGCCGAAGCGATCGCGGAAATTTTCACTGAAGTCGTGATCGCACCGGAAGCAGATGAGGATGCGGTCGCCGTGTTCGCGAAGAAGAAGAACCTGCGCTTGCTGGTCACCGGCGGCCTGCCTGATCCGAGCGCACCGGGGCTCACCTACAAAACCATTGCGGGCGGTTTTCTCGTTCAAAACCGCGATATCGGCCACATCACGCGCGCTGATCTGAAGATCGTCACCAAGCGCCAGCCCACTGATGCCGAGATCAAAGACATGCTGTTCGCCTTCACCGTGTGCAAACACGTGAAGTCCAACGCGATCATCTTCGCCAAGAACGGCCAAACTGCCGGCATCGGCGCCGGCCAAATGAATCGCCGCGACAGCGCCCGCATTGCCGCGCTCCGCGCGGGAGAAGCCGCTGAAACCGCAAAGCTCCCCGCTTCACTTGCAAAAGGTTCAGCCTGCGCCTCCGATGCGTTCTTCCCGTTCCCCGATGGCTTGCAGCAAGCTGTCGAAGCCGGCGCGACGAGCGTCATTCAGCCAGGCGGCTCAATCCGCGATGAAGACGTGATCAAGGCCGCCGACGAAGCCGGCATCGCCATGGCCTTCACCGGCATGCGCCACTTTAGACACTGAGGTTTGAGAGTTGGAGCGCGACGCCTCCGGCGGCGCAAGCGTGGCTCACCGCAACGATGAAGTCGACGGCGCACTCTGTTGAGCCGCAAGCGCCGCAGTGATCGCGTTGCGCACTTCTTCCGAAGTGGGCTCCGTACGCGTTGGGAAAGCAGCGATGATGCGACCGTCGCGGCCGATCAGGATTTTGTGGAAATTCCACTGCGGCACGGCGCTCTCGCCTATCTGCTGCTCAGCCCACGCATAGAAAGGATGACGCGTATCGCCGACGACATCCGTCTTCGCCGCCATCGGGAACGTCACGCCGTAGTTCAGCGTGCAGAATTCCTGGATCTGTTCAGCTGAGCCAGGCTCCTGACCGTTGAAATTATTCGCCGGTACGCCAACGATGTCGAAGCCCTGCGCGTGGTACTCATCATAGATCTGCTGCAGGCCTTCATATTGCGGCGTGAACCCGCAACGGGACGCAGTGTTCACGACCATCACGACATCGCCCTCAAACGCCGTCATCGGCACGTGATCGGTCCAAAGCCCATTGAAGGAGAATTGGTAGGCCGTTCCATGATCGGCCTGCGCCGGATCGGGCGCAGCGGCGAACTTCACGCGCTGCTCTTCGACGGCTGCCGTAACCGCCGCGGTGCGCTCTGCTGATATTTCAGCTGTAGGCGCCGGCGGCGCACGGTTGCAGGCGGCTAGCGCCAACAGCGCGGCGGCGGCTAGGATACGGCGGGTCATGATCATGTGGCGAAACTCCTCCGGCAATCTGGCGCAACGGGGCGTCGAGCGCCAGCCTTGCGCGATGAACCGGCGCGCGCCCATCTTGGCTTTGATTTTCGTGGTTTTGGGATTGCTCATGCCGGTTCAGGCGTTCGCGGAAACGGTCGACCAACGTATCGCTCGGTTGGAGCCACACTACATCGTGCGCCACCCCGAAAATGCCGAAGCGAAAACCCCCGTCGTCATCATGCTGCACGGCTGCGGCGGTCCGCGCCCGTTCATCGAAGACATGGCCAATGCCGCTGCGGCAGCGGGCGCAACCGCGATCGTTGTCGATTCCTTCGCCCCGCGCCGCATTAGCCGCATGCAGGCCTATGCCACCGTCTGCACAGGCGCGCGCCTGCAAGGTCGCGAACGCGCCGGCGATCTCTACGCCACCCTAGCCTGGGCCCGCCGCCAACCCTGGGCCGACCAAAACCGCATAAGCGTAATCGGCTGGAGCCATGGCGGTTGGACGATCATGGATTCGCTCGCGCTCCGCTCAGGCGAAGAGATGCGGCGTGCGACGGGATTGGAAGATTTGCCGAGCGAGCCGCTCGAAGGTCTTGCTGCGACGATGATCGTTTATCCGTACGCGGGAGTCGGCACTTACACCGGTCACCGCACCTGGCGCATCGCGCCGCGAAGCACTGCCATCATCGCGGAGCGCGACTACATCGTGGGTTCAACGCGGGCAGCGCTTGAACGCCAGCGCGCACGCGGAGCGCCGATGGAAATTCTGCTGTTCGAAAACGCAACACACGCGTTCGAGGATGCTGAAGCCGAAGACTTCCGCGTTCGCTACAGCGCCACCGCCACCGCGCGCGAACGCGAGCTGCTTCGCGAGATGATTGAAGCGCTCTAACGAACGCTGGCGACCAACGCGTTGAATTCAGCCGCGATCAGCATCAGCTTCGCAAACGTCCACGGCCCCTGCCCGTCGAGTTCCGCAAAAGCCGAACGCGCGCGTTGCGCAGGCTGACCGAGCGTGCCGAGCCATTTGCGTGCAGCTTCTGTCGCCCAACTCGCATCGGCGCCAGCGGGCGGTTGCCCGATCGAGCGCGCAGCGGCTTCCGCCAACTTCAGCTGCGCTTCACCGAAATCGCCGGCCGCGCGACGCACGACGAGGCGATCCCAATGCTGCTCGAGCTTCATGTTCGTCGCCGCATCGCGCAGCGCATCGAGACCGAGCTCGGCGCCGATCACGCAATGCAGCGTCGACGCCGTCGTCACCGGCCACTTGGTGTCACGGGCCATGTCCGCGACATCCAGCGAGAGCGTGAGTGGCGACAACAACGCCGCCTCTTCCGCCAAAGCTTCGGGCGCGCCGAGTTCAACCAATGCTGCACGGCGCAGGTCGACTCGCTCGCGTTCGATCTTACTGAGATCTGCTCTGATCGAGGCGCGCTGCTCGCGCACCGGTTCGAAATAGCGTTCGACGACCTCGAGGATAGTCGGCGGATTTTCACTCTCGAAGCCGGCGTTGCGCGCGAGATACGTCACCGAACGGCGCAGAGCGCCGCCGACGCGTTGGTGCAGCGCGATCTGCGCGGCTGCCGGAATTTTGTTGTCGAGCGCGTTGATGCGATCGACGAGATCTTCAAGCTCAAAGATACGGCGCGACGCTTCGAAGGCGCAGGCGACGGTCACGGTGCGACCGCGTGAAATTTCCTTGATGCGATCGACGAAGGAGGGACCGCAGCGGTTCACCAGATCGTTCGCCAAGCAGGTAGCGATGATCTCGCGGCGCAGTCTGTGGTTGGCCATCTGCGCATCGAACTTCGCCAGCTCACGCGGGAAATACGCTTTCAGCGGCTCTTTGAACGCCGGGTCATCTGGTGCACTGGAGGCGACGATGGCGTCAAACAGATTGATCTTCGAGTAGGCGATCAGCTTCGCCAACTCGGGCCGCGTAAGGCCGAGCTTTGCTGTGCGTAGCGCGGCGAACTCACTTGTCAGCGGCAAGCCTTCGACGCGGCGAGAGAGCTTACCCTCGGCCTCAAGACGCTGCATGAAACGCTCGTGGCTATCGAGATCGTTTACCGAGCTTGATTGCGCGACGGACATGGCGCCGGTCTGGTCGTAATTGTTCTGCAGCACGAGCGCGCCGACTTCATCGGTCATCGATTCAAGCAGCTTGTCCCGCTTGTCTTCCTTCAGCGCTCCGCTGCGGATCACGTCCGCAAGCAGTATCTTGATGTTGACCTCGTGGTCGGAGGTGTCGACGCCAGCGGAGTTGTCGATGGCGTCTGTGTTGATACGACCACCGGCGCGCGCGAAGGCGATGCGACCCTTCTGCGTGACGCCAAGATTGGCGCCCTCGCCTACGACTTGCGATCTCATATCTTCCGCGTCGACGCGCAGGCCGTCATTGGCCTTATCGCCGACGTCAGCGTTGGTTTCGGCGCGGGCCTTGATGTAGGTGCCGATGCCACCGAACCACATGAGTTCGCACTGCGTTTTCAGGAGCGCGGTCATCAACTCGCTTGGCGTGACTTGCGGCTTGTCGAGGCCGGTGAGCGCGGCAATCTCGGGACTAATGTCGATCGTCTTGGAGCTGCGCGAGAACACGCCGCCGCCTTTGGAGATCAACTTCTTATCGTAGTCCTGCCAGCTCGTACGCGGCGTATCGAACAGACGCTGGCGCTCGACGAAACTTTTTTCGCAGTCCTTCGGATCGGGATCAATGAAGATGTCGCGGTGATCAAATGCAGCGAGCAGACGAATCTTGCGCGAGAGCAACATGCCGTTACCGAACACGTCGCCCGACATGTCGCCAACGCCGATGACTGTGAACTCTTGCTCTTGGATGTTCTTGCCGATTTCGCGGAAGTGGCGCTTCACCGCTTCCCACGCGCCCTTGGCGGTGATGCCCATGGCTTTGTGGTCGTAACCAACCGAGCCGCCGGACGCGAACGCATCGCCCAGCCAGTGGCCGTATTCGGCGCTGATGCCGTTGGCGATGTCAGAGAACGTCGCCGTGCCCTTGTCGGCGGCGACGACGAGATACGGATCGTCATCATCCCAGCGAATGACATCGCGCGGCGGTACGATGAGATCACCTTTGATGTTGTCAGTGATGTCGAGCAATCCGCGCAGGAAGGTTTTGTAAGCCTCGACGCCAGCTTCCTGGAATCCAGGCGCGCCGCGCGCGGGCAAGCGCTTCGCAAAAAAGCCGCCCTTCGCGCCGACCGGCACGATGATGGCGTTCTTGACCTGCTGCGCTTTGACCAGGTCCAGCACCTCGGTACGGAAGTCATCGCGGCGATCAGACCAACGCAGGCCCCCGCGCGCGACTGGCCCGAAGCGCAAGTGCACGCCTTCGACTTGCGGGCTCGCCACCCAGATTTCGCGGTACGGCTTTGGCGCCGGCAATTCCGCCACGGCGTTCGAGTCGATCTTGAAAGACATGTAGGACTTCGGCTGGTCGTCCTCGCCAAGCTGATAATAGTTCGTGCGGCGGATAGCTTTCACGAGCTGTGAGATGCGACGCAACGCACGGTCTTCATCGAGGCTCACGACTTCAGTGAGCTTGGACTCGATCATGAATTCGAGCTTCGAGGAGCGCGCAACGCGCGTGTCCATCGTTTCCGGGAGATGCGGATCGAAACGCGCTTTGAAGAACGCGAGGATGAGCGCGGCGATCTTTGTATTGTTCGCGAGCGCCTGCTCTTGCATAGCTTGCGTCGGATCGAGGCCGGTTTGCTGGCGGTAGCGTGCGAGCGCGCGGATCAAAGCCGCTTCGCGCCATGAGCATGGCAGCGCAAGGATGAGCTTGTTGAAGCCATCGCTTTCCGCCTTGCCGGTCCAGACAGCGGCGAAGGCTTGCTCGAACAGCTCACCGGCGCGCTCGAGATCGATCGGCTTGCCATCGGCTGAGCGGCATTCAATGTCGTGAACATGGATGCGCTGTGCGGTGTGGAACGCACCAGGTTGTAGCTGAAGTTCGAAGTTCACTTCGGAATCGACGAACAGACCCATGTTCTCAAGGATCGGGACCGTTGCCGAGAGCGCCAGAACATCGCCGCGCGCGTAGAACTTGCAGCGCATGATGTTTTCGGCGTCGCCAGGGCGACGGTAGGCGCGTGCGCGGATGGTTTCGTCATCGCGTGCGCTCATGATTTCGGCGGTGTCGATCAACGCCTCGTCGATTGAGTAACGCTCGCGATAGGCCGCGGTGAACGCGTCGTTGAAACGCGACGAGACTTCTTCGCGGGCGCCGGTGTCAAAGCGCTCCGAACGCATCAGTGATTGTGCAAAGTCGTCATCCCAAGTGCGCGTGAGCGCAGCGAGATCGAGATCGAGCTTGTGGAGGTTCGGATCAGGGCGCGTTTTATCGATGTCGCCAATGACGAACAGCACGCGGGCAAGCTGCCCTTCGCCGAGTTGCGGCTGGAAGCTCTCGACTTCCCCGCCGTACGCTTGCGCGATCAGATTGCCAGCGGCAACGCGAACGTCGGTGTCGTAGCGATCCTTCGGGATGTAGACGAGCGCAGTCACGAAGCGGTTGAAGCGGTCGCGGCGCGCGAACACACGCGCACGCGGACGATCCAACAAGTGCAGAACGCCGCGCGCCGTTTCCAGCAACTCCTCGCGCGTGACCTGCCACAGTTCTTCGCGCGGATAATATTCGATGATCTTGCGCAGCGTCTTGGCGTTGTGACCGCCCGGCGCAAAGCCAGCTTGGTTCATCACCCATTCGGCCTTCTTGCGCAGCACTGGAATGTTGCGCGTCGGCTCGGTGAAGCTTTCGCTGGTGAAGAGGCCTACGAAACGTATCTCGCCGATCACTTCGCCTTGGTCGTTGTAGCGCTTTACGCCGATATAGTCGGCGGTGGCGCGACGGTGTACGCGCGCGCGCAGCGTCGACTTTGCAACGATGAGCGGGGTCGGTTCGGCCACCAGACGCTTCAACTCTGGCGTCAGCACCATCGGTTCAGCGGACGTGCGCAGCACGTAGCGATCTACGTCACGCAGCACACCGAGGCAGGAATTGTCGATGATATCCGGCTCGTGCGGCGTGAAGGCGCCCTTAGCATCGCGCACATATTGATAGTCGCGCGCGCCGAGGAACGTGAACTTGTCGGCCGCGAGCCAACGCAACAACGCCACGGCCTCGACTACATCGCTCGGCGCGGCGTTGGACTTGGCTTTCTCAAGTTCATCGGCGCAATCGAGCATGCGCTTGCGCATTGCCTGAAAGTCGCCAACTGATTCACGCACGTCCGATAGCGACGCACGCACGCCATCGACCAACTCCTTGCTCTTTTGCGCGGACAGTCGAGGGACGTGAATTTGAATGAGCGAGTCGCGCCCTGTCCCCTTCGCCGATGGCGCCACCGGGTGAAACATGGCGAGCGACGCAATGCCCTGGTCGGCCAGTTCGCCCATGACTGAGTCCACGAGGAACGGCATGTCGGGGCCGGCGACTTCTAGTACGTCGCGGTCGAGCTGCTTGCCGCCGACGCCAATGCCACGACGGATGCGGATGCACTGAACTTCGCACTCGCGTTCGGCGCGCCAAATCCAGAAATCATGGGCGAGCGCTGCAAAGTCTTCGACCGACAAGTCGCCGAGTTCGTCGTCGGAGGCGTCTTCATAGAGACCCCTCAAAAACATCTCGGCGCTGGCGTCGATAACGCCGTTCGCCCGGAACGCAGGCCAAGGCCCTTTCACCGCCTGATCGACAAATTGGTCAGCAGTTTTAGGCAGTTCCTGGCGCGCAGTCCCAGCGTCCATAGGGCGTTTCCTTGTTTTGGCGCGAACCTACTCGCCCCGGCGTCAACTGTAACCGCCGGAACGCCGTGATTTTGTCTCAGGAGCGGGTCCGAGCTGTGCATCGGCGCATGGCCGGGAACGCGGGCGCCGTTTGTGACGTTTGTCTCGCGATGTTTGTCAGAGAATACCTCTCCGTCGTTTCGCGCTGGGCGCGCCAGCAGCTGCGCACGGAAGTGCAGTCCGCCGCGGACCGTCGCCGGTTGCGGCAGCTGATTGAAGCGGCTGACGCACTCAGCGCTGACCTCCGCTACCCGGCTTTGAACAATCCACCTGACAACGTGATCCGCCTCGCTGATCACAGGCCAAAATCGCGCGCGGTCGGTACATCCGCACACGAAAAGCAGATTCAGTTCTTGGATATCTAGAAATTGGCGGCGCCGTCGAACGGGGACAAGCTGTCCGACGGCGCCTGCAGGCCTCGCAGCAGGCTGGGTGGGGGACGCACGCGGAGGCCTGTTTCGATGAGACGGCCGCTCGACGCTAGATGAAGCCCCCCATGAGCCCACGCGCGTTGATCGACACGTCAAAACTGACGTTCGAGAGCGCGCCGAGACGGGTGCGAAACTAGAGTTGCGTTTTGCAAAACGCCCCTAGCCCCGGCGACGTTCTTCACATCACCAATACATGTTCGTAGTCGATTCGCAACATCAATTTGGTCCGGCTTCGGACTTACTCACGCGCTTCGTTTCGGGTGTAGGTTTGCCATCGGCCGAGAGCAAGATTGCGATCCATCGCGTCGATGGAAATTGCCCCAATACAATCATGATCATGACTGTCATGGGCGCGGCGAGAAACGCGCCAACGATGCCCCAAACGAGGCCCCAGATCGACAATGCAAGCAACACAACGACGGCGGAGAGGTTCAATGAATCTCCTGTCATGCGCGGCTGAATGAAGTTGCCGATGACGAATTGCCACGCGCCGACGCCCGCAAACACCGCAGCAACAGGACCGAGCGTGGGAAATTGCACAAGCGCAACGGCTGTGGTGAGCGCTACAGCGGCGATCGAGCCGATGGTTGGGATGTAGTTGAGAAAGAATATCAGGAACGACCAGAACAGGGCGTGCTCAAGACCGATAATCTTTAGCGTGGCGTAGGTGAGCGCCGTGATGATGAGGCTCATCACCGTCTGGACCCACAAATAGCTCTCCATCGACGCCCGAATGCGCGCGAGCACTTCGCAAGCGCCATCGCGCTGAGCTTTGCTCCGGAAGATGAAATCCAATTTGTCCTTCATCACCGCGGAGGCCGGAAACAGGAAAGCCAAATAGATCAACGTGAACGTCGCCGCGGAGGCGAAGTTCTGCAGGCTGCCGCCAATCTCGGCGGCGAGGCGATTGTTCGGGTTGGCTTGCGCCACCAGATCGCGAACGGTGGGCGGGACGCCCGGGGCGCCAAGCGCAGTGTGCGCCTGATTGATCACTTGGTTGAGCCGAAACTCGTAATTGTTCATGTCGCCCATGATGTGAGCGACGTTGTCGATCACCACAAAGCCGATGAGCGCGATCAGGCTGAGCACCAGAATCAGCGCTACGGGCAGCGCCAGCCAGCGCGGCAGGAACGGCACACGCTTGTCGATCGAGTCCGAGAGGCCATCGATGGCGAGCCACAAGATCATTGCCATAGCGAACTGCGTTAGCGGCTCGCGCAGGAAGAAGAGCCCAGCGGCGATCACACCGGTGGCGACGATCCAAAGCGCGCCGCGCTGCGAAATTTCCAGACTGGCCATGACGCCCTCTTGCTTTGCGTGGCCCTGCGGCGCAAGGCCCGCCTTGGCCGGAAAGGCCCGTTGCGCCAAGCTGTTGGCGAAGCAGGAGTCGCAAGAAATGGCGGAAACGATCGACATTGGCCTGGCGCCGGAAGGCGTCCAGAGTCTCGCGCTGAAGCGGGCTAACCGCCACGGCCTGATCGCGGGCGCAACCGGCACCGGCAAAACGGTGACGCTCCAGGTGCTCGCTGAAGCGTTCGCACGCGAGGGCGTCAACGTTTTTGCCGCCGACATCAAAGGCGACCTCTCCGGCTGCGCCGCGCCGGGCGATCCGCCGCCGGCCTGGGCGACCGCCCGCGCCGCCGAAATCAACATGCCGCTGACGCCTGAAGCGCAGCCTGCCGTGTTCTGGGACGTTTATGGCGAACTCGGCCACCCAGTGCGCACGACCGTCACGGAAATGGGTCCGGTGCTTATGGGCCGCGTGCTTGAGGCGACAGACGCTCAAGAAGGCGCGCTGACCATCGCGTTTCGTTTGGCCGACGATTGGCTCAACGAGGGGAAGAACGAAGGCTTGCTGCTGGATCTCAACGATCTGCGCGCCCTGCTGACCTATTTGTCGGACAATTCCGACGACATCGGCAAGAAGTACGGGCTTGTCACCCCGCAATCGATCGCGGCGCTCCAACGAAAAGTGTTGCAGCTGGAAATGGATGGCGCCGACCGCTTCTTCGGTGAACCCGCTTTCAAGCTCGAAGAACTCACCCGCACGCGCCCGGATGGCAAAGGCACGATCAACGTGCTCGCGTCCGAACGCCTGGTTCAGAGCCCGCGGCTCTATTCGGCGTTTCTGCTCTGGCTGATGAGCGAGCTTTGGGAACAGCTTCCGGAAGTCGGCGACTTGGATAAGCCAAAGCTCGTCTTCTTCTTCGATGAAGCTCACCTCCTCTTCCGCGACGCGCCGAAAGAGCTGATCAACAAGGTCGAGCAGGTCGTGCGCCTGATCCGCTCGAAGGGCGTTGGCATCTATTTCGTCACGCAATCGCCGGCGGACATTCCCGAAACAGTGCTCGCCCAGCTCGGCAACCGCTTCCAGCACGCGCTGCGTGCCTACACGCCCACCGATCAAAAGGCGGTGCGTGCCGCAGCGCAATCGTTCCGCGCCAATGAGAACGTCGATGTGGCCAAGGAAATCCAGGAACTCAACGTCGGCGAAGCGTTGGTCTCGACGCTCGACGCCAAGGGCGCGCCGACGCCCGTCGCGCGCACCAAGGTTCGTGCGCCGAACAGCCAAGTCGGCCCGATCCTGCCGGCGCAACGCGAGGCGCTGATGAAGGCCAATACTGCCGGGCGGGTTTACGAAAAGGCCGTCGATCGAGTCAGTGCTCACGAGATTCTCGGCAAGCGCGCTGCAGATTTGGCCGCAGCCGAGGAGCGCGAAGAAGCGCAAGAAGCGCGGGACAAGGAAGCCGCGAAGGCGTCACGCACGCGCTCGACAGGCGGTGGAACAACGCGCGCGCGCACGACGCGGAATTCCAGCTCACGCACCACGCCTTTGGAGCGTCAAGGCGGCCGCGTCGCCAGTGGAGTGTTCAACACCATCGTGCGCGAGCTGATGCGCGGCATCCTCGGAACACCCTCGCGGCGGCGGCGCTAAACAAGGCTCGCGTCAGGCAACCGTTCGCGGAATTGAGCGTTGCTCCTGATCTTCAGGAGTTACGCATGACCAATCTCGACCAAGTTCAAAAGCACGCCGAAGTTATCGGCGCCGACGGTATCCACGTGGGAACCGTCGATCACGTATCTGGCGACCGCATCAAGTTAGCGAAGAAGGATTCCCCGGACGGCCACCACCATTACATCGATGGCGGCCTCGTCTCGGGTATTGAGGCAAATGGCGTGGTTCGCTTGTCGGCAAACGCCGATGTCGCAGTGACGCTCGAAACGCGCCACTAAGCCTAGGATTTCGATCCGAACAAAAGCGCGTCCGTCAGGGCGCGCTTTTTGCTGTGTTCAATCCACGACGCCCTGCTTCCACTCCGCATCGCGGCGCGGCAGCGCAAGATAGGTTTCGCTGCGCATTTCCATGAGACGTGACGCCGTGCGCTCAAATTCAAAACTCTGATCGCCGGCGGGATACAAATCGATCGGCTGCGCGTCCGCCGACGCGACCAGCTTCACCTTCGCCTCGTAGAGCGCATCGATCAGCGTACGAAAACGAGCGGCCTCCTCTCGCATCGAAGGCGTAAGACGCGGAATATTCTCCAGCAAGACGGTGTGAAAGCGCTCGGCGATTTCCAGATAGTCCGCCGCACCTAACGCGCGCGCGCAAAGCTCATCGAACCTGAAGCGCGCAACGCCTGCTGCTTGGCGCTGCACGCGCAACTCGCGGCCGCCAACATCAAGCGTAACCGCGTTCGGCGCAGCGTTTGCGGTGAGCCGCTTCCAAGCATTGTCCATCGCCTCATCGGCAGCGGGACCAAGTGGCGCGTAGTAGATCGGCGCCGCCATCAGTTGGCGCAGGCGGAAATCCTGCGGCCCGGCGATCTGCACCACGTCGAGCTGCCGCTTCAGCAAATCGATGAATGGCAGGAAGAGCTGGCGGTTGATGCCGTTCTTATAGAGTTCGTCGGGCGGGCGGTTTGAGGTCGCCACGATCACAACGTCATCGGCGAAAAGTCGCTCGAACAACCGCCCTAAGATCATTGCATCAGCGATGTCAGTGACTTGGATTTCGTCGAAGCAAAGAAGTGCAGCGTCAGACGCCACCGCTTTGGCTGCATCTGCGATCAGTTGATCTTGGCCATGCCCACGCTCGCGCGCTTTGCGCATGAACGCGTGCTGCGAGAGCATAAATTCGTGGAAGTGCACGCGGCGCTTCCTCTTCACCGGCGCGGCTTCGAAAAAAAGATCGAGCAGCATCGACTTGCCACGCCCAACCGGCCCCCAAAGATAGAGCCCGCGCGGAGGCTTCGCCCTGATCGGCCAGCCACCCGGCTTCCAGCGCTCCAGGGCCTTTTCCAGCTCTTCCAACCGCTCCGCCGCCCGCGCCTGATCGTCGTCAGGCGCAAGTTGGCCGTCGGCCAGGCGTTGGCTATACGCGGCCAAAAGCGAGCTCATTGCATCTCCGGTGGAATCGCGCCGCAAAAAAGCCTGCTGGAGCGGGTGAAGGCAAGCCCCAACAGCCATAGCCACGCCTTTCGAGTCGCAGGTAGACTGGAACCATGACGGACACCGTCGCCACCACTGATCAGACCCGGGCGATCACGCGGCCCAAGCACATCGTCGATGTGCTTATTGAAGAGCGTGCCCCCAAGCTTTCGTCAGGCGCCGCGTGGCCACTCCTACGTCCGCTGCTTTACACGGTGCTGAACTACGACAAAGCCGTGCGCATGGCCGATATGATCGCGCCGATGAGCGGCGCCGATGCGCTTGAGTCGATCGCGCAACTCCTTTCGGTGAAGCTCGACGTCAGCGGCCTTGAGCGCCTGCCGAAGGACGGCGCTTTCATCATCCTTGGCAACCACCCCACCGGCATCACCGACGGCATCGCGCTCTATGATGCCGTGAAGCAAGCGCGGCCCGATATTCTGTTCTACGCCAACTCGGACGCTGAGCGGGTTTGCCCGCGCTTCACCGAGACGTTGATCCCTGTCGAATGGGTGCTCGCCAAGCGTACGCGTGAACGCACGCGCGTCACGCTGAAGATGACGGACGAAGCGTTCACGGCAAACCGTCCGCTCGCGATCTTCCCCGCAGGGCGTCTCGCCCGAATGCGGGATGGATTATTGCTTGATCCCGAATGGATGCCGACAGCGGCGTCCCTAGCGCGCAAGTACGAGCTGCCGATCCTGCCTGTGCACATGAGCGGCCCCTACTCGTTCTGGTTTCACACGTTTGCGAAGTTCTCTGCTGAGCTGCGCGACATCACGCTGTTTCACGAACTGCTCAATAAGCAGGGCAAGACATACAAGTTAACGTTCGGCCCGCTCATTCCGCCGGACCACGCAAATGGCGACAGCGCAAACGTCATCCGTAAGCTGAAATACTACACGGAACGCGTGCTCCCGCATGCGCCGGACACGCCGTTCGATCCAAACGGACCCGAATGCGATGTGCGCGATCCGCCAAAGCCGCAACCCTAAAATCTCCTGATTGTGAAAATTTCGCCATAGACGACGCTTGCGACGCGGCGCAGGATGCTTCGTGCAAGGGGCGGGTTTGGGAGAAGGGACTTCCATGCGCGCGCAAATGCTGGCGATTGCGATTTGGACGGTTGCTGCGGCGACTGCCTCCGCCATTCCCTATTTCCCACCGCCGCAAATTATTTACGAAGCACCGATCGATCGTGCGTTGGAAAACGTGCAGGCGATGGACGGCATCGATCCGGTACAGCGCGACCTCGCGCTCGGGCGCTTGAACTTACTTGCTTACGCACGGGACGACGGACCCTTCACCTACATCACCGAAAATCATCAGCTCGACGAAGCGGGCAACGTTCTTTGCTCTGAAGTGCCGTCGAACCGCTATGGCGAACCGTCGCCGCCGCAGGCGTTCGGCCCAGACGATCGCTGCGCCGCGTTCAACTTCCAACTCGGACCACGCATCGAAATACCGGGCGTCGCTGGTCCGGCGACGCCAAGCGCGCGCGCCTTGGCGCGTCTCAACGCGGCGAGTGACCATTATTCACGCGCGCTGCGCGCTGATCCGAACAATCTGCGCGCGCGCTTAGGCTACGCCTATGTGCTCGATCGGTTGGGCCGCACCAGCCAAGCCCGCAGTCAACTACGCACCATCATAAAAAAAGGCCTACCGCGCCTCGCCGGTGAACATTCTGAGTGGGAAGATCATGCGGTTCTTACCGAAGCCGCAGCGCACTTAAGCCATCTCGCAACATCGCGAACTGATCGCGCACGCGTCGATCGTCTGCGCACGCGGCTCGAAGCGAGCCAGCCTATTGTCTACGTCACGCCTATCGTGGTGCCCATGCGCGACGTGCCGTTCTCGCGCCTCGTTGATGAAGCTTCCTCCGTCGCATTTGATTTCGCCGGCACAGGCGATCGGCGCGCACAAGGCTGGCTGACGAGCGATGCGGCGTGGTTGGTCTGGGACCCCGAATGGCGAGGCCAAATCAATTCAGGCTTCGACCTGATCGGCCAACGCACGTGGAGCGTGTTCTGGAGCGACGGCTTCGAAGCGCTGCGTGCGCTCGATGACAACCGCGACGGCCAACTCACCGGCGGCGAGCTCGGCGGCCTGGCGTTGTGGCGCGACGAAAATCGCAATGGCGTCAGCGACCCCGGCGAAGTGATCCCGGCAAATGTGCATGGCATAGCGGCGCTCTCGGTGCGCGGCGATCCGACTCGGCCGGGCCTCATCACTGCGGCGAACGGCGTTCGCTTCGATGACGGCAGCACGCGGCCGCTCTATGATTGGACGCCGGGATTGGGACGTACGCCGGTCAGCTAGCAGCGGTAACACCGCTGTGACTTGCAGCGGTGCGCTGGGAGCCACAGCTGAAAGATCGACATCGCGGCGCGAGGGTATGGGCTTGGCCGCCAATTAGGGGACTTCGCATGTTTTCAAACCGTCGTTCGTTCGCTGCCGCCATCGTTGGCGCAGCGCTCGCGCTCAGCGCCGCTCCGGCCTTCGCACAGACCAATCTGAGTGACGCCACCGCCGGCGCTTATACGCTAGACATCAACCACACCGCCGTCGTTGCGCGCGTGCCGCACGGCAACTTCTCCTACGAGATTTTCCGTTTCACGCCGACGGCGGGCTCACTGACCTGGGATCCGGCGTCGCCGACGTCGAGCCAAGTCAACGTCACGGTCAGCACCGCTTCGATCCAGACGCCGGTTCAGGGTTTCTCTGAAGAGCTGCAGGGCGCGAACTTTTTGAATGCGGCGCAATTTCCGGAAGCGACGTTCGTTTCAACCGCCTTCCGCCAAACCGATGCGACGCACGGCCAAGTCGACGGCAACTTCACACTCAAAGGCGTGACCAAGCAGATCACATTCGATGTCGAACTGATTGGCGCAGGCCGCGGCATGCGCGGTGGCAACGTCATTGGCTTTCACGCCACGGCGCTGATCAACAATGCCGACTACAGCCTCCCGGGCTTCATTCGGGGTCAGACGCAAATCGTAATCGATGCTGAATTCCAGAAGCGCTGATCGCTAACGATCACTGACACCAACAGCAGCGCCGACCGAGAGCACTTGGTCGGCGCTTTTTGTTGCCGATTCTAAGCTGTTCGCACGTGCAATCTCGCCAATCATCACCGCTGACGGCTTGATCGCACGCGCCATCGTGCGTCGATCAACGCCAACAAGACCAAATGTCGGCACGTAGCCGCTCATCCATTCGAAATTATCGAGCAGCGTCCAATAGACGTAGCCGCGAATATCGACGCCATCCGCCATCGCGGCGCTGACGCTTTCAAGCGCGCTGCGAATGAAGGCGCGGCGGCGGCTGTCGTCCTGCGTGGCGATGCCGCTTTCGGTGACGATGATCGGGATTTGCGTTGCGGCCCATGCATCGCGGCATGCGGCGCCGAGTGCTTGCGGGCGGAATTCGTAGCCCATCTGCGTGAGTTCAGCTTCTGGCGGTGGACGGCGCGTGGCTTTGCAGTCCGCGCCGAAGCGCATGCGCGTATAAGTTTGCACGCCGAGAAAATCGTCGCGCTTGGCGGACTCGTAGTAAGGCGCATAGACGCGCTGCTTGTAGGCGGCGACGCCAGCCTCGCCGCCTGGCTCTGCTTCGCACTCTTGGATCGACATGGTCATGCCGACTGGTACATGCGGCGCGGCTGATTTGATCGCAGCGCGCGCCAGCTCATGGGCGCGAATGGCGCGCGCTGTGTAGCCATCGACACCGGCGAACAAGAAGAACGACTCAATCGGCGCGCCCATTGCCGCTTCGCCAGCCGCTACGCGTTCGGGATATTTTGCCTTCACCCGCGCCATCAGCTGATCGAGCGAATCCGGCAGATTGATTTCGTTGATCGTGCACGCATACGCGAGCTGATCGCCGAAGGCGTACGCCACATTTTCGCAATAGCGCGCAAAGCGCTCTGGAAAGCGATCGTCTTGGAAGCCGCCATCACGCGCGACCCAGCGCGGATTGGTGAAGTGATGGAAGGTCGCCATCGGCTGGATGTTGCGCTGCCAGCATGCATCGATGACGCGCTTGTAGTGATCCAGCGCCTGTTGTGAGAATGCGCCCTCTTCCGGCTCGATCCGCGCCCACTCAATTGAGAAGCGATAGGTGTTGAGGCCGAGGCCCGCCAGGATCGCGAGGTCATCGCCGTAACGCGCGAACTGATCGCAGGCGACGCCGGAGTGTTCGACGAAGAAGGAGGGCTTAGCGCTTTCCAGCGCCCAGCAATCGCTATTCCAATTGCCGCCCTCAACCTGATGCGCCGCCGTTGCAGCGCCCCAGACGAAGTCGGCGGGGAATGTCATAGCTTCCGCTCGACCATCGCCTTTTTGATTTCGGCGATTGCTTTGGCCGGGTTGAGGCCCTTCGGGCAAACCTGCGCGCAATTCATGATCGTGTGGCAGCGATAAAGCTTGAACGGATCTTCGAGCGCATCGAGGCGCTCGCCCTGCATCTCGTCGCGGCTGTCATTGATCCAACGATAGGCTTGCAGCAGAGCGGCTGGCCCCATGAAGCGATCCGCATTCCACCAGTACGACGGGCATGAGGTCGAGCAGCAAGCGCAGAGAATGCACTCGTAGAGGCCGTCGAGCTTCGCGCGCTCCTCCGGGCTCTGACGCCATTCGCCATCGGGCTCGGGCGTAACCGTTTGCAGGTACGGTTGGATTGCCGCGTATTGCGCGGTGAAGTTCGTGAGATCCGGCACCAGATCTTTCAGCACTGGCTGGTGCGGCAGCGGCGAGATCGTGATCGTGCCGGCGGGCAGTTCGTCGATGCCCTTGGTGCAGGCGAGCGTGTTTCGGCCGCCAATGTTCATCGCGCACGAACCGCACACGCCTTCGCGGCATGAGCGGCGGAACGTCAGCGTCGAGTCCATGTCGTTCTTGATCGCGATCAGCGCGTCGAGAACCATCGGGCCGCAGGTTGAGAGATCGACTTCGTACGTATCCCAGCTCGGATTTTGGCCGCTCTCGGGCTCGTAGCGGTAGACCTTGAACTCGCGCACCTTCTTGGCGCCGGGGCGCGCCTTGTGGCGCTTGCCGCTTTTGACCTTGGAGTTCTTCGGAAGCGTAAGTTCGACCATGGTCCGCAATACCTGACGAGCGCCGCAGCGCCCGTCAAGTCCGCGAATTGTCTTAGTTTTGTTCGGTCGTTGCAGGCGCGGCGCGCCCATACCAATCGATCCGCCGCGTGGCGATCATGGTCGCCGCGATGACCACAAATGCGACCACAGAACCCGCCAACATCGCGAAATCTTCCAGGGTCATGAGCACGTACATGGCGCCATAGAGCACAGCCAAACCGGCAAACGCCCGCGCCCCGATCGCGCCGGAACGGAACGACGCGCCGGCATAATAAGCCAGCAGCGCAACGGTCGCGGCCGCGGCGATCGCGAACGCCACCGTGAAGCCAATGATCTCGGTCAAGGAAAGCAGCAATAGGTAGAAGACGCACTGCGCCAGGCCGACCAACACATATTGAGCCGGATGCGCCTTGCGACCGCTAATGACCTCGAAGATCAGTGTCGCCAGGAAAACGATGCCGATGAACATGATGCCGTAGGCGACGGCGCGCGCGACGCCGCGATAGACGTCATCGGACGAGACAAAGCTCACCGCCATGTCGCGGCCAGTTATGAGCCCGAGATTGAACGACGAAAGATCCGCCGCCTTCTCCGCGCCGCGTCCGACCAGGGGCACGCTCCACCCCACCGCGAACCCCTGATCGGTCGACTGCAGCGCCTCCGAAGATGGGAAATAGCCTTCAACGCGCGCATCGTGCCTATCGCCTCTGATGGTGACGTTGGTGTTTTGCGCAAAAGCGGCGATCGAGAAGCGCTGGGCACCCGTTAGCGTGAGGCGCGTCTCCACTGTGAAATTCTGCGACATGTCGCTAAGCCGGATCGGAGCGGCGAAGGCTTGCAATGATGTCGGCAGTGGGGCTGACGGCGTGGACTGAATGCCAGGGCGAGAATACGCGTCGATCTCGCCCCCGCTTGGAACGAGACTGAGGTCAGAGATCGGCTCCATGGTTGCAGTTGCGCCATCGCCGAAGCGCAGTTCGGCGGAGTTTCGTATCGCGCGGCTGTCGCTGACAAACATGACGATGCGCGCCTGCGGCCAGTCGAAACGATAGCTGCTATCAACGCCATTGAGCGCCGCAGCCGGGCTGAAAGCAGCATCAAAATCCGTCGTGGCCGAATAGCTTGCCGCACGATAAATGCCGCGACGGCGATTTTGAACTTCAAGATTGGTTTCCGCGGAGCCCGTCTCGGCGAAGACGACGTACGTGCCCCGATCGATGCGGCGTTGCGTGCGACCTTGATCGTCAGTGGTCTCTACGGAGCGGGTATACGGCACCAAAAGCATCGGCCCGCCGAGCACCTGCGATCCGCCGGATGCGGCGCCAAGCTCGGCCGTGACCGCCCTCGCCCTTGTTTCGCGCTCGCCAACCAAGCCGCCAACGATAAGCAACGGAATGCCCATCACCAGCACCAGCAAGCAAACAAGCAAAAGCTTCAGGCCCAATGACCCGCGCGGGATCAGGCCTGCGATTGGATTGGTCGCCACGGAATTCCCTCCCTCGCGCGCTCGGCTCAGCTAACGCGCACGCAATCCTTCGCCGCGATCAAGGCGAGATATCGACTGAGACAGCATTTTCCGGCGGCGCCCACTCCTCAATATGTGGGGCTGGCGGTTCGGAGCTAAACGCGATCACGAACGCCGCAGCGCCCGCGAGCGTGCATGCGAGCGAAAAGAGACGCGCCATCCAATCGTACGACGCGGCCGTTCGTTCTGCCTCGCCGCCACTCGCAAGCGCGGCCTGACGGCGCCATTCGATCAGCAGACAGCCGATGACGAAAACGACAGGGACAGCGAAGCCCCACGGAGAAACGCCAATCATCCAAGGGCGCAGATAGAGGCCAAGCGAACCAAGGATCAGTCCGGCCAGAACCGCGAAGCTCGCCAGCGCTTGGCCGCGATCACCTAGAGATTTTCGCAAGCGGCGGCGACGCTCGCCGAGTTCGTCAAAGAAATTTGTGAAAAATCCGGCCATTGCTCACGGGATAGCCTAGGCCGAAGCGTTCCGCAAAGCCGCCGGACGGCTCGATTTTGCCCCACGACAGCACTAAGTTTGCTCCGAAGGGGTTACGCAATGAAGCTCAATTGGAAGTGGATCGGCATCGGAGTCGGCGGATTTGTCGGCGTTTTGGTGCTTGCGGTGGTGCTTTTCATCGCGTTCTTCCCGAAAGAGCTGGCAGCGCGCGAAGCCGAACGGCGCATTGAGGAAGCCACAGGTCGCGATCTTGTGCTCGGTAACAATATCGAGATTTCCTTCTGGCCGGCGCTCGGCTTCTCGGTCGACAACGCTTCGCTCTCAAACCCAACGGATTTTGACCCCACCGCGCGCCGCGGCGGCGTCGAGACGGCGGAGGCGCCGTTCATCTCAGCGAACCGCATCGTCTTTGCCGTGAAAGTCATGCCGCTTCTGCGCGGCGCTATCGAAGTGAAGGAGCTGATCTTCGAAGGCGCGCAGGTGAACATGGTCGCCAAGGAAGACGGCGCCAACAATTGGACTTTTCCCACCGAAGAAACACCGGAAGACCAAACGACGCTCGAAGATCTGCGCCTCGATGACGTGCGCATGTCGGACAGCATGATTACGTTCCAGGGCGCCGAGGGCGAGCCGCCGCTGGTGCTGGAGAATGTCGACGCCAGCCTGGCGCTGGAATCCCTTGATGCGCCTGCACAGCTGCAGGCCGCGCTCGATTATCGCGGTCAACGGATGACAATTGACGCGACGCTCGGCCTTCCACGCGCCGTGCTCGAAAAAGGCGAAACGCCGATCACCGCCACCGTAAGCGCAGCGCCGCTAGACGCTTCGTTCAATGGCACGTTCAACAGCGAAAACGGCGCGCTGAAGGGCGCGCTCGAAGCGAATGGTTCGAGCCTACGGCGCTTGCTCGCCTGGATGGGCTCGCCGATGGGCGAAGGCGGCGGCTTCGGCAATTACAGCTTGAACGCACAGATGGCTCGCGAAGGCGAAACCACAACTCTGACCAACGCAACCATCCGTTTGGACGCCATCAATGCCAGCGGCAATCTCACACTGATCAATCAAGAAAACGGCAAGCTCCGCGTCAACGGCGCGCTGAGCGCCCCCGCTGTTGATCTCAACACGTATTTGCCGGCCCCCGCGCAACAGGGTGCGCAAGGGGTTGAAGTCGATACAGCTTGGAGCAGCGCACCACTCGATCTCACCGGCTTACGTGCGCTCGACGCCAATCTCGATCTTTCATTAGGCGCGCTACAGTTTCAGCGCATGAGCTTCACGAACGTCGCGCTCGGCCTTCGCGTTTCGAACGGCGCAGCAGATGCTCGGCTGACACGAATTTCGCTCTACGACGGCGGCGGCACGGCGCGCTTGATCGCAGACGGCTCTGGACCAGTGCCACGCATTGCGGTGGAGCTGAACGCGCAGAACGTGCAGGCGGAAACGTTGCTGCGTGATGCCATCGGCTTTGACCGGATCGCCGGGCGCGGCCGCCTCACCGCTTCGCTTGTCGGCCAAGGCGCTTCGCAGGCGGCGATCATGCGCAGCTTGCGCGGCAATGCCTCGTTCAATTTCAACGACGGGCAGTTGAAGGGCGTAAACTTGGCGCAAGTGGCGCGAACAATTCAGGCGACTCTATCCGGACAAGCCACCGGCGCCGCCGCGTCCACCGACTTTGCCGAGCTTTCTTCGACGTTCACCGTCGCTGACGGCGTGATGGCGACGGACAATTTGCGCTTGCTCAACCCGTTCGTGCGGCTCGACGGCCAGGGTCTCGTGAACATTGGCGCTCAGACAATCGACATGCGGATCGCGCCCCGCGCGGTGAACAACGCACAAGGCCAGGGCGGCGACGCGAGTATAGCGGGGCTTGGCGTTCCCTTCCGCATCACGGGGCCGTGGGCGCATGTGCAATTCCGCGTCGCGATTGAGGAAGTGGTGCAGAACCAGTTGCGCGATATTCTGAACCGCCAAGGCGAAGACAATCCGCTCGGGCGTTTGGGCGATGCGCTGTTTGGCCGTCAACCGGCAGCAACAACGACGACGCCACCGGCCGATGGTGAAACACCGGCGCCGACCGATGGCCAAGCACAGCAACCTGCGCAACAGCCCGCACAGCAAGAACGTCCGCGCAATCCGCTTGAGGACATCTTCAATCAAGCGATCCGCCGCGGACAAAAGCAGGAAGAACCTGCCACGACGACACCCGCGCCAACGCCGTAAGAGTCAGAAGGCTCACGCGCGGATCAGCGCACGTGAGCCAACTCTCTTCTCTGAGTTTTGGAGCTATTGCTTCTTCTGGCGTTCAGTCCAGAAGACCGCGATCTTGTTGCCGTCGAGATCGCGGAAGTAGGCGAAATCGCCAAAGGCGCCGCGCGCGCCGGGCTTACCTTCGCAGGTGGCGCCCGCAGGTGGCGCCGAGAGAGAGCGCCTTTTCGTAGATGCGCGGCACATCCGATTGTTCGTCAACGTTGATGGCGAGCATCGTGCCGTTGCCGGCGTGCGAAGCTTCGCCATTGTAAGGGCGCGTGACCATGATCATCGCGCCGCTGCCGAGCCGATACATCACGCCCTGTGGCGTCGGGAAAAGCTTCTTGCCACCAAGTTCAGGCGCCAGCGCATCGTAGAAATTGCACGCGCGATCAAAGTCGCTAGTGCCGAGACAGACGTAACCGATTTGAGCCATGGCGTTTTTCTCCCATTGCCGTCACTTCTCGCGCGGCGTTTGATCGGAGTGTTTGGCGCCAGCGCCACTAGCGTCAAGTATCACGCAGCGGCGCCGATACCTGAACGATTATGGTGTGGCTGCGGGTTCCGGTTCAGGTTCATCCGATGGCGCTTCATTCGGACTGGACGCGCTCGGCGCCGGCAAGCCTGCCAGCCATTGGACGCCGCTACCCATATTGGGGTCGCTGGCCGTGCGTCCGGCGATGATCTCATCGCCGAGGCCGTTCCAAATCGGCGCTGCGTAAGGTTGAAACAGACGTACCGCCAAATCTTGATCGCACAAATTGCGATCCACGCAGATTTGCAAGGCATCGAAGAAATCGAGCGTCACCCAAAGATCGTGCCCTTCGAACGGTGTCGCGTTATTGGCCGCGTCCATCACACGCTGGCGGCTTTGCAGGCGCTCCGAGGTGTTGAACATCTCAAACAAAGCGAACGTCTGAACGACGCGCGCGTCCTCCATTTTCGCCACTTCTTCGTTGTACGTTTGCAGCGCCGTGTAACCGCCAACGCCGGCTGCCGCGATGCTGATCCACGTACCAAGCACGCCTGACCAAGCGGCCAGATTCATACGCTCTGACATGATTGAACTCCCCCTCGCCTACAACGGAGCTTAGGGGCGCGCTGACACGGACTCAATCACAGTCGGTGTAGTGTCTAATACACGCGCTTCTTCGGCGGGATGTACTCGACCTCGTTCGTCATCGTGTTGGTGTGCACCGGGCGATAGTCGATGGTGGCTTTGCCAGACTTGGTATCGAGCCAAGCGAGCGTGTGCTTCATCCAGTGCTGATCGTCGCGATCCGGAAAGTCTTCGCGGGCGTGGGCGCCGCGGGACTCGGTGCGGTTGAGGCCGCCGACGACGGTGACAACGGCTTGAGCGATGAGGTTGTCGAACTCCAGGGTCTCGACGAGATCGGTGTTCCAGATCATCGAACGATCGGTGACCTTCACATCCGGCGCTTCACCCCAGAGTTTTTCCATGCGCTGCACGCCCTCTTGCAGTACCGGGCCGGTGCGATAGACGGCGCAAGTTTCTTGCATCGTGCGCTGCATCTTATCGCGCAGCTGCGCGGTCGGAGTGCCGCCATTGGCGTTGCGGAATTTGTCGAAGCGCGCGAGATGCGCCTCCGCCGCGTTACCTGGCAGCGATGGTTGCGATGCGTTGGCCTTAAGCTTGTCGGCGCAGCGTTGACCGACGGCGCGACCAAACACGACCAAGTCAATGAGCGAATTGGAACCAAGTCGATTGGCGCCATGCACCGAAACGCACGCGGCTTCTCCAACAGCCATCAGGCCAGGCACGACTTCATCCGGGTTGCCGTTCTTCAGCGTGACAACTTCGCCGTGATAGTTCGTCGGGATGCCGCCCATGTTGTAGTGGACGGTCGGCAGCACCGGGATTGGCTCGCGCGTGACATCGACGCCCGCGAAAATCTTGGCGCTTTCGCTGATGCCCGGCAGGCGTTCGTGCAGCACTTTCGGATCGAGGTGATCCAAGTGCAGATTGATGTGATCCTTGTTCGGGCCGACGCCGCGGCCTTCGCGGATTTCGAGCGTCATGGCGCGGCTCACCATGTCGCGCGGCGCGAGATCTTTCACGGTCGGCGCGTAGCGCTCCATGAAGCGCTCGCCGTTTGAGTTGGTGAGATAGCCGCCTTCGCCGCGCGCGCCCTCAGTGATGAGGCAGCCGGCGGGGAAAATCCCGGTCGGGTGGAATTGTACGAATTCCATGTCCTGCAACGGCAAACCAGCGCGGAGCACCATGGCGCCGCCATCGCCTGTGCACGTGTGTGCAGACGTGCACGAGAGATAAGCGCGCCCGTAGCCGCCGGTGGCGAGCACGACAGTCTGCGCACGGAAGCGATGCAATGTGCCGTCATCGAGCTTCCAGGCCGTCACACCGCGGCAGACGCCTTCATCATCCATGATGAGATCGAGCGCGACATATTCGATGAAGAAGTCGACAGCGTGCCGCAGCGACTGGCCGTACATGGTGTGCAGCATCGCGTGACCGGTGCGGTCCGCCGCGGCGCAGGTGCGCTGAATCGGGGCTTCGCCAAAATTCTTGGTCATGCCGCCGAAGGCGCGCTGATAGATCTTGCCTTCCTCGGTGCGCGAGAACGGTACGCCCCAGTGCTCGAGTTCGTAGACGGCGGCGGGCGCGTTACGCGTGAGATACTCGATCGCGTCTTGGTCGCCCAACCAGTCCGACCCCTTCACGGTGTCGAACATGTGCCACTGCCATTTGTCTTCGCTCATATTGCCGAGCGCGGCCGAAATGCCCCCCTGAGCCGCAACGGTGTGCGAGCGGGTCGGGAAGACTTTGGTGACGCAGGCAGTCTTCAGGCCAGCTTGAGCGGCGCCAAGTGCGGCGCGCAGTCCTGATCCGCCAGCGCCCACCACAACGACGTCAAACGTGTGATCGATCCAAGTGTAAGCGGCCAACGGATCAGACTCCGAAATTCACAAGCAGGACGGCGAAGATCGCGCCGACAGCAAGCACCAGCGGGAACGCGGTGTTGAGGAACAGAAGGATCATCTTGGTCGATGGCTTCAGGATGTAATCGACGATCACTTCCTGCATACCGATCGACATGTGGTAGAGCCCGATCGCAACCAGCAGGATGACGCCAACCGCATTTATCGGGTCGGCGATCCAATCGATGGTCGCGAGGTAGCTGGCGTCACGCACCGCGAGCGCGACCGAAACAACGAACCAAGGCGCCAGAAGCACAAGCGCGATCGAGGTGACACGCTGAGCGATGAAGTGGCCAGTGCCCTCGCCTGATGCGCCGTGAGCGCGGACGCGGCCGAGTGGCGTGCGCATGCTGCGTTCGGAATTGCCCATGGTCTTACACTCCGAACGTCAGCAACGCCCACAGCCCAATGGGCGCGGCGATGGCAAAGAGAATGGCGAACCAGGCGCTGGTGTCGGCATCGGTGGGCGTGAGGCCAGCGCCGGTGTCGAACACCAAGTGACGAATGCCGTTGGCGAGGTGATAGGCCAGTGACGCGACGACGAGATACATCGCGATCTGCCCGTACCAGGCGGAGAGAATTGAATCGACCAGCGAATATGGTTCAGGCCCGAGCGCGGCGGCGATCAGCCAGATCGCGACACCGATCGCTGCGCCGTAGAGACCGACACCGGTGACGCGATGGATGATCGAACTCGCCATCGTCACGTGCCAACGCCAAATGCTGACATGGGGTGCAATGGGACGGTCTTGCGAGCTCGGCGCACCGGCCATCAGGGGACCTCTTGTTCTTGAATATAGGGTCGGATTCTTGGCCGGAACATAGGCCCGGACCCTCCCAAGTCAATCAAACGAATTGACGCTGCGGATGGTCGATTCACCTGCGCATCGGCTCATGCTGCATGCTAGCGTCGGCGCGCTTTCGAGGGGGACTTCCATGATCCGCGCTACCGCCATTTGCGCCGCCATTCTTTTGGCCACGGCCAGCACGCCAGCCATGAGCCAACAGCGCGGCAATCAGGCCTTGGCCACCGTGATCACGGCTTATGAGCAAGTCGCTCGCCACTATGATCCGCTAACGTCGGCCTCCGAGGGCGATCGCACGGCGCTGTACTTGCTGCCGGATTCGTCGCGCGAGAGCGACATGCGCCAACGCGTCGACCTAGTGACGCTGAAAACGCAGCTGGAGCGCGTACCGACGCGTGGATTGAACGAAGAGGACGCGCTGAACCGCGCTTACCTGATGCGTGTCATCGACCAGAGCATTCAAGGCATCGATCTAGATTTCGGCCGCGCGCCAATCAGCAATGGCGATGGTTATTTCACGTTCGGCGACTACCTCGCCTACACGACGCCGATCCAAGCGGCGGATGACGCAGAAGCTTGGCTCGCGCGATTGAGCGCGCTGCCGGCAATGTATCGCCAGAACGTCGCGAACGCACGCCGGGGGATTGAAACCGGGTACACGCAGCCGCGTATCACGGTAGAGCGCGCGCTCGCCACGGCGCGTGCGCAGGTCGCGACGATGGAGCAGACGCTGCTGACGCCGCTCGCATCGATGCCGAACACTATCCCCGCGGCGCAACAGGAGGATTTTCGCAATCGCGCGCGGACGATTATCCGCGATCAGATCCTGCCAGCGCATCGCGAGACCGTAACGTTCATCGAGACCGAGTATCTGCCGGCGGCGCGGCCTGGATTGGGTCTGCGCTCTGTGCCTGGCGGCGAGGATCTCTATCGCTATCTGGTCCGCTCCTACACGACGACGGACATGACGCCCGAGCAGATCCATGAACTCGGCAATCAGGAAGTCGCGCGCATTCGGGCGCTAATGGAAGAAGAAATCCGCGCCAGCGGCTTCCGCGGCAATTTCGCTGCGTTCCAACGCTTTCTGCGCACGGACCGGCAGTTCTATGCGCGGACGCCGGAGGATTTGGTCGAGCACGCGTCTGAGGTTGCCAAGCGCGCGGATGGGCAATTGCCGCGCCTGTTCGGCACGTTGCCGCGTCTGTCTTACGGCATTCGCGTCATCCCCACTGAGCAAGCAGAAGGTTCGACCACCGCGTATTACACACAAGGCAGCGCGGCCCTTGGACAATCCGGAACGTATTGGGTCAACACCACGCACTTGGATCAGCGGCCGTTTTACGAACTGCCAGCACTGACGCTGCACGAAGCGATGCCTGGGCACCATTTGCAGATCTCGCGTGCGCAGGAGCTGGGTGAGCTTCCCTATTTCCGGCGGAACGCGTTCGAGACGGCATTTGTTGAAGGCTGGGGGCTCTATGCGGAATCGCTGGGCGAAGACATGGGCATGTATCGCACACCCTACGAACGCTTCGGACGCTTGAGCTATGAAATGTGGCGCGCATGCCGCTTGGTTGCGGATACCGGAATTCACTGGATGGGCTGGGATATCGAACAAGCGCGCCGGTGTTTTGCGGAGAACACGGCGCTTTCGCCGCACAACATTCAGACCGAGCTGGAGCGCTACATCGCAACGCCGGGCCAAGCGCTGGCCTACAAGATTGGTGAACTCACGATGCAACGCCTGCGTCGCGAAGCGACGACAACCCTGGGCGATCGCTTCGACATTCGCGCGTTCCACGATGAATTGTTGAGCGCCGGCGCCGTGCCGATGGATGTGCTGGAGGCGCGCATGCATCGCTGGGTGCAGCGTCAGCAAGAGGCCGAACACTGATGTTCATCGATTTCAATCAGATCGCGCGCATCGGAAAGCTTGTCGCGCTGCTTGGGTTCTTCCTGCCGTGGGTAACGGTGTCGTGCTCGAATACCGACATCCTCACCGCGACCGGCTGGCAATTGATGACGGGCGATCCCCAACCCGCCGGCCCGCTCACCAACGTGGACACGTCAAATCGCACCGATGATGCCGAGCCTGCCGTTATCATCATTGCTGCGTTCGCAATCATCTTGGCGGGGCTCGCCTGCAGCCTGTTCACGAAAATGCAGGCGGCGGCGATCACGATGCTGGTCACATCCGTGCTCGGGATTGGCGTTTCGTATTACGGCGTCGAGAACATCCGCACGGAGATGCAGCGGCAGATTGCCGAAGGTCAGCAAGAACAAGCTGCGCAGATCGGCGACAATCCGTTCTTTAGTTCAGATCAGCTTTCGCAGACGGTAGCTTCCAACATCACGGTGAAGGAAGAGGAAGGCTATGTCGTTACGCACAGCGGCCTGCTGATCGTGGCGATCTTCTCGCTACTGACGCTGTTTCGGCGACGAAAGGCCGAGAGCGAGACCGCGCAGCCTTCGACAAGCTCAGGCTGACGCTACCCTAGCGCTAAGATTCAAACAGGCGTCACCCTGAGCCTGTCGAAGGGCGACGCCACGCACTAGCGCTTGGGAATCGCTGCCCAATAATCGAAATCGAGAACCACGTTGGGATCGTATTCACCGGCGTCGTTCTTGAACGGGAATGCGGCAGCACTCTGATTCTTCACCGCAACGAGCCGAAGACGCAATGCGCCGATCTCACCGAGATCGTCCTTCGCCACCACTTCGGACCACGCGTAGAGGGTGTCACCGGCGAACAGTGGATTGACGTGGCGCCCGCCATTTATGCCGAGCATGAGCTGCGCGTTGGCGAGGCCGTTGAACGAGAGCGCACGAGCGAGCGAGATGGTGACGCCGCCATAGATAAGGCGACGGCCGAAACGTGACTCCTTCTGCGCTAGCGCGTCGAAGTGAACTTTCGCAGTGTTCTGATAGAGACGCGTTGCGAGCTGATGCTCAGCCTCCTCCACTGTCATGCCGTCGACATGGTCGATCTTTTCGCCAATCTCGTAGTCCTGGAAAGCGTGCGGCGAACCAGCGAGCGTCCAATTGTAATTTGAGAAATCGAGACCTGGCGGCAACATTAGCTCGTTCGTCGGCACGACGTTCTTCGGCGTAATCGGCGGTGAGTCCGTCGTCGCGGCGCTGGCGTCGCGCTTGTTGACCATCACCCAGCGCACGTAACTCAGAACCGGCTCATCATCTTGATTGAAGCCGGTCGTACGCACAGTGACGACACCGGTCTTTCCGTTCGAGTTGGCCTTCAACCCGATCACTTCCGACATCGCCGAAAGCGTATCGCCCGCATACACGGGCGCGAGAAAGCGCCCCTCGGCGTAGCCGAGGTTAGCGACAGCGTTCAGCGAAATGTCCGGCACGGTTTTGCCAAACACGGTGTGAAACACAAGCAACGGATCGATCGGCGCGCCGGGCAGTCCGCAATCTTGCGCGAAGCTATCACCACTGAAAATCGCGTGACGCGCGCCAGTCAACGCAATGTTGAGCGCAGCGTCCGCCTCCGACAGCGTGCGCGGGGTCGCGTGCGCGATCTGCTGACCGGGTGTGAAGTCCTCGAAGAAGTTTCCGGGGTTGGATTTGGTCATGCGCTGAGGCTTTCGATCGCTTCCATCACGGCGACAACTTGCTTCGCCTGTTCGAGGTGCAGCAACTCGGTCATCTTGCCATCGACCTTGATCACGCCTTTCCCCGCATTCTCGGGAAGTGCGAAGGCGGCGATCACAGCACGCGCACGCGCCACTTCCTCGTCCGTCGGCGCGAAGATCGCGTTACAGGTATCGATCTGACTGGGGTGGATCAGTGTCTTGCCATCGAAGCCGAACTCAAGGCCCTGGCGGCACTCAGCTTCGAAGCCAGCGCTGTCCGCGATGTCATTGTAGACGCCGTCGATGACAATGATGCCCTCAGAGCGCGCCGCGATCACTGCGAGTGACATTGGCGCAAAGAACGCGGCGCGGTTGGCGCCGGCGCGGGCGCGGGTTTCCTTGGCGAGATCGTTGAGGCCCATCACGAACACCGAAAGCCGCGTGCCTTTAGCGGCGGCGGCAATGTCAGCCAGATTGAGGATCGCGCGCGGCGTTTCGATCATGACCCAGAGCGCCGCCTCATCGCTGAAGCCAGCATCAGTCATTGCCTTATCCAGCTCACGCGCTTCGGCGCCGCTTTCGACCTTCGGCGCGAGGATGCCATTGGGATAAGCCGCGCCAGCGGCCGCGATATCTTCACGGCCCCACGGTGTCGCCAAGGCGTTGACGCGCACGATGACCTCGCGCTTGCCGTAGCCGCCGGCCTTCACTGCCGCAGCGACCTGATCGCGCGCGGCTTCCTTCGCTTCCGGCGCGACTGAATCCTCTAGATCGAGCAACAGCACATCAGCGGGCAGTGTCTTTGCCTTTTCCAGTGCCTTTGCGTTTGCGCCTGGCATATAGAGGCAGGAACGGCGCGGTCTTGCTGTCATCTCTCGCTCGGGGATAGACGCTAGGCGAACATCGCCAGCAGAGGTTTTCTAGCCGCGTGAAGACGATTCTGTCGATCCAAAGCCAGGTGGTCGGCGCCCGTGTCGGCAATTCTGTCGCGGCCTTTGCGATGGAGCGGCTGGGCGTGCGCGTTCTGCAGGCGCCGACGACGTTGCTTGGGCGCCGTCCCGATCACGGCGCGCCAGGCGGCGGGCCTATTCCGGCGGAAACTCTGGCGGCGCTGCTCGAGGGATTGGCCGCTGACGGCATCTTCGCCGAGATCGACACGGTGCTGACCGGCTATCTTGGCAACCCCGAACAGGTCGCCGTCATTCTCGACGCGGTGGAGCGCATCAAAAAGGCGAACCCGAAGGCGATCTTCGTTTGCGATCCGGTGTTGGGCGATGAAGGCAAGCTCTTCGTGAGCGACGCCAACGCCGACGCCATGCTCAACGGTCTGTGGCGGCACGCAGACTGGCTGACGCCAAACGTGTTCGAGCTTGGCCTTATGACGGGACGCACGATCGATAGCTTGAACGCCGCGCGCGAAGCGGCCAAGCGCATCGGCAAACCGGTACTCTGCTCGTCTATTCGCACCGCGCTCGGCTTGGGCAATCTGCTCTCGCAACCGACCGGCGATTGGTTCTGCGAAACAGCGCGCCTTCCACGTGCGCCAAAGGGAACCGGCGACCTTCTCTCCGCGCTGTTCGTCGGGCGCCGTGTCCGCGGCGATGCGCCCGCGATCGCGCTCGAGGGCGCTACTGGCGCCGTGTACGACGTCATCGTGCGTTCAATGGCAGCCGATAGCGAGGATCTTTTGTTGCCGGAAGCTCAAGCGCTACTCGATGAGCCGGTGACGTGGCCACGTGCGCGCCATCTGGAGATGGCGTGATGGCCGAAGGATTTGTAGCGCCGGGCTTTGAGCGCGTACGCGAAGCGTTTGATGCGGGACTCGCGGAAGAGCTGGGCGCAGGCTTTGCAGCGGTACGCGACGGCGAAGTCATTGTGAACCTCTGGGGCGGCTGGGCTAATCGCGATCAGACGCGGCCGTGGGTCGAAGACACGATCGTGCCAGTGTACTCCACTAGCAAAGGCATCAGCGCGCTCGTTATGGCGCTGCTCGTTGATCGTGGCGAGTTGGATTACGAGGCAACGACGGCGTCGATCTGGCCGGCGTTCGGCGTTCACGGCAAAGACAAAGTCACCGTTCGCCAAACGCTCGCGCATCAAGCCGGCGTGCCGGGCTTTCTTGAGCCGATCGATCCGGACCTTTGGCTAGATCCTGCCGCCTGCAGCGAAGCGATCGCCGCGCTTGAGCCGATATGGCCGCCGGGAAGCGCGAGTGGCTATCACCCGATGACGTGGGGCTACATCGCAGGCGAACTCGCGCGTCGCGCGTCGGGCCGATCGCTTGGAACGATTCTGCGCGAAGATATTTGTGCGCCGCTCGGTATCGATTTTCAGATCGGCACGCCGGAAAGCGACCACGCACGCGCGTCTGAAATGCGGAAGCCCACACGCGGTGGGGACTTCGGCGAGATCACACTGCCGCGCAAAGCCGCGTTCTTCACCAAGTGGGCGGCGCCGACGCGAGGTTCGACGCAGTGGCGCAAGATCGAGATCCCCGCCGCTAACGGGCACGGCACGGCGCTTGCCGTTGCGCGCTTGTACGAGGCTTACGCCACCGGTGGCATGATCAACGGCGCCCGCGTGCTTTCGCAAGAAGCCTTCGACGCGCTGACAAAGCGCGTTTGGAAGGGCGACGATCTAGTGTTGCCGTTCAACGTTGATTGGCGCGCGGGGATAATCGGCAATTCCAATCGCTATTACGGGCCGAACGCCGAAGCATTCGGCCATTCCGGTAATGGCGGATCCGTTGGCTTTGGCGATCCCGTTGCCGGTGTTTCCGCAGGCTATGTGATGAACAAGCAATCGCATCACATCATGGCCGATCCACGCTCACTCCAACTCATCGACGCACTCTACTCATGCCTATAAAACGTTGGGCCTTCGAGGCCGTCGCCATCGCCATCGCTGTGGCGATGATCGGCTTCTTCATTTCGCGCGCCGTCTACATGCACGGCAATTCGATGCCGAGCGGCCAGCCGTTCCTCGGCGACTACATGGCGTTCTGGAGCGCCGGCCGCGCCGCGCTCGACGGCCACGCGCACGAAATTCATGAACGCACGATGCTGTGGCAGGTCCAGCAGACGATCGCGCCGGACGTGAAGTTCTACGCGCCGTGGAATTCGCCGCCGACGTTTTTGATGATCGTCAGCGTCTTGGCGCTGATGCCCTATCCGATCTCAGGTGCGGTCTTCCTGATCTCGACCACCATTTTGTTCGGCTTTGCGATCAGACGCTTCTTGCCGGATGCGCGGGCACTCATTTTCCCACTGACATCGCCTACGGTCATGTATCAGACGGCGACGATACAAGTTGGGATGCTCATCGCCGGCATCAACGCGCTTGCACTGCGCTGGCTGGACAAGCGCCCTCACCTTGCCGGCGCGCTGATCGGCCTCTTCGCGATCAAGCCGCATATTGCGCTGCTATGGCCACTGTTTCTTGCTCTGACAGGGCGCTGGCGCGTGTTTATCTCGGCTGCGGTGGCCGCGGTCAGCTTCGTCATGGTCGCCGGTTTGATCTTTGGCTTCGACACTTATCTGAACTGGTTCGAGAGCCTAAATTACTCGCAGCGGCTGATTTCAGAGCAGCGCATCACGACTCCGGCTTACGCATCGCTGTACGCAAATCTTTTGGGGATGCATGCGCCACAGGCACTCGCGATCGGGCTTCACGCTGCGAGCGCGATCGCGGGCGTCGTCATCGCATGTATTGTGTTTCGCAGGGGCGATGTGCTGCTTGGCGGCGCGGCGCTGTGCGCGGCGACTTTGTTGGTTTCGCCGTATCTCTTCTTCTATGACTTTACGACGCTGTTGCTCGGCGCCGCACTGCTCGGCGCTCCGCGTTCACCACTGGACTATGCAGCCGCTATCGTTGCGTGGGGGGCGTCCGCGGGTGTTGCGCTGGGACAGTACATTGTCCTGCCGATCTGCCCGCTCGCAGCTTGGCTTGTGCTCATCGCCGCGTTTATGCGTGTAAGAAGCGCCGCCCCTCTCCTGGCGCCAGCACCACAGCTGTAAGCGGCCCGCCGAAACAAGCGCCGGTGTCGACGTTGATGCGGCACGGATTTGAATGCGGCTTGAAATCGTGTGTCGGCGTATGGCCATGCACGACGACGAGGCCCTCTAGCTCGGGACGCGCCGGCCACCGGCCGGGATCGAAGAACTTTTGCGAGCGCGTCCACATACGCACTTCATCAGTGCAGTTGGGAAACGTCGCGGGATCGATGCCGCCATGAACGAACGCGATGCCACGCGCCTCGTCGCGGATCATTGCGGGCAGCGCTTTCAGCCAAGCGATGTGCCTATCGTCTATTGCGTCGCGCCAGTCGTCGTAGACGCCGTTGGCCATCATGTAAGACGAGATCGTTTCATCGCCGCCATTCTCGGCCCAAAAGAACACGCCGACAGACTCGGTTTTCTCATAGGCGTGCAACATCAGCTCTTCGTGATTGCCTTTAACGGCAAGCGCTTCGCCCTTCGCGACGGCGTTCATCGCGCGCTCGACAACAGCGCGACTATCCGGCCCCCGATCGATGAGATCGCCGAGGAAGACGATCTTGTACGCGGCCGTGCGAAGCCGCGCATCCTCACGGATAAAATCGAGTAGACGATCAAGCTTTTCGATCTCGCCGTGAACGTCGCCGATCGCGTAGTAGATCACATCACTCATGCTTGCCTTGCGCGTCGCAACGTATCCCACGCGAAGAAGGCCAAACCTAGCCAGATCAACACGAAGCTCGCCGCGCGCAGCGGCGTGAACGGCTCGCCGAACGCGAGGCCCGTTGAGAATTGCAACGTCGGCGCGAGGAATTGCAGCAGGCCAAGTGTCGTGAAGCTCACACGGCGCGCGCCGAACGCGAACGCCATGAGCGGTATGGCTGTCACGGGGCCGGCGATCGCCAGCAGCAACGCCATCGACCAATCCGAAGTAAAGCTCAGCGGCGCTTCGCTCGAGGCCCACCACAGCAGACCAACAACGAGCGGCATCAGCGCCAAGCTCTCGATCAGCAAACCCACAGCAGCCGGCACCGGTGCGCGTTTGCGGATGACGGCGTAAGCCGACCAGGTGGCGCAAAGCGCTAGCGCCATCCATGGCGGCGCGCCCAATGCAAAGCCTTGGACGACAACGCCGATCAACGCGAGAGCAAGCGCCACGATTTGCGGCGTCCTGATCTTTTCACCGAAGAACAGAACGCCCACACCCACAGCAACAAGCGGCGCAAGGAAGTACGCAAGCGCCGATTCCACAATGCGTTCGTGAAGCACGAGATAGACGTAAAGGCCCCAGTTCACGAAGATAAAGCACGCCGAAACCGCCAGCGTGCCGATCATGCGCGGCTTCAACGCTGTCGCGATTTCGCGGAGTCCGACGCGCCATCCGCTCATCAAAAACACGGCGAGCAACGCCGATGGCGCCGCCCAGAGAATGCGTTGGGCCAACACTTCGCGGACGTCGACCGTGTGCAGCAATTTCAAATAGAGCGGGAGGAAACCCCAAATGACGTAAGCCGAGGCTGCCGACAAAAAGCCTGCGCGACGCTCGGCCTCCGATGGGCTCGACGTGAGTGGCGCTGCAGCTTCGCTCATGACGCGGGACGTCCGTATGGATTTGGATTCTTGATGTGCATGAGCCGCTCCGGCGCCTCGATGGGCGTGAAGCCGAGCGGTGCGTAAACGCCGTGCGCGTCCTTCGTGCCGAGCAACCAGCGGCGCAGACCTTGCAGCTCCGGATGGCGCTGGAACGTTTGCACCAGCGCGCGACCGAGGCCTTTGCCTTGCTTGCCTGGCAACACGATCACGTCGCACAGCCACGCGAACGTTGCTTTGTCGGTGACGAGACGTGCAAAGCCGACAAGTTTGCCGTTATCGTCGCGCGCCACAGCACACATCGAATTAGCGCACGCGCGTGCAACCACATCGCGTGGAATGCCGGGCGACCAATACGTCTCCTTCAGCGCAGCGTGAATCGCGTCGATGTCCGTTTCTGACGGTTGTTCGATAGTGATGGCAGGCATACGTCCCCTCACCGCCTAGATAGGAACACGCACCTGATCGCGCCATGTTTCAGCGATGAAAGCGCATACACTTTTTGTAACAGCAGATGTCAGCCACGCTCACATCTACCGTGCGCGTTTGTATGTTTCCGGGGAAATATCGATTCGCGCTTCGCCGCATGTGCCGTACGCGCGGGCTTGTGGCGGGGCGCCGCGCACTGATGGCACGATCACCACGTCCAAGACATAGCGCTTGCGATTTTGATCAAAGCCAACAAAGCGCCACATACGGACTCTGATTGGCCCAGAGCCCGGCTCGTAGTCATTCAAACCAGTTTCCCAAGTCTGAAAGAAGATACCGGGCGCTACACCTAACGCAGTCTTGAGCTGTTGAGCGACCGTCAGAACGGCGGCATTCGGCTCTCTGTGTTCATCAGCCTTCGAGGGCTTTCGCTCCCGCATGCGCTTGTTGCGCTTGGCAAGATCGGCGCGCTTTCGCTCAAGTTTTTCATGAGGAACGAAAACGAGACGGCCGCTTTGGCGCAACCACGCTGCTTGTTGCGCAACCTGATCGTCCATTTTGCGGCCACCTAGCAGAGCCTCATCGAAATGCTTGATCTCATCACTACGCGGCTCGAGGCGCTGATACGCCGCGATAACACGGGCAACACGCGGGCCATCGGCCTCCACGAAGGCCTTTAGATCGGCAAACACCTTAGCTTCGTGTTCGCAGCCCATCGCCTCCAAACCCAGCTCGCAGGCGCGAGCAAATTCCGGCGCCCAACGGTAGCGACTCAGAAATTGCGCGTGACCACCGTTGGCGACGCTGGCCATGTAGCCTTCAACGCACCGGCTCATGTAGGCGATCGGCGCGAATTCACCCGGCAGAAAGTGCGCTTCCTGCTCCGCCCAGTCTGAGAACTCAAACACAGCAAGGAGGAGGTCGTAGTTCTCAGCCTGCTGATATTCGCGCGCATTCTCCGGGCCCGTTGGCCCGATGAGAATGTCTTTCGACACAAGGCCCGCGTGCGGAAGGTCGTTCGCCTGGTAGTGCGCGCGCGACCATTCCGCAAAAGCGCTCTCTGCGCTCACGCAGCGCGCAAGCGCTTAAACAAGCCCTTGTTCAACATCAGCTCCGCGATCTGCACTGCGTTGAGCGCCGCGCCTTTGCGGAGATTGTCGCTGACGATCCACATCGACAAGCCATGTTCGATGGTGTGGTCCTCACGAATGCGCGACACAAAGGTTGCAAACTCGCCCACGCAGTCGAGCGGTGTGGCGTAGCCGCCATCCTCGTGCTTATCGATCACCATCAGGCCAGGCGATTCACGCAGCAGCTCGCGCGCTTCGTCGGCGGTGATTTCGTTCTCGAACTCGATGTTCACGGCTTCTGAGTGACCGACGAACACTGGTACGCGCACGGACGTGGCGGTGAGCTTGATCTTGGGATCGAGGATCTTCTTGGTCTCGACTTCCATCTTCCACTCTTCAGTGGTGTAGCCGTCATCCATGAAGTCGCCGCCATGCGGGATCACGTTGAACGCGATCTGTTTGGGAAATTGTTCCGGCACGATCTCATCGCCGACATAGAGCTTTTTGGTTTGGTTCCAGAGCTCGTCCATCGCTTCGCGGCCAGCGCCTGATACAGACTGATACGTCGCCACGACGACGCGCTTGATCTTGGCGCGATCGTGCAACGGCTTTAGCGCGACCACGAGTTGCGCGGTGGAGCAGTTCGGGTTGGCGATGATGTTGAGCTTGTCGTAGCCGGCGATCGCGTCTGGGTTCACCTCGGGCACAATGAGCGGCACGCGTGGGTCCATGCGCCAGGCGCTGGAATTGTCGATCACCACTGCGCCGGTCGCGCCGATCTTCGGCGACCATTCTTTCGAGACCGCGCCGCCAGCACTCATCAGCACCAAATCCACACCGGTGAAGTCGAACGTCTCAAGGTCTTTCGACTTCAACGTTTTGTCGCCGTAGCTGACTTCCTTGCCAACGGATCTGCGCGAGGCGAGCGCGATCACTTCGTCGGCGGGAAACAGACGCTCTTCCAGAATGGTCAGCATTTCTCTGCCCACAGTTCCGGTGGCGCCGACGACGGCTACGCGCAATCCCATGAATTGGTCTCCCGCAACACTGGCGCTCCACCAGGCTGCATCGCGTAAGCTAGGCAGAATCCAGGGTTTTTCCAAGGCGCGGCGGGAGACAGGATCGCATAGCCGTCCTACATTTCAGCGCCGCGGGGGACAGATATGGTCGATACAGCCACCAATCTCGAGATCTACAAGCTCTTGGTCGAGGACGTCCGCGACGCGCGACGCGCCCGGCGCGAACTCTCCAACGTCTTCATGACGCTCAACATCGCCGGCATGAGCGCGCTGGGCTTTCTAGCTAGCGCCGACGGGCTGCCCAATCCCGTACTGTTCACGCTCTGCGCGATCGCCTTGGCGCTGACGTGCGCGATCTGGCGCACCTCCAACTCGTATTACACCGTGCTACTCGGGGCGAAGTACAAGAACATCTATGCGGTCGAGGACGATCTCGGCGTCCACCCAATACGCGATGAATGGCAGAGCATCACGGGCAAACGCCGCGCGATGAAGTGGTGGTCGTTGGAGCGCTCGATGCCCATCCTGTTCATTATCGGCTACGCGGCGTTCTTTGCGGTGCACGTCGGCGGCTGGGACGTTGAAGGCTCGTTCCGCGCGCTGATCGACGGTGCAGCGGACTTGCTGCACAGCGCCGGCATCGGGCGAAGTTGAGAGCGAGCATACTGCCCGCCCTCTTTCCTTCAGTGCATAACCACCGCTTCGCGTTCGGGAACGCCGCGCTCGCGCGCTGGCGCGTAGCGCATGCGCTTGCAGCCGACGCTCTCGCCGCGACCGAGTGAAAACATCGGCAAAGTCTCGCCCGTATAGGCGAAACCGACTTTGCTCAGCACGCGGCCCGAGGCGGGATTGTCGACAAAGTGGCCGGCATTGAGTGCGCCGAGGTTTTTGGCCTCGGAGACGAACGCTGTCGCCGCTTCGGTGGCAAAGCCTTGGCCCCAATACGGACGGCCAAACCAATAACCGATCTCAAAGCCCTCCTCGCCGCGCGCATGCGCACCGATCGCGCCTATGAGGCCCTCACCTGGAAGCTCAACCGCATAGACAAAATCCGTCCCACGCGGCGCGCGCGCGGCGTTGATCATGATCCAGCCTTCAGCTGCAACAGGAAGATACGGGAGCGGCGTCTGCGCGAGATTTCGTCCAACGCCGGGATCGTCGCAGAACTGAGCAATGCGCTGCGCATCGGACATGCGCAGGGCCCGCAGTTTCAGTCTGGGTGTGCCGATCTCAATCACGTCACGCATGAGCCGCTCCTTTGGCTCTAACGCGTGGGGCATAAAAAATGGGGCGCCTTGATCCGGGCGCCCCACGCTATCTTGGGAACCGGATCGCCCTGCTATCAGGCGATCCGGGAATTTCTTCCGTTCTCGCCTATTCCGCCGCTACCTGTGCCGGCATAATCGACACGTACGTGCGGCCATCGCGCTTAGTCGCGAACGCTACCTGGCCATGACAAAGGGCAAATAGCGTGTGATCGCGGCCAAGGCCGACATTGGAACCTGGGTGGAATTTGGTGCCGCGCTGACGGACGAGGATCTCGCCGCCGAGGACCGACTGGCCGCCAAAGCGCTTCACGCCAAGACGACGACCGGCCGAGTCACGACCGTTACGCGAAGAGCCGCCTGCTTTCTTGTGAGCCATGACGTCCTCTTATTCCTTATCGCTCTTGCCGCCGATGGCGGTGATCTTGATGTGCGATTCAGTCTGACGATGACCGATCTTGCGGCGATAGGTGTTGCGACGGCGCTTCTTGAACACCGTGACCTTGTCGCCCTTTTTCGTGTCGATGAGCGTGCCGGTAACGGTGAAGCCCGAGAGATCCTTGCCGAGCTTCACGGTCTTGCCGTCGCCTGACATCAGCACATCGCTGAACGTGACCTTCGAACCGGCATCGCCTTCGAGCTTCTCAACGACGATCACATCGTCCTTGGCTACTCGGTATTGCTTGCCGCCCGTCTTGATTACCGCGAACATCGTAACCGCCAAAAAATTCGTGCGCCCGGTCTTGATTACCGCGAACATCGTAACCGCCAAAAAATTCGTGCGCCCGGACGTAGCTCGCCCGGGCGGGGAGCGGGGGGTATAAGGGAAAGCCCCCTCAAGCGTCAATGCGGAAGCGGGACATTTTCGCGGGATTTTGAAGCCGCAGCGCAGCTCGGCGGCGGCCCACGTTCCAGCACGAAATATCCTATTTTTACAAGAGTCTGCCTAGGTGCGCCAGCGCAGCGACATGCACGAGAGACCAGCGTCAATCTTGGCGATCTCGGCGGTGGCCAGCGGCTTTACATTATAGCCGGCCTGCGCCAGCAGCTCCGCCGTCCTCGGATAACCTTCGGACAAAAGCACCGAGTCTCCGATCCGAAGGGCATTTGCGGCCCCCTCCTCACCCTCGGGCGTAAGGATCAGCCGGAAACCGGTGAACGGCTCCGCCGCGGCTAGCCTGGACGTGCACAGGATTGTCTCGTCATCCAGGAGCGAGCAGTCGGATTTGAGGTGGAGGACGCCTGGCGGCGTGTTGACCACGACGCCCTGCTTCCCGATTTGCGCCAACAGCGACACCAGAGCCGCCGCGCCAATCGCGCTCGTGCGGGCGGACGCGCCGATGAACACGGTGCGCGGCGTTGTGAGCACATCGCCGCCTTCGGCAGTTCCATCTTCCAAGCGCAGCACGCGCTCGAAATTGCGATCAAGCGTTGCTGCCATTTCCGCAGCTTCGCCGCGCCGCGTCGCCGCGCCTGGGCACAACAAGATCGCAGCGCCAGTGAAGACAAGTGCGGTGTCTTCAACGAAAACAGAATCGGGAAATGCTTCGAGCGCCGGCAGCGTTTCGACGTTCACGCCAAGCGATTCAAGTACGCGCACATAGCCGCGATGTTCTGCAAGCACATCGTCGTAGTTTGGAGCGCCGACGTCGACGGCGCGCAGACCATCAATCACAGATCGCGATGGCGTGCGCACAATCGCCCGGCTGAACGCATGACAGCTCATGCGCCCAACCTAGCGCAAAACTCAGACGCGCGACCACTCCATGATCCAATTTTGATCCCAGGTTTGTCCGCCATCACGTGAGGACGCCTGACGCCAGCGGCACGAACGCGGCGTGATATTGTCCCACACGCTAACATATTTGACCGGCACGCCGTCCGCGACATCGTCTGTGATGAAGATGCCGGCGCCATTTTCAAAGCTGCCACGCTGACCCGGCACTGTCACCACACCTGAACGCGCATTGACCCAATGATCAGCCCAGACGCGCTTTTCGACATCGAGCAATCGCAAACCCATGCCGGAAAAGTTGCGCGCCGAAATCCGCAGCTCTTCAACGCTGCCAACGCCAGCGAGAATGGCATGCACCGTTGCCTCGCCCGGATATTCGAGCCACTCGCCGTTGACGATCGAGCGATTGTGGATGCGCCACTCGCCGGTGAGAAAATCGAAATCGCCAGGCCGGCCTGGCGTCGGCGTCGCCGGCAGTGGCGGCATTGGATCGAATGTCGCAGGCGCGCTCATAGCTGCACCTGTGGCGCACGCCGAGAGCAGCAACGCGCCGCCCGCGGCGACCAATGCTCGTCTTTGCAGATCCATCTCATGTGTCTCCCCTCGCGAAATCTGACGCTGGCGAGACCCTATTCCGCTAATCCTGCCACCCAATGTCAGGATTTTGTGCGATGATCGCGAAATGCGTGCGAGCCGTCTCCTTTCGATCCTGATCCTCCTTCAAATGCGCGGACGCCTCAGCGCCGAGGCATTGGCGGAAGAGTTCGAGGTCTCCGTCCGCACCATTTATCGCGACGTCGATCAGCTTAGCGCCGCCGGTGTGCCGATCTACGCCGAGCGCGGCCGCGCCGGCGGCTTCCAATTGCACGACGGCTATCGCACCAAACTCACTGGCTTCACGGCGCAAGAAGCGGATGCGCTCCTGCTCTCAGGCGTCGGCGCTGCTGCGCAAGATTTGGGCCTTGGCCCCGACCTCGCGGCCGCGCAATTGAAGCTGCTCGCGAGCTTACCTCCCGAGTCCGGCGCGAGCGCAGAGCGCGTCTCTGCGCGCTTCCACCTAGATCCAATCAACTGGTACACACGCGCCGATTCATCCGACGTCTTAAAGCCGCTCGCGGCCGCGGTGTGGAACGAGCGCCGCGTTCGCATGCGCTATGAGAGCTGGAAGGGATTGGTTGATCGCACGCTCGATCCGCTCGGTCTCGTCCTGAAAGGCGGCATTTGGTACTTGGTCGCCGCCGTCAAAGACACGCCACGCACGTACCGCGTCTCGAACATTCAAGAGATGCAAACGCTGGACGCCAGCTTCGCCCGCCCGCGCCGCTTCAACCTTTCGCGCTATTGGAGCGAATGGTCGAAGGACTTCGAAGCACGGCTCCTGAAAGAGCACGCGACAATCGAAGTCTCTCCAACGGGGCGCCGCATCCTGCGCGATACCAACGCCGCCGCGCACGAAGCGCTCTCAGCCAACAGCAAAGCGTGCAAACCCGAAGGCTGGCTCCGCGCCCGCGTGCCAATCGAGAGCATCGACCTTGCCAAGCATCAATTCTTGCGGCTCGGCGCGGAAGTCAAAGTGGTGGAGCCACCGGCCCTCAGCGTCGCTATCGCCGACGAAGCCCGCAAGATCGCCGCGCACTACAAACGCTAGATTGCGTTAGACATGCCGCAAGAGCGCACCAATCTATGGACCGGCCGCACATCGAAGGTCACTGAGTGCACTAAGCCAGAACTCGGCGCCCAGAGCGCAACCGCGCCAACAGACCATATCTGCAAGGGGCGCGAAATCGCCGAAGGCGGCCGCTGACTGGGAGGTCGCTACGGGTAACTCCCGTATGCCTGCGCGAGTTCGAGACGGGCCGCCTCCAACTCGCGGCGGAACGCAGCGTCTGCATGCAATCGCGCGATCGCCGCTGCGGCGATCACACGGCCAGCATCAACATCGCTCGGAAAATGCACGCCGCAAACAACGCGGCTGTCGCCGTAGTCGCGTCCTCGCTGCAAGAGCGCATCGGCGCGCGACGGAACGAGTTCCGCGAGCAAGAGCGCCCAGGCCCAACCGAAAGCGGCATGGCCCGAGGGGTACGAGCCACTGGCGCGCAGTTGGTCCGTTGGTTGAATGCAAGTCGGCAGCGTGTCGTCCAACACGAAGGGCCTTTGGCGCGCGTATCGGTTCTTTGCCAGGAGGATTGATGCGCCGAGCGGTGCTCGCAGTCGATCGAACACGTGATCCGTCCGCGGATACTCGTCGGCTGTGAATTCGGAGCCCAATACTGGCGCGAACGCGGAAAATGCGTCGAACTGGTCATCGGCACGAGCCTGCGCGATGCGTTCCTCGCTCCAGCTCCCGCGCAACACTGCCATTTCGACCGAGGCAATGCCGGTATCCGGCGGACCGTTCGTGATCGCGACGCCGTCGACCGATCCGCTGAGTTCGGCCGCTATTGGGAGAAGTGCGCCTTGTACATGTGCGCAGCCACCGCCAGCGAGCGAGAACACTGCAAGGATCACGAAGCGAAGACTGAGTCGTGACACCCTCTGCTTCGCGTTCGCGGTGGCGGGCAGATGACGTGTACCGAAGCCTGCGCCCATATTCGATCGCTCCAACAGTCTGGCTCAACGCCTAAATTGATTGCTTTAGTCGAATGCGTTGTCGACAGCGACGCGGCCTATCGTTCCGCCACTGCGCGTCATGGCGAGATCGATCCTATCGGGCCATTCGCCGCGCACTCCGAGATACGGCAGAAGTTCGCCGTTTGCGGTCAATCCAAACGCGAAAGCGCTATGCGCAAAGTCGAGTAATGTCCGAGACCCGAGCAGACATTCAAAGTCGCAAGATCGCCAAGTCGTCCCCTTAGCGCCTCAGCCATCGCCGGAGGCGCCCAATCGTCTTTGCTGCCACTCCAAATCTCAGTCTTACAGCGAACCTCATCGAGGACGTGAGCCCACGGCCGAACGTAGGCGCGCAGCTCGCGTCGATATGCTGCTTGGCCCGGTCCGAGAGAGGCTCGCAGCCCACATTCCACGACGTCAAAGAAGCGCGACGAAGCAAGCAGCGCCAACTCGGTATCCGGACTCGCACGGAACATCGTCTTGATCGCAACCTTCGGAGCAAGAGCGACCAACGACGCTTGCGAGGCTGTGAAGATGCGGAGCGCCCAATCGCCCGCTTGTGCTGCTTCGAAAACCGGTCGTCCGGCCATGGCAGGCAGGAAGTTGCCTAGCTGCAGCGGCGCCGCTGGCGAGATCAAGATGAGCTTGCTGACTAGAAGGCCTCGCCTTGCCGCGATGTACGCCGCCGACATGGCGCCGAGCGAGAAGCCCGCGACCGTAACCGGCTGATCGACTCCCATTCCATCAAAGGCCGACAAGACGCTCTCTTCGTAGCTTCCCGTGCTATCCCCTAGCCGATCAAGAGCATGAACATGCAGGAGCGGAGGTGATGTTTCAAACGCAGAGAGTTCTTCCGGCGAACCCGGCAAACCATGACAATAAATGACGCGGCGATTCACACCTGCATTTGTTCGTCGGCTGAGAGCGCATGCAATGTGACCTTATCACCCAGCGTGTCTGCGCTCGAAGGGCGAGCGGCCAAAAGGGGCCAGCGGGCGTCATAGTCACGATTTTCCTGAGCGGCCTACTCTCTCAATGGCGGTCAATCGCTCAGCGCACTCCGCAACGGCGTGATTTCGTCGGAAGCGATCAGTTCGCCGCCGCTGTTGCTTGGATCGCGGGACCACGTCAGTCTGAAAGATAGCGCGTGGCGAACCGGTGGGGCGAAGTGATGGAGTCCGAAGATAAGGGCCTATTTTACCCGGCACTTGCGCTCGCCATATCACTGACTGCGTTCACGGGGTTCGCCTTCACCTACCTAGGACCGCTCGCCACAGGGACCTACCCGCAGGTCTCTTGGGCCGTGCATGCCCACGGCATCATCTACCTTGCTTGGTGCGCCTTCGTGCCAGCGCAAGCCTTCCTTGCTACGCGCGCGTTCCGTCTGCACCGCACGTTGGGGGTAAGCAGCATCGTGCTTGCGGCAGCAATGGCCTTCACAGGCTTCCTGGTTGTCGGGGTGAAGGTACACGAAGCCTTGCACGGCGAGGGCCCTGACTTCTGGAAATCATTCGGCGTACCGATCGCAATCGGCCTAGTCTTATTTCTCTGCTTCTACATCGCCGCCTTGCTCAACCGTCGGCGACCAGAGTGGCACAAGCGGCTGATGATGACCGCGGCCGCGACCGTCATCGCGGCAGGGACTTGGCGATTGTGGGTCGGCGCGTTCGGATTTCACGACTGGGCCATGCCCGCTGCACTCGCCTCCACCAAGATCTTCATTCTTGCCGGCATCGTTCACGATCTCGTCGTCCGTCGGAGCGTTCACACCGCATGGTGGGTGGGCTTGATCGTCTCAAGTGCGGTCGAAGCGGCGAGCCTCATGATTGTTGGAACGCCGCTTGAGCTGCCCGTAGTGCGCGCCATCGCAAGCTTCGCAGACCTCCTTGGCTGGATGTATTGATCATCTGTCCGACACGCTAGGCTCTGATCGGCCCCCACTGCCTGCGAGCAGCGCATGAAATCGACAACGATTGACGACGTGTTCGTGTCCCTTTTGAGCCAATCGCGCCGTTAGCGCCTCGCTCCAGCGGCGCAATCTCGCCGCAAGTCGTCGTTGGAAATTTGGGCACGCTAGGTTGGCTAACCGATTTGGGCGCTGTTCCGCAGTCGCCAGAGAAGCGTTGCGACCGCGCCAACAAAAAATATCAAACAAACCACGCTGCCCTCTGGCCCCTGCGAACCGCCAGTGAGGATATCCGGCCCGTGCGGCACAAGCTTCACCAGAAGCGCCGACACACCCGCGTCAAATCCGGTAACCGGCAATTCGAAGCCCGTTGCGAGCAGCCAATTCCACCCAACGTGCCATCCCATGACGCCCCAGATATTTTGCGCCTTGAGCGCCCAAAAGCATGCGAAGGCTGAAAACAGAAAGACGCCGACCGTGATGAGCGGCTCCTGGCCTCGGCTGTAATGCAGCAAGGTGAACGCCGCGCATGTCAGTATGACGGCTAGAGCGACATTAAACTTGCGTGCCAGCGCGGACATAAGCCAGCCGCGAAAGATGATCTCCTCGACGCTGGCCTGAACCACAAAGCACAGAAATAGAATGCCGATGCTGATCAAGTAGCGTGGCGCAAAGAACGCGCTCGCGAATCCGTCCGGTTGGTATCCGCCCGCCGCCCAGATCGCAGCGACAACCGCTCCGATGGTCGCGATGCCTATGGCGAGTCCGCGCGCAAACGACATTGCCCCGCCACTCGGCGTCAAGCCGATGGTGCGGAGCGGCCGGCGTTCGACGAACAGCACCCACGCAAACACCAACGCGCCAGTCATCGCAAACGGGATGAGCAGGAAGGCATAGAGGCCGTACTCGCCGATCGGATTGCCGCGATCGTCTACAAATCCCCATTGCATGAACGGCTCGTCGGTTACGAGCACCGGAGCGGCGACAAAAAAGATCAAGAGAAACGGCGCCAGCGCTCCCCAGGGAATCCATCCCTTTGCGGGCTCTGGCGAGAACAGCGATGTCGTCTTCATGGCGCTTCAATGCGCCAACGAACTAGGCCGTTCTAGAATGATCGTGCGAACGTCGCACCCTCCTAAGCCAAGCCTTCGGCGTTAGCCCATAGGCCTGCTTGAACACCCGTCCGAAATGGCTCTGGTCCGAAAAGCCACAATCGGGGGCGATTTCGGCGATCGCGCCGCCGTCGCGCATCATTCGCCGCGCCAGGTCCAGCCGCCGCAGGATGAGGTATCTGTACGGACTTGTGCCGAACATGGCGCGAAAATCGCGCGACACTTGCCAGCGGCAATGGCCCGTCGCGCGCTCCAGATCTTCAAGCGAAAATCCACGTGAGAGACTGGCTTCTATGTAGTCGCGCGCATCGGCGGCCGCTTCCCGATTGGCCCGCTTGATAGCGACGGCGCAGCCCGCCGCCGCCTGCAACGCAACCGCTAAATCATAGAGGGCGTCCTGATACTGGAGTCTCGACAACGGTCGCTGGAAGTCTTCCAGCAGAGCCACAGCCGCTCGATGCAGTCCTGCGTTAATTGAAACGCCGCCTTCGACGAACGGCAGCGCCTGACCTTTCAGCGCTTCTTGAATATCGGCTGGAGAGATGTAGGCCGCGCGATAGCGAAAGGCCTCGTCGTTGCCGGCGCGACCGTCATGTTTTTCGTCGGGGTGCAGGATGACGATCTGACCGGGATAAGACGCTCTTCCGGCGCCACGATAAGTGAAGCTTTGAATGCCGCTTAGCGTGATGCCGATTGTATAGGTGTCGTGGCGGTGGGGAGCGTACGCCACACCGCTAAGGCAAGCTTCTATGCGCTGAATATCGCCGGGGGCTTCGGCAAACCAGTTTTCGCCAGACTGAGTCACTTTGAGCTCACCGCCATCCTCGTTGACCGATCCCGCGTCTCACCGGTGGGGCAGTGAGCCAACGCCTGACCTTGATGCACAAGTTCGCGGTACTGGATGCAAACCGGAACCCGCGCATTCATCAATTACTCGAATGTCCGGCACGCTCAGTTCTTGCCGGAGATCACATTCGACAGGCTATGGCGTGTTGTCGCCGTAAGGCGACGTTCGCTGTTCTGGAACGCGTCGCCTTCCGAACGCAAAGGAACCGTTAGCGAGCGACGATCTGCACGCGAAAAGAGTCACGCGCCGGCGGTGCGCCGCCGAACCGTCTCTGTTCAAGAACCAGATCGCCGGACCCTGGCGCCGTCGCCATCTGAACCACGGAAGCTGGCGCTTCGCTTGCCGGGGCGTCGCCTTGCTGAACTTCCGGCGAAGTCGAGCACGCCATCAGCACCATGGCAAAAAAACATCGCTCTCTGCATCAAAACATCCCGGCCCACTGCGTTACGGATCAACATAGAGCGTGTATTTTGTCTGTGCCACGGCTCACTTGACGCCTACATTCGTAGCGTGGATTTCATCGACAGGCGTCGTGCGAGACAGCTTCAGTAAGGCACATCGCGCGCCGGCAGGCACGCGTTTCTGCGCTGGCGGCCGACGTGGTTTCTTCGCAGGGCCAGTCTTTCGACCAGGCTACGACGCCGAGCAAAATTCACGACCGGTTTGGTCGCTCAATTTCAACGGGCCAATCTCAGTCGTCATGGCGCGAGCTTACGAACGCCCAAAATGCACAGCCAATCTCGCCAATGGATGGCATCTCAAATATCGCAATAGCGGTCATCCCCTTCGAACTGGCGCGAATTAGACGTTCGCCGTTGCTACCGAGCACTAAACTTTCCGCAACACACCCAACGAACGCAACTTTGTAGCTGAACCCACGTTCACATCGGTTGATCTCACGGGAGTCGTCGATGGGTGTGGAACGTACGTGCTTGCGGATTGCTCAAGTGGCGCCGCTCGCGGAAAGCTGCCCACCCGCACTTTATGGTGGCACCGAACGAGTTGTGTCTTACCTCACCGAGGAGCTCGTCGCCCAAGGCCACGAGGTCACGCTCTTTGCCAGCGGCGATTCTCAAACGCGCGCCGAACTTGCGGCCTGCAGTGAGCGGGCGCTGCGTTTGTCAGACACCGTTGTGGACGCGTTACCACATCATATGATCATGCTGGACGCAGTCATGCGCCGCGCGCACGAGTTCGACATCATCCACTTTCACATCGACCTAATGCATGCGCCGGTCGTGCGAAACATGGCTCAGCGTACGCTCACGACTCTGCACGGACGGCTCGATCTACCAGATTTGCTGCCGTTCTATCGTGCGTTTCCGGACCTACCGCTGGTTTCCATTTCCGACTTTCAACGCCGCCCGTTGCCGCCGGTGAACTGGGCTGGAACCGTTTATCACGGCTTGCCAACAGACGTTCTAACGCCCCTAACCAGCAAACCCGAAGGTTATCTCGCATTCCTGGGACGCATCTCTCCCGAGAAACGACCCGACCGCGCAATTGAGATTGCGATGAAGGTTGGCATCCCACTGAAGATCGCCGCGAAGATCGACCGCGTTGATCAATTATATTGGGACACAAAGATCGCGCCGATGGTCAAAGCCAGCGGCGGCCTTGTTGAATATGTCGGAGAGATCACCGAGCACCAAAAGCGCGACTTTCTGGCTAACGCGCATGCGCTTTTATTTCCAATCGATTGGGACGAACCCTTCGGTTTGGTGATGATCGAGGCGATGGCATGCGGAACGCCCGTGGTCGCCTACGGGCGCGGATCGGTTCCAGAAGTCATTGATCACGGCGAGAGCGGCTTTATTGTCGCCAGCATCGACGAGGCGGTGCGCGCGGTAGAGGCTATAGTTCATCTCGACCGCGCGAATGTACGCCACATTTTCGAACGCCGTTTTACGGTAGAACGGATGACGCGCGACTACGTCGATATCTATCGAAAGCAGCTTTCCAAAGCCCGCGCACCCTGCGCGGGCGCGTCCTCCGGCACAAAAGAAGCTGCGCTCGCACTCTAACGCACGAGAGGCGCTCGTCTTGGACACAGCCACGACACCACCGCACCCGAAAGCGCGTGCAGATCTCGACGCCCTGGATGTGCCGGCAGAGTCCTCGCTGGAGGAGCAAAAGCCGCGCGCAATGAAGCATGGCGACACCTTTGCGGTGTTCGATAATTCAGGTGACATCGTGGGCGCGCCGGGGAGTCCAGAAGGACTATTCCACGCCGACACAAGACATCTATCGCAGCTGCGCCTCACCATAAACGGGCGCCCCCCGATGCTGTTGCGATCATCGATGCGCGACGACAACTCCGCTTTGTTGTGTGATCTGACCAACCCTGATTTTCACGATTCTGCCGGCCGTGTTTTCCTTAAACACAACCGCCTTCACATTCGGCGCGTCCGCGTGCTTTGGAACGGCGCGGCATGCGAACGGATTTCGTTGCGCAATTTCGACACGGCGCCGATGGAAGTCTCGATTGTCATCACATTTGGCGCCGATTTTGCGGACATCTTTGAAGTACGCGGCGCCACTCGCCCGCGGCGGGGAGAGACGGCTCAACCCAAACTGACGCCATCGGATGTCAGTTTGCGCTATACCGGCCTCGATCATCGCCTGCGGGAAACATTGGTCCGCTTTGATCCCATCCCCGATAAACTGGAAAGCGACCGGGCGAGCTATTCCATCCAATTGGCGCCCGGCGAAACCCGCGTGTTATTCATGGATTGTCTTTGCGATCCAGTGGCCGCCACCACGGCGCCACGGCGCAAATTCTTTCACGCCTTCATGAGCGCTCAGCGCGCGCGCCGGGGCAATGTCGCGCGCGCAGCTTCCGTCCGGACGTCTAACGATCATCTGAATGAGGCGTTGGAGCGAAGCGTCTCAGATCTCTTCATGCTCTGCACGCAGACCCCACACGGTCTTTACCCCTATGCAGGCATCCCCTGGTTCAGCACGATCTTCGGTCGCGACGCCCTCATCACGGCATTGCAGACGCTCTGGTTCGATCCCGCGATCGCACGCGGCGTCCTGCTTTACCTGGCTGCCAATCAGGCCGACGCCGTGGACCGGACGTCTGACGCCGAGCCTGGTAAAATTCTCCACGAAGTGCGCCGCAGCGAGATGGCGGAACTAGGGGAAGTACCCTTCCGGCGCTACTATGGCAGCGTCGATTCAACGCCGCTCTTTGTGATGCTCGCCGGCGCCTACTTGGAGCGAACCGGCGATATCGAAACGCTGGGGACGATCGCACCTAATATTTTGCACGCCTTAGACTGGATCGATCAGTACGGCGATCGCGATCGCGACGGCTTTGTCGAATATCACCGTCAAACCGAGAGCGGCCTCGCCAACCAAGGCTGGAAGGACAGCCATGATTCGATCTTTCATCAGAACGGCGAGCTTGCGCAGTCGCCGATCGCTTTGGTGGAAGTGCAGGCCTATGTGTATGGAGCCTGGCGCTCCGGAGCCCAGATCGCACGTGTTTTAGGTGAGGCCGAGCGTGCGCGCGTGTTAGATATTCGCGCCGACGCATTCCGTCGCCGCTTCGATACGCATTTCTATGACGAGAGCATCGGCACCTACGTCATTGCGCTCGACGCTGAAAAACGCCCCTGCCGCATCCGAAGTTCAAACGCCGGCCATGTACTCTTCACGGGCCTGGCTTTACCTGAACGTGCCGCAAAGGTTGGCCAAACGCTCATGGCCTCTTTCACCGGCTTTGGCGTGCGCACCGTGGCGGCGTCAGAGCAGCGTTATAATCCGATGTCTTATCACAACGGCTCGATCTGGCCGCACGACAACGCCATCGTGGCCGCAGGGCTTGCTCGTTATGGCCTCCGCCAAGAAGCGGCCCAGATTTTCGCCGGCTTGTTCGACGCTTCCAACTATATGGAGCTTCGCCGCTTGCCGGAGCTGTTTTGCGGCTTTCCGCGCCAGCGCGGCGCAGGTCCGGTATTTTATCCGGTTGCGTGTTCACCCCAGGCATGGGCGACGGCTGCCCCGCTTATGCTGATACAAGCATGCGTAGGTCTTTCATTTTCCCCAGAAGACAAACGCATCAACTTTGATCGGCCCCACCTCCCGAGCTTTCTTGACGAGATTGTGTTCAAGAACCTGCGCGTGGGCAATGAAAGCGCTGATATCGCGCTGAAGCGCTCACACAATGGGGTCGCCCTTGATGTTCTGCGTCGCACGCCCGGATGCAAGATCGTGACGACCGCCTAAGGCCAACGGTGGTGTTATCGAGCCTTTGTCAAACGCGTGATCGCGTCCGGCGGCCTTCGTCAATCTCTCGTAGCGCTTCAGTGGTCGCGCGATCATTCAACCCGCGAGACATTGCGTGAGAGTGATGCGCCAGCAGTGGTGCACCTAATTCAGGATGAGGGGGCTTTGGTGTATCGACCGGGCGTAGGCGATGGGATCGACCAACGCGCTTTGGAATTCGACTTCCCAAAAGTGCGACGGTCGCAAACCGTCGGGAAGCGCGCGAGCGCTGCGTTGGTCGATCGTTTGCGCCGCGGCCTGTGCAACCACTTCGCGGGCCCAAGCTGCGCGGACTTCATAGGGATCATCAGCAGAAGGCGGCATTTCGACTGAGATTTCGTCAGCGAAAAATCCATCCGCCGCCATAGCGCGTTCGACATCGGCGCTTACTCGCCTGGAGTCATGTCCTCGATCAGCGGTCACTTAAGCCACCGTGCTGCGACGAGAATAGTTCCCATGCAGCCCGCAAACACAGCGGTCCCCATGAGTGATTGTGTCAACGTTTCCATTGCAGAAAAACGATCAAGTCGGGCCGTGGTTCCGGGATTCCCGTGTCGCGCCGGATCGACAGCAGCAAGTGTGCGGCCGCGCACAGACTCCTGAGTTGGCGTGTGCGAGGTCCTATCGCGCATCGCGTGTTCCCCCCGCCGGACCATGATGCGCACTTAGGGGCGGCTCCCTTGCCACCAAGGGGGCCGCTTCCTGTCCTGCACTGGAAACTGAATGCATAGGCCTGATCGCGAAGGCGCGAAGATTGTGATCATCGTTGCCTTGTGGGGCGTATCCTGCCTTCTCGCTTCAGCCTGGATATTCGCCTGCGCCAGCTGAATTAGTCTGACGTTGGCGCAAGCGGCTTGTGCGCATCTGCGCCGTGATGGAAGACCTGAGCCTGATCACGCGTGCTGAAACGCTGACCGCACACCTCGCATCGCTTGGTGTCCGAAGTCTGCCTCGTAGGAAACGGAGGCAGCGGCGGGAGCCTGTGAACGGTCATTTGTACGGTTTCGTACGATTCGGCCTCAACGTCTGTGCGACGTCGAACACTCTCTGCAGTAAGCGCCAAACGTAAAAAAGCCGCCCCGGGTTTGATCGGAGCGGCTTATTTGTTCGCGACGTTCGCTCAGCGTGTGTTGTTCAAGATCACCGCAGCAATGACGCCGCCAGCGATTGCAGCGAGCAAGAAGTCGCCGCCATCGCTGCGGACCCAGTGGTAGCCGCGTGGCGGCTGCCGCCATCTGTCATTGGTGCGATAGTCCACCTCTTGGTAGCGGCCCTCGTAATAGCCGAGACGTTGGCCGCGCTGCCAAGGTTGATAGCCATAGACGACTTCGTCACGGCTATAGCGGCCTTCTGGCGGCGCGCCGTAGGTCCACTGGTTGTTGCGATAATAGCCGTTGTAACGGCTGTCGTCCCACCGCGCATCGTTGCGCGATTCACGCCAGCTCTGACGCCGATCACGAGGCTCGTATCCGCTAACGACGACTTGCATCACGCGGCCCGAGCGATTGACGAGGAGGTAGTCCCCCCGATCGTCTTGTACCCAGCGCATGCCGCGCGGTGGTCTGCGCAGCTGTTCGCGGCGATAATCTACCGGTTGAAAACGGGTGCCGTAATACTGACCGAGATTTTGTCCAACGGCCCACGGGCGATAACCAAGCGAAAAACCTTGGCGGCCATACATGTCCGCGCTCGGCTCGCCATAGGTCCAGCGGCTGTTCATGTAGTAGCCGTTGTGTTGACGATCGTCCCAACGGGCCTGGCCACGATCGTCGCGCCAGTCTTCGCGGCGATCGCGATGATTGCCGCGATCATTGTCATCGCGCATGTTTTGATCGTTGTAGCGATCACGCTGGTCGTTTTGTTGATATTGCTCTTGCTGAGGGCGATCACGCTGAGCGGCGGCAGTGCTGACGGCGAGCGGACTCGCGATCGCGAGCACCGCGACCGCGGCGAATAGAGTACTTTTTTTCATGGGGAATTTTCCTAACGTGTCTCAACGCGCGAGAGGTTGTTAGGGGGCCAGGGTTGGCGCAGTGCGCGCATTCTTAAGCGCCAGGCGCGATGAGCGTGAAACGCGCGCCGCCAGAGCTTTCGATCTCCAACGTTGCGCCGATCTTCGACGCCATCATCCGCACGAGCCTCATGCCGAAGCCGTTCTTTGTGTCGTAGCCAACCGGCAGCCCCGCGCCGTTGTCAGCGACACTGACGTACAGCACGCCGTCAGTGCGATGCAGTGTAACGAGAATGACGCCACTCGCCGCCTGTGAAAAGGCATGTCTCAGTGCGTTGAGAACGAGTTCGTTGACTATAAGCACGACGGGTTGCGCTACTTCGATCGAGCTTTCCAGGGATCGACGTCCGCGACAATCGACAGGCGCGAGGTATCACCAGCCATCGTGCGTAGCGAGGCGCACATCGTCTCGACCAAAGTGCCTAGCTGCACCACGTTTCTACTGCCGTTAAGCTGCAGTGCGTCGTGAATGCGAGAAACCGCATGAATGCGCGCCGTCGCGGTGTGAAGGGCGGCGCGCGCGAGGGGGTTAGTCTCGCGGCGCTCCTGCATCCCCATGAGGCTCGCGACGATTTGAAGGCTGTTCTTGATCCGATGATCGCCTTCGCGCAGCGCCAATTGGTGCCGAGTCGCCAAGTCGTTCGCTTCTACGCACAGAACGCGAAGGCGCGCATTTTCAGCCAGCAACTCGTTGACTGAAGGCCGCGAAGCAATCGTCGCTCCGCTCATTTCCAAGTAGCGTTCGCTCACAGTGATCTCCCGTGTCCCGGGGAACAGAGCGCTGTTTTCCACAATGAGTCTGTGCGCCAACAGACTCTCTCGCGAGAACGACTGCTAGTTTTATGAGACGGGCACGCTTCCTGAGGGCGCCTCGAACGGACGTTCGCCAAAAAGGGCGCGGTATTCGCTCGCTACGGCTTCATAACACTCGCAAGCCGCATCCTCGAGACCGACCCGGTCTAGGATCGTGATGCGTCCGTGCTGATAGCGAATGACGCCAGCCTTTTGCAGCGTGCTGGCGGCGATGCTGACGGTTGAACGCCGCACGCCGAGCATGACGGCGATGAGGTCTTGGGTGAGCGATAATTCTGGCACGCCGCTGCGATCGTGCGCCGCCAGCAGCCAGCGGGCGAGGCGTTGCCCCAGCTCATGGTGCGCGTTGCACGCGGCAGTCTGCGCGACCTGGACGTGGAAGACGTGCGTGTAGCGCAACAGGAGATCGCGCAAATGGGGCGCGTGCGAGACGACCTCCTTGAACGCGATGACGCCGATCCGAAAGGCGCCGCCTCCGGTCTGGCACATGGTCTCGCTGTACGAATTGGTCGCGCCGAGGATGACCGACACGCCGGCCACGCCTTCGGCGCCGATCAATCCAATCTCAAGCGGGGCGCCATCGGAAAGCATCGTCAGTGCTGAGATGAAGCCGCTTTCGACGAAGAACACGTTTTCAATGGGTTCGCCGGCGCGATGCAGGGACTCGCCGAGCGTGTGCTCCACGCGCTGCATTTTGTCCATAATCAGCTTGAATTCACTGGCCGGGAGAGCCGCGAGAATTCGATTCCGAACATTCTGTTGTAGTCGGTGTGGCACATATAGCTCCGCCGGCGGGAGCACGCGCATCTCTCAGTCGGCCCGACGCCAAAAGCGGGGAGGCCGATGCCAGTACGATGCACGAACTGGCATAACGGGGCCACCGTTTGCGCGCTTTCCGACATATAAACTTCAGCCCAAAGTGTGCGATACCGAACACTTCGCAGCGAAACGGCCTCCTTGATGGTCAAAGGAGGCCGCTCGCGTTCGGGATAGAAGCCCCCCGGCTCCAATCACGTACCTAGTTTCTCGACAGAGCTCAGTCGGTACGGCGCCTCACACTTGCGCGGGCTATCCACGGGAAATGCATCCCCTGCCCCCGACGCGACATGGCGCCGTCCGAGTTCAACTAGGATGAATAGTGAAAGCTGACGACCGCAATGGATCAATGTCGGCCCCCTTATGTAGCGCGTGCACTAGCGCGCTTGTGCGCTAGCGTTTATTTTTGAGCATCCTGCCAACGGCGTCATATTTCCAATATGTGAATTGGGTTCTCGCTAACGCGTTGCGCGCCCACGGGGAACGTCGATGCGTGACGGTTTCATAGTGGGCGGGTTGATTTCTGGCGGCGCGCGTCGCGCTCGCGGCAATGGTTGGCTGCGGCCCGATGTGAACGGCGCCAACTCCCTACGGGTAGAGACGGCCGCTTATTTGCAATCTGACTCTGTTCGGCGCCGTACCGATATCCACATCACTTTCGATCATGGTTCATCCGCTGCAGAGCGGAAACCCAAATGTCCATCGCACACCAAGAACTTCTGAAAATCTGCGCCGGCTGCGGCGAGATATACGACGCCAACATCGAAGCTGAAGCGCTTCATCACAACCAGGCGGAGCACAGGCCTTTGCTTCCTGCTCGCAAACGCCGCTCGCGCCCGCTGACCTGCGCAAGCGTCGCGTGACCCCAAAGGTTGAGCGAGAACCGCCTATCTCGCTCGACCCTTCTGAGGCGGCCTTCCAGCATTAAGCTCCCCCGCCTTGCCGGAAGGCCGTTTCAAAATATGGGTTAGACACCTGCGCCGAATAATTGCCAGCGTTTGCTTCTAACCATCGCCGAAAGCTGACTGTCGCAAGCGGTAACTCCACTCGGCCTAGAACCTTGTAATAATTAGACTCGTTAGCCGAGGTCGGATTGCTGCTCACCGCAATGGGCGTATCTTGGCCATATCGCCGGTAACGACGTTGGAAGTCGGCGCCTGAGAGACAGCTTTGCGCTCCCCCTGCCCCGGAGCGAACATGCACGACCGATCAGCCCGAAACTTTTATTTGATGTGCGCGGCGCTCTTTGCTGGGTGGGCGCTCACTGCTGCAAGCCTCGCGTGGGGTGCGTAGTGGACCCCGCAGAACTTATCGATTGCGAATGTGGGCGCCGGTACCTGCGCACAACTGTGGCGCGCGACGACACTGCACCCGGATTTGCCACATGCCCTTGCAGCCGCAGGCTTGGCGAATGGTCGGCGTTGACGCGATACGAATTCGAACCCGAAGATCTGGATCAGTCGCTGATCATCACACGTCGCGAAACAAACGGATGAGAGGCTTGCATTCGCGGACGAGTCGGTCGGCAAGCGTACAGCCGCCTCCGGGATTTCCAATCATGCTTGGCAATGGCCAGGTTTGAAATCCTGCGACTGCAAACCTCTGGTACGGTCACGTACCTCTACGAGGATGCCAAACGCGCCGCTCAAAAAGCCCGCACGCTTGCTCGCCGACACGCTGATTTTCGCATTACCAATGCTGCTGGCGAGATACTGAGCCTGTCAGATCTGGAAGCCCTCGCCGGCTTTCGGCGAGACGACCGAGCATAAGCGTGTGCTGTGACCGCTTGGGGCCAATCAGCGCCGCCTCGCCAACTCCTCACGAAAGTCCGCTTTGGTGTGCTCCAAGGCCATCGGCAATTTCTCTTTCTGCCCCGAAGCGGACGTCTCGCTGCGTGCGATCCGACGTGGAAGCTGTCCCCCAAGCGATAGGTATCATCACTCGCCCGCCACGAAGCGTGGAGCGCCGTTGGGACAGAATGTGGGACAATCTGATTTGGCTCTGGTTTTATCCCACCAATACAGATGGTTTGGAAGCATCCTGGCGGAGAGGGAGGGATTCGAACCCTCGATACGCTTGCACGTACTCCGGTTTTCGAGACCGGCCTATTCAGCCACTCTAGCACCTCTCCGGAGGCCCGCTTAATGAAGAGCGCCGGGGCGGCTTGCAAGTCCGGCGCCCAGGTTTTTTCAGAATGTCTTGGCAAGGAGCGGCGGTGTCGAGCCTGAAAATCCTGATTTGGGCCGCTGCGAGCGCGGTGTTGGCCGCTTGCGGACAGGCGCAGCAGGCGCCTACAGTGTTGGCTCAATGCGCGGCGCTTGCCCCTGATGCGCATGTTTTGATCGCTGCGGGGCGGCTCGATCGTGGTGAAAACCGGTTTGAGCCCGAAGAGCGCGTTGGCGGCGTAGGCGACTTAGTGGCGTTCGATATCGACGCGCACGAGGTGACCAATGCGCAATACGCTGCGTTCGTGTCGGCGACGCGCTACGTGACCGTCGCTGAGCGCGCTGGGCCAAATGGCGCGCCGATGGGCGCAGCGGTATTCGATCGCGGTCAAGCGCGCTGGCGCATTGATCCAACAGCGAACTGGCGTCATCCGGATGGTGAAGCATCTTCGATCGACGGACGCGATGCGTATCCTGTTGTCGCTGTCGCGTACGAAGATGCGCAGGCGTACGCACACTGGGCGCAGCGGCGGCTGCCGACAGAAAATGAGTGGGAGTTTGCGGCGCGCGGGCCTGCGCCCGCTCCGGCCGATCGGCGCGCCGAGGCGTTTGACGCGCACGGCACGCCGCGCGCCAATACTTGGCAAGGCGTCTTTCCATTTCAGGACACGGGCGAGGATGGTTTTGCTGGATTGGCGCCCGTCGGTTGCTTTCCGGCAAATGCCAACGGCCTCTACGACATGGCCGGCAATGTCTGGGAATGGACGTCCGATCGCTTTGTGGGCGGCGATGGCTTGGACGCGTCGCGTTCAGCGGACGCGCCGATGCGCGTGATCAAGGGTGGGTCGCAACTTTGCGCGCCGAACTTCTGCTCACGCTATCGCAGCGGCTCGCGTCAGCCGGGCGATGAAGGGCTGGGCATGTCGCACATTGGCTTTCGAACCGTCGGCAACGCGCCTTAGTCGACCAATGCCGCCACGAGTTGGCGCAGCACAGCTTGCGCTTGCTTGACGCTAAGCCCCTGCTCGTAGCGCAAACGCCGCCACGCTTCGAAGCTCAGTGTGAGATCGAGCGCTTCCAGCATGTCGCCCTTGGCGAGGTTCGCAGGCAGAATATTGCGCAGCGCGTCGCGTTGCAGCCGAGTGACCTTCTTGTGCTCTTTCTGCAGGAAATTCGACGTATAGCGGCGCGCGTCCGCTGCCGTCTTGATCGGCAGCATTTCTTCAAATGCCTTGGAGCGGCGCTCGATCAATTCGTCCACGCGCGCACGCCACGTCGTTGCCAGGAACGGACGCACGAATTCGGGCGTGAGGCGCGAAGTCATGATCGCATGCATCTCGCGGAAGACGCCTTCCATGTCCGAGAAGAGCCGAAATACGGTGCGGCGGCCTACGCCAGCGCGTTCAGCCACGAGATCTGCGCTCGGATCGGGTTCGCCTTCACGCAACAGTTCGAGCATAGCCTGCGCGATTTTGCGCCGGCTTGCGTCGGAGCGCTGGCGCCGGCCATCAACCTCAACCGGCTCAGCAATTTTCTCCGCGCGTGTGGTCACGCATTGTCCTTGATGAAGGCATCGATCGCATCGGCGAGTTCTTCTGGTTTGTCTTCCTGCAGGAAGTGGCCGCCGCCGACAATGGTCGTGTGCTTCTGGCCTTTGCAGCCCGGGATGCGCTCTTGCAGACGCGCATCGGCGCCGCGCGTGATCGGATCTTGATCGCTGAAGGTGGTCAGGAACGGCTTGTCGAATGTCTCCAGCACTTTCCACGCGTCCTTGTTCTCTTGCACCGACGCCATGTCGGGCGCGACTGGCACCAACGCCGGAAACTGGCGCGCGCCCGCTTTGTAACTTTCATCGGGATACGGCGCTTCGTACGCATCCATTTCAGCCTGGTTCAACTCGCGCACCGTGCCGCCGTTCAAGATATTTCCGGTCGGAAAAACAGGAACGGTCTGGCTGAAGTTCCGCCAAGCTTCGAAGGCCGGATTTGCGCCTGTGCCTGCTGGCAAAAACGTGTTGCCCGCAACGACACGCGCGAAACGCTCTGGAAACGCCGCCACGAGACGCAGGCCAATGAGCCCGCCCCAGTCTTGGCAGAACAAAGTGATGCCCTTGAGATCGTTGGCGACGAGCCAATCGCTCATCCACTTCACGTGCTTTTCGTAGGTATAGTCCTCGCGCTCCATGGGCTTATCCGAGCGGCCGAAGCCGACAAGGTCCGGGGCGACAACGCGGTGGCCAGCCGCCACCAAGCGCGCGATCATCTTGCGATAGAGGAAAGACCAGCTCGGCTCGCCGTGCATGAGCAGGACCGGCGGCTTGTCACGCAGGCCTTCATCGATTGCTGCAATGCGAAGTGTCGTGCCGGAGGCGTCGCGAATGTCCGTGTAGTGCGCCGCGTATGGAAAATCCGGCAGATTGGCAAAGCGTTCGTCTGGCGTACGCAGGACTTTCATGGGCGGCCTCCCCTTCGCCGTTCGCATTGACAGAATGCGTCGTCGGCATATATTGGCACTGATAGTGCCTATTGTTGAACTGAGACGTCAAGCGCGAATTGGGCTGCCTCGGGGGAGTGAGCAATGAAAGCAAGAGCTTGGCTCGGCGGCCTTGCGGCGCTGGTGATTGCGGCCGGCGTTGGCGCATACTTCTTCCGCGGTGAGATCGCCACGCGCATCTTTGAGCGCGCCGCGCGCCAAGCCGTCGGCGAGAACTTGCGCACCGGACTGCCGGACGGCCTCCATGCCATCTTCTGCGGCACCGGATCGCCGTTGCCGGATCGCACGCGCGCTGGTCCGTGCCTTGCCGTCCTCGCGGGCCAACACCTCTTCATCTTCGATGCAGGCGACGGCGCTTCGGAAACGCTGCAACTCATGGGTGTTCAGCAGAACGAGATTGAAGCGCTTTTCCTCACGCACCTGCACTCAGACCACATCGATGGTCTCGACACCGTCGCGCTCCAACATTGGGCGTCGGGCGCCTCACGCGAGCAGCTGAACGTCATCGGCCCGATCGGAACCGCGCGCGTCGTCGCGGGCCTCAACGAAGCTTACGCGATCGATCAAGGCTACCGCATGGCCCATCACGGCCCCGAGGTGATGCCGCCTTCCGGCGCGGGGATGCGCGCGACGGAGTTCGCGATCCCCTTGGCCGATGGCGAAGAGCTTGAGCTTTGGAACAAAGATGGCGTGCGCATTGTGACCTTCCGCGTGACACACACGCCGACTGAAGCCGTCGGCTATCGCATCGAGTACGCGAACCGCAGCATCACCATTAGCGGCGACACATCGCGCTCCCAATCGCTGACCCAAGCCGCGCAAGGCACGGATCTGCTGGTTCACGAAGCCATCTCGCCGCGCCTCGACGCGATCATGCACAATGCGTCGCAAGCGGCTGGCCGTGAAAACATCGGCGCCATCTTCAACGACATCCTGGATTATCACACCTCGCCTGAAGACGCGGGCCACGTCGCCCAGGAAGCAGGCGTCGGCGCGCTCGCGCTCACGCACTTCCTGCCGCAAACGCCGATCCCAGGCCTCACCGATACGTTCGTGCAAGCCGCCAAGAGCACCTATGACGGCCCCGTCTTTGCCGCGCGCGACGGCGACGTAATTTCGTTGCCGCGCACAGGCGGCATGCTTCGCTCACATCATCTGCGCTTCTAAGGGAGGCCGTGGCCATGAAACGTCTTGCAATCATTGGCGGCGTGATCGCGCTGATCGCTGTTGGAGGCTTCCTGCTTTACCAGCGTTATTGGTATTATCTGCCGGGCATCGTCGGCAATTTGCGCGACCCAGTCGCCGAGTATCACGATGTGACGTGGCCTCAAGGTCCGGCCCAAGCGTCTACAGGTGAGCGCCCGCCGAATGTCATCGTCATTGTCGCGGACGATCTTGGCTTTAATGACATCACCTTCAACGGCGGCGGCCTCGCCGGCGGCCAGGTGCGCACGCCGAACATCGACGCCATCGCACAACAAGGCGTCAGCATCGATCAAGGCTATGCAGCCAACGCCACGTGCTCGCCTTCGCGCGCTGCGATCATGAGCGGTCGCTACCCGACGCGCTTCGGCTTTGAATTCACGGCAACGCCGCAAGCCTTCTCACGCTATCTCTCTCACGGCGGTCGCGATGCGTTGCACCAACCGATCTTCCACGAAGAACGCGTCGCGCAGATGCCCGCTGAAGAAAACATGGGCATGCCGGCCAGCGAAACGACGATCGCTGAAGTGATGCAAGGCCAGGGCTATCACACCATCCACATCGGCAAGTGGCACCTCGGCGAAGGCGTCGGGATGCGTCCGGAAGCGCAAGGCTTCAACGAGAGCCTCGGTTTCATGGCGGGTGCGGCGATGTTCCTGCCGCCGAACGATCCGAACACCGTCAATGCACAATTGTCGTTCGATCCAATCGATCGCTTCATTTGGGCCAACCTGCCCTACGCGGTTCAGTGGAACGGCGGACAACGCTTCCGTCCGCGCGGCTATCTCACCGATTACTTCGCCGACGAAGCATCGCGCGCGATCGAAGCGAACCGCAATCGCCCCTTCTTTATGTATCTCGCCTTCAACGCCCCGCACACGCCGCTGCAAGCGACGCGCGAGGACTATGAAGCCCTCTCAAACATCCCTGATCATACCGAGCGCGTGTACGCCGCGATGATCGTATCGCTCGATCGCGCCATTGGCCGCGTCATGCAAACGCTGCGCGATCAGGGTCTGGACGACAACACCATTGTGATCTTCACCAGCGACAACGGCGGCGCGTGGTATGTTGGCTTGCCGGATCTCAACCGTCCCTATCGCGGCTGGAAAGCAACGTTCTTCGAAGGCGGCATTCGTACGCCATTCTTCGCGCGCTGGCCGGGCCACATCCCGGCGGGCTCACACATGCGCGGCCCAGCTACGCACATGGACATCTTCACAACCGCCGCTGCAGCCGCAGGCGCACCAGAGCAGCCGCAAAGCGATGGTGTGAACTTGCTTCCCTATCTGACCGGTCAACAGCCTGGCACGCTGCAACGCACGCTTTTTTGGCGCTCAGGCCCCTACCGCGTCGTGCGCGACGGCGATTGGAAGCTGCAAGTCTCCGAGACGCCAAACCGCGTGTGGCTCTTTGATCTCGCCAACGATCCGACCGAGCAGCACGATCTCTCAGCGCAGCAGCCGGAACGCGTGGCCGCCATGCGCGCGATGATCGAAGCACAGAACGCCAACCTGCCGCCGCCCATCTGGCCGGCGCTACTCGAAGGACCCGTCCGCATCGACGTGCCGCTCAACGCGCCTTGGACCGAGGATCAAGAATACGTCTACTGGTCCAACTGAGGTGATGATCCTTCTCTTCATCCTCGCCGCCATCGCCGCGTTGATCGTCGTGCTCTGGTCGATCGGCGCGTGCGAGCCAGTGTATCCGATCAGCGCCAGCGATGGTCCGCACTGGTTCATCGCCGTGCGCGGTGAGCCCGGAGCGTTCGCGGCGGGCGTCACCGAGCGCTGGCGGAGCACTACCGACTTCACCATGATCGGCGGCGCTCCCGACAGCGCCTACTGGCAGCACTTCATCATCGCCGCCGGCGGCGACGAGACCAAGCCGCCGATCGCGCTCGAGACCGCCGAGGACGCCTACATCGCGCGCGTAAAACTGCGCCGCCCACCGGCGCTACTCTTCGGTTTTCTTCAAACACTGATCGCGCTCGGTATCCTAACCAAGCCGCACGGCCCGATCGTGCAAGACGCTCAGGCACTAAGCTTCCGTTCCGATGTCATGCCCAGCGCCGCATCGATCACGAGCCTGCTCGCGCAACCGCCCCAATACGCACCGGCAATGGTGAACTTCCTCCGCTATTACAAAGACGCGCAGTACCGAACCGCTCAACCGGGCGTCACAGGCCGCACAGCCTATATGCGCTACGGCATGGTCGCGATGCGCACAGTTTATCGCACGGGTGGCCATCTGCTCTTCACCGCGCGCATTCTCTCCGTGCTTCGCGAACCTAAAACTGGCCCAACCGTCGGTGATTGGGATGATCTCGCGGCCATGCGCTATCCCAACCCGCCAGCGATCCTTTCGATGGAACACGCGCCCGACTATCAGGCGGCCCTCGACGACCGTGACGCTGGCCTCGAACGCACCATGGTCATCGCAACGACACCCAAACCATAGGATCTGGCGGCAGTTGCGAACGGTCCGTTTTCGGAGCATCCTTGGTGATCCGGAGGTCTCCCGTGCGCTTGCTTGCTGCACTCGCCATCGCCGCCACGCTCGTTGTCGCAGCGCCTGCTGCCGCGCAGTCCGGCCCAGGCATGTCCAACCCAACGACGCGCTCTTACGGTGAACTGAGCCAGCTCAGTCCGACGCATCGCTATTGGGAGATTTGCCGCGGCGATGATGCCGAAGCTGCGGTTCGCGCCTGCGGACGCATGATCGGCTCACGCGTGTCGCTGATGCACACTGCCACCGCTCACTATTTCCGCTCGATTGCGCTCAAGTCGCTTGGTGAAGACGACCGCGCGTTACGGGACTTGCGCCGCGCTTACTACACCTACGTCGACCTGCTGCGCGATGAAGAAGACAACGCCGTCGCGCGTTATGGCCGCGGCCTCAGCCTCATCCGCATGGGTCACGAGGCGGAGGGCGAGGCCGAGATCGCACGCGCGACCGCCGTATCTGACGGCCGAGCGGCCGAATTTTTCGACATCCGAGGCTGAGCGGCGCGGGCAAAACCCGGCCACCGGCTTGCGATGGCCTTTTATTTCATATATAAACTAATGCATGCGCATTGCCTGTGTCGGCGGCGGACCGGCCGCCCTGGTCTTCGCGATCTCCATGAAACTGCGTGATCCGCGGCACGACATTTTCGTGTTCGAGCGGAACGATCCGGGCGACACATTTGGCTGGGGCGTAGTCTTCTCCGATCAGACCATGGAGAACCTTCGCACCAACGATCCGCTGAGCGCCGATAAGATCGAGGCCGGCTTTGCGCACTGGGACGACATTGACGTCCACATCCACGGCGAAACCATCACCTCATCCGGTCACGGCTTCGTCGGCATAGGCCGCAAGCAACTATTGAACATCCTCCAGGACCGCGCCCGCGAACTCGGCGTGCGGCTTGAGTTCAAGACCGAGGTCGATCCCTCACCCGAGCTCTTCGCGGCTTACGATCTGGTGCTCGCGTGCGACGGCGCGAACTCCAAGCTCCGATCCTCCGATGCCGCGCACTTCGGCGTCGACATCGATGTCCGCCCAAACAAGTACATCTGGCTAGGCGCAAACAAGGCGTTCGAAGCCTTCACCTTTGCCTTCGAGAAAACCGAGCACGGTTGGATTTGGGCGCACGCTTACAAATTCGAAGACAACGCCTCGACCTTCATCGTCGAATGCAGCGAAGCGACATGGCGGAGCTTCGGCTTCGACCGCATGAGCCAGGACGAAACCTGCCGCGCCGCCGAGCAGCTCTTCGCAAAATATCTCAACGGCGCCACGCTCGACACCAACGCCAAGCACCTACGCGGCTCAGCCTGGCTCAACTTCCCGCGCATCGTTTGCGAGACGTGGCACAAGGGCAATCTGATCTTGATGGGCGACGCGGCGCACACCGCGCACTTCTCCATCGGCTCGGGCACTAAGCTCGCCATCGAAGACGCGATCAAACTCGCGGCTGTGCTGCACGGCGGCAAACCGCTTGCCGAGGCTTTGGCCGAATATCACGCCGAACGCCAAGTCGAAGTGCTAAAGCTCCAAAACGCCGCGCGTAACTCAACCGATTGGTTCGAGAACATCGACCGCTACGCCAATCTCGAACCGCTGCAATTCACCTATTCCCTGCTCACCCGCAGCCAACGCGTCAGCCACGAGAATTTGCGCGTTCGAGATAAGAACTATCTCGGCCGCGTCGAATCGTGGTTCTCCGGCATCGAGCAAAACCCGCCGCCACCGATGTTCGCGCCGCTCAACCTACGCGACATGGAAGTCGCCAACCGCGTCGTCGTCAGCCCGATGTGCATGTATTCCGCCGTCGATGGCGAAGTGAACGACTTCCACCTCGTCCACTACGGCGCTCGCGCCAGCGGCGGCGCCGGCCTCATCTTCACCGAGATGACGGATGTTTCCGCCGACGCCCGCATCACCCCCGGCTGCGCTGGGATGTACGACGCCAAACACGTCGCCGCCTGGAAGCGGATCGTCGACTACGTGCACACCAACACCAGCGCAAAGTTCGCACTCCAACTCGCCCACGCTGGCCGCAAAGGCTCAACACGCAAGCCGTGGAGCGAAGACGCCAACGACAAACGCGACTATTCCGATCAACGGCTCGAAAGCGACAACTGGGAGCTCATCGCGCCCTCGCCGCTAGCCTGGTCCGTAGCCAACGCCACGCCGCGCGAAATGACACGCGCCGACATGGATCGCGTCAAAGCAGATTTCGTCCGCGCCACGCTCATGGGCGAGCAAGCCGGCTTCGACATGCTCGAACTGCATTGCGGCCACGGCTATCTGCTCTCGTCCTTCCTCACGCCAATCAGCAACCAACGCCCCGACGCATACGGCGGAAGCATCGAAAACCGCCTCCGCTTCCCGCTCGAAGTGTTCGAAGCCATGCGTGGCGCGTGGCCGAAGCACAAACCGATAAGCGTCCGCATCTCCGCCACCGACTGGCACGATGATGGCCTCACCGCTGAAGACTCCGTCGCCATCGCCGAAGCGTTTGCGCAAGCTGGCGCCGATCTCATAGACGTTTCCGCCGGCCAGACCACGCCGCTCGCCAAGCCCGTCTACGGCCGCATGTTCCAAACGCCGTTCTGCGACCGCATCCGCAATGAAGCGCGCGTGAAGACGATGGCCGTCGGCAACATCTTCGAACCCGATCACGTCAATTCCATCCTCGCAGCCGGCCGTGCCGATCTCTGCGCGCTCGCGCGCCCGCACTTGATGGATGCAAACTGGTCGCTGCGCGCCGCCGCTGAACTCGGCTACGGCAAGCTCGCGCCGCCCAAACAATATCGCACTGGTTACGCGCAAATGCAGCGCACGCTCGCACGCAAGGACTCCTAATGGCTCACCACGTGTTCATCACCGGCGGCGGCACCGGCATCGGCCTCGCCACCGCACGCGCACTTGCTCCCACTGGCGCACGCTTCACGCTCGTCGGCCGCGACGGCGCGCGCGCAGCGAGCGCTGCGGAAGAGTTTGAGAACGCACAAGGCCTCTCATGCGACGTTGCCGATGAGGCGTCAGTCGCCGCGGCCTTCATTGCTGCACGCGATCGCTACGGCCCGATCGATATCCTGATCAACAATGCCGGCATCACGCCATCGGCGCCGCTCGACCGCATGGATCTCTCGATGTGGAATCAGACGCTTGCGATCAATCTCACCGGCGCGTTCTTGTGTTCACGTGCAGCGCTGGAAGATATGTACCACAAGAAATGGGGCCGCATCGTCAACGTCGCCTCCATCGCCGGCCTGCAAGGCGCCGCCTACATCAGCGCCTATTGCGCCTCGAAGCACGGCATGATCGGCATGACGCGCGCGCTAGCTAAAGAAGCCGCTAGGAAAGGCGTCACAGTCAATGCCATCTGCCCCGGCTATGTCGAAACCGACATCGTCACCCGCGCCGCCGAAAACATCGCCAGCAAAACCAAACTGAGCGAAGACGAAGCTAAGGCCTCGCTCTACGCCAAAAATCCGCAAGGCCGCCTCATCACCGCCGACGAAGTCGCCAGCGCCATCGCCTGGCTCTGCAGCGACGGCGCTGCCGCCACAAACGGCGCGGCAATCCCAATGAGCGGTGGCGAAGTCTAAATGACGAGCGCGCAAGACACCGTCCGTCTCTCGCTTCGTCTGCTCACCACGAGCCGTCTGATCGAGCGCGAAGTCGACGCACTCATGCGCGCCAAATTCGATAGCACCATCGCCCGTTTCGATTTCCTCTCCGCGCTCGATCGACACGGTGCACTCACACTCGGCGAAGTCTCGCAATACCTGTTGGTATCGAACGGCAACGTCACGCAATTACGAACGCGCCTCTCCGCCGATGGCCTCATCGAAACCGAAGCCGACGAAAACGACCGCCGCTGCGTGGACGCGCTGCTGCGCGATCTCACACAAGCCGACAAAAACGCGCTGTCGCGGCTCCTCGATGCAGCCAAAGCATCGTTGCGCCGCAAGCTAACAAAGGGAGCGGCGCCGTGATCGACGATGCCTGGAAGAGCGCCGAATATCAGGCCGAACATTTTCTGTGGTCCGTCACCGATCGCGTCGCGACCATCACACTCAATCGCCCAGAGCGAAAGAATCCGCTGACGTTCGAAAGCTATTCCGAACTACGCGATCTTTTCCGTCGCCTCTCCTACGCTGAAGATTGCCGCGCCATCGTCGTCACCGGCGCCGGCGGCAATTTCTGCTCCGGCGGCGACGTCCACGATATCATCGCGCCGCTCACAAAGATGACGATGCCCGAACTCATGCGCTTTACCCGCATGACTGGCGATCTCGTCAAAGCCATGCGCACCTGCCCGCAGCCGATCGTCGCCGCCGTCGAAGGTGTTTGCGCTGGCGCCGGCGCCATTGTCGCGATGGCGAGCGACATTCGCTACGCCTCCGCCAACGCAAAGACCGCCTTCCTCTTCACCCGCGTCGGCCTCGCCGGCTGCGACATGGGCGCATGCGCGATCCTGCCGCGCATCATCGGCCACGGCCGCGCCAGCGAACTCCTTTACACCGGCCGTTCCATGAGCGCCGAAGAAGGCGAACGCTGGGGCTTCTTCAACAAG